>CAWUNZ010000209.1:0-6129 GCA_963923445.1 uncultured bacterium
TGGCCGGTGTCTTGGGAGACTTGGCCGAATCCCTGATCAAGCGCGACCAGGGTTCAAAGGACGCGTCAACCTTGTTGCCTGGATTCGGCGGAATGCTCGATTTGGTCGATGCCCTGCTGCTCGCCGGGCCGGTAGCTTATATCTGGTTTGTAGGAATCGAGATGATGGCCCCGAGGATCCCTGGCCCATGAAGGAAACCGTTGTCCCGCTGGACAGTCGCGACGAGGCCCAGCTACTGTTCGGCAACCGGGACCAGTTCCTCAAGGAGGTCCGTCAAACCCTGGGGGTTCAGGTCATTGGCCGGGGCGATCAGGTGCTGATCCGCGGCGCCGAGGAGGCGGTGGATCAGGCCGAGAAGGTTTTCGCCGCCATGCGCGCGGAATTGCGCAAGGTGGGGGCGCTCACCATCGATGATGTCCGGCTAATCATGGAAAAAACGCTGGGCGGGGAAGGCCGCGTCATCACGCTTGTCCCTGAAAACAAGCCCGAAAGCCACTCCCCGGCTACCAATGCCCCCGCTCCCTCCCCACCCTTGTCCATCAGGTCGGTCCGCGCCCGCACCGAGGGTCAGGCTCGCTACCTGCAAGCTCTCCGCGAAAACGATGTCATCATCTGCGTCGGGCCGGCTGGCACGGGCAAAACCTGGCTGGCAGTCGCCATGGCTGTCAGCCTGCTCAGGCAATCGGTCGTCAAGAAAATCGTTCTGGTTCGTCCCGCGGTCGAGGCCGGGGAGCGCTTGGGCTTTCTCCCGGGCGACATCGCCGCCAAGGTGAATCCCTATCTCAGGCCCCTCTTTGACGCCCTCAACGACCTCATGGACGCTGAGCAGGTCAAACGCTACACGGAAAGCGATGTCATCGAAATCGCCCCGCTGGCCTTCATGCGCGGGCGCACGCTCAATCAGGCGGCGATCATTCTTGATGAGGCCCAGAACACAACCGTGGCCCAGATGAAAATGTTCCTCACCCGCATGGGGCAGGGATCCAAGATCATTGTCACCGGAGACATGACCCAAGTGGACCTGCCCCCTTCCACCCGCAGCGGCCTTCAGGATGCCGTGGAACGGTTGGACGGCATCGAGAGTCTGGCCATCGTGGAGTTGGGAGAGTCCGACATCGTCAGGCACCCTCTCGTCCAGAGGGTGATCGCCGCTTACGAAAGTCCTGGTGGCCGTGGACGCTAAGGCTTAAATCCTTGTTTTTTTCATGTATGTGTTTATTGTGAGGGATACGCTGAGCCGAGTGCCCGGCGGTTTCGTTTAAACTCATTAGGCCAAGGTGCTGATTCCTTTTACAAAACTCCCTAACCAACCAACCGCCCAAATTCCAGGAAACCCACTTCATGTCGCAAACTCCATCCACCGGTAACCGGCCCCAACAACGCATTCTGGCGTTGGTAGACGAATCCCACCTGTTGTCCGCGGCCCGGAGCCTGAACAAAAGCATCGATTGGATCGCCGTGCGCGAGTACCTGCTCGATGAGGGCGAGGGTGCTGAAAATGTGGGCGAAATCGTCGTGTATGTGGGTCTGCCCCCCATATTTGTTCCCGAGTTTCAGGAACTCCGGGCCCGCAAGCTGCGTTTTGTCCATTGGCTCCGCATTCACGGCTTTCTGGTGATCACCAAGGACGGCGTTCCCAGCGGGGACAATCATTACAAGGCTGATGTCGACCTCCTCATGGCCGTGGATGCCATGGACCTGGTCAACCAGATTCGCCCCGACACGGTTGTTCTGCTGACCGGTGACCCCGACTTCGCACACCTTGGAATCAGCCTTCGACGACGCGGCATCCGGGTCGAAGTGGCCACCATCGAGCAATCGATCGGCGGTGAACTGCGCGCCTGCGCCAGCGCCATCCTCGACCTCAAGCCTCTCTTGGCTCGGTTTGATGTGTTGCGCCTTGAGGGCAAGGGCGACCAACCCGGCGGCCGTCCCGAAGGGAGTCCCCGTCCCTTGAGCCCTGATGGGATGGATGCCGAGTGATTTCGTTTTCCTGACTAACAATAGGTCAGGTTTTTCTTGAGCGGTGAGTTTGTCCCCCGTTTCGGAGTGTTTGAACATGGCTGAAGGCGTTCTCGCATTGACCAAGGACAACTGGGATACCGAGGTGATTTCCAGCACCGTTCCAGTTTTGGTTGATTTCTGGGCACCATGGTGCGGGCCTTGCCGGGCCCTTGGTCCGACCATCGACAAACTTGCCGCCAAGTACCATGGCAAGGTCAAGGTGGCCAAGCTCAACACCGATGCCTCCCCAGACATCGCGGTTCAATTCAACATTTCTGGTATCCCTGCCGTTCTGATTTTCAATGGTGGCAAGGAAGTGAACCGTCAGGTGGGTGTTCAGCCCCAGGCGGCTTACGAACGGGTCCTTGACGGTCTCGTGGGCGCTTCCTGATCCGGATTCCTTTAGACCAAAGCACCGGGGGTGGCCGTTGCCACCCCCGGTGCTTTTTGGTTTTCAATCATTGATACAGTCAGGGTGATCCAACCACGCGCACCTGGGTGCTCAGCCAGAAGGGTTCGCCAGCATCGACGAATTCACCCATGCCGTAGTAAGCCCGGTATCCCTTTTCAGGAACCTTGAGCGCCACTTGGGCTTTCGGGGGATTGGACTCCATGAGGGGAAGTTCCTCGCGGTTCCAACGGGACTGACGGAAATCCCGGGTCGGCGCTTCGGCGACCCACAATTCCATCTTCCGCGCCGCGCCTGTCATGCGCAGCACGGGTTTATTCTGGTTACCCTCGTAGGCCCATTGGAAATCCGGGAGAGTTTTGCCCTTGATCGCGGCCCTGCCAAACGCCGACAGGCTGGCCAGGGCACGGTCGGTTTTTCTGGGGGAGGCATCGGTTTTCTCATCAAGGTTGTGCCCGGCGTTGGGAACGATCAGCACATGCTTGCTTCCCGGTAGATCGTCCCAGTAAAGATTGAGCGCGTCCACCGTCCAGTACGGGTCATTGGCGCCATTGAGGATCAGCTTGGGCTGCTGGACGCGCTCACGGTACAGGTAGGGATCAACCCCAGCCCAAAGCTTTCTCGCCGTCTCGCCCGGCGGAAGCGGCACCAATTTCCGTTCCGTGTAATCCTTGATCTGCTCGCTTGGCTTGCCGAAGGACTTCAATTGATTGTCAAACTGCTCCAGCATGTTGAGCGTGTCGATCACCATGGGCGCCAAGGCCACGATTCGTTTGTCAACGGCGCCGGTCAACCAGGTGGTCCATCCGCGCTTGCTGGCCCCGGTCAGCACATACTTCTTGGCAGGCCTTGGCCAAACCTTGGAAGTGTGGGCCTCGATGGCATCCATTCCGCGCATGACAGACTTGGCCATCGGGAAAAGCAGGGGGAGAGAAGCATCCTTTCCGCCCCCATCCAGATAGCGGACGAATGTTTCAGCGATGAGGCCATCTTCAGTCTTGCCATAAATCGGCTGATTGGGAATTTGGTAAAGGACCGCCAAGGGGGCCTTCAGCTTGCTGGCGATCGCCAGCGCCAAGGCTTGGTTGCCGGTGCTGGGCTTGCCGCCAGTATTGAGGAGCATGACCGTTTCCGAACCCGCGGTTCCAGTCGGTTCCAGCAGGAGCAGGTCGTGTTCCCAGGGCATTCCCTGCCAGGTTTGCGAGGTCAGCTTCAGGTGGTGGATCTTCCCCAGAAGGGGAATATCCCGGACCGAATCAAGCTTCCACTGAAAAGAATCATCCTTTTGGGAAATGTATTGGTCGAGGAGGGTAGGCGATTGCCCGCAGACGGCCAGCAGCACGAGGGCGATCATGGTTGAATTCCATGCCTTGGAAAGGACACCTCAATCCATCCTACGAAAACAAGAAAGGCCTGCCGGTTTGTTTCCAAGCCGGCAGGCCAGTGCCCCTGGGCGTCGGGCAAGACGGATCAGGGACCGATGGCGGTGCCCCCTCGTTCCCCTGTGCGAATCCTGATGCAATCCTCCAAGGGAATGACAAAGATCTTTCCGTCGCCCACCTTCCCTGTTTCGGGGGTGCGCGAACCGTGGATCAGGGCTTCAATGGTCGCCTCGACGAACGGGTCGGTCACGGCGATCTCGATTTTCAGCTTGGGAATGAGACGAGGCTGGATCTCGGAACCGCGGTACACCTCGGTGTGGCCCCGTTGCCGGCCACAGCCTCGAACCTCGCTCACTGTCATCAGGTACACATCAATCAAGTTCAAGGCGACTTGCACCGCCTCGAGGCGCTCAGGTCGAATGATCGCGACAATCAACTTCATGGATATAACCTTTCTGATGTTTTTGGGATTGGGTGGGGGAATCGGGGGCGCCGGAAGTCAGCCAGGCGCCCCCTTGATGGATCAGGCCTCGACGGTGACCTTGATCCCCGACCCGAGGGATCGCTGGAGCAGTCGGGCCATGGCGTCGCGGGCGGTGGCGGAATCACCCCCGGAAAACCGGAACTTGTTGCCCGAGACGGTGCTCACATTCGGGTAGATGATCTTGAACTCTCCCGGGGGCGGAGTCGTACCTTCCTGGCACATGTCAGACCATGCCTTGTGGAGCAATGTCGAGTTGACCCCTTCCACCGCCAAGGTGAATCGCTTTCCACCGGAGGGAGGCGCGACCGCGGGTCGGGGAATCGGTCCCGGCCTGTCGGCCGCCGTCAGCAGGGCCGGCCCGATGTCGAAACCTACCTCACCATGTTCCGTGGTGTCCAATCCCTCCTCTTCGGATTCGGCATCGGTCGTGAATTTAAAGCCTGTCGCCGCATGCACGGCACCTGTGAGGATGCCGCTGAACACCAAGGCCAGGACCAGCGCGAAGCACGAGGCGTAAATCTGAATACCCAACTGAGTCAGCGGTCCCTTGCCGTCCTTAGCCAAGGATTCCGTCTTTTCAATCAGGGCCTTCAGTTCGCCCGCTTCGGCGAACTTGCCGTCAGCCTCGGCCATTTTCTTGTAGGCCGCCTCCATGGGCGCCTTGAGAGATTCCTTCTTCTTGTCGTCCTTTTCATCCGAGAAAGCCGTCTTGGCCTTGTCGAATTCCTCGGTCGCTTTGCCCTTGGCTTCCTCGAGCGCGGGCAGGGCCTTCTCGATGCTGGCTACATCCTGAAGCTTGGCCGAGGCCTTGAGTTCGGCGACACGGGCCTCCCGAACCTGAAAAGCGAAGTATCCATCAGCGCCAGCGGAGTTCACGGAGGAGTAGCAAAACAATCCCGTGAGCACCGCGCCAAGGAATCCACCAACGCCGTGCACCCCGAAGGCGTCGAGGCTGTCGTCGTAGCCCAGTTTCGATTTCAGGAACACGGCCAAGTAACAAATCACACCGGCCAGCAGGCCGATGGCGACGCCTCCCGAGATGGTGACATAACCCGAGGCGGGAGTCACCGCGACGAGGCCGGCAACGATACCCGATGCCAAGCCCAAGGCGGTAGGCTTGCCACGCAGGAGCCATTCCACCAGCACCCAGCTCAGGCCCGCGGCGGCGGCAACCTGGGTGGCCGCGAACGCCGAAGTGGCCAAGGCATTGCTCATGACGGCGCTGCCGCCGTTGAAGCCGAACCAACCGAACCAAAGCAATCCGGCGCCCGTGAGGGTCAACACGAGGCTGTTTGGATGGATGGGCTGCTCGGGGTAGCCGATCCGTTTGCGGAGAACCAGGATCGAGGAAAGAGCCGCCGCTCCGGCCGCGATGTGCACGACTGTTCCACCGGCGAAGTCCAAGGCTCCCATTTTGCCGAGCAGGCCGACGGCTGAACCGCCGAGTCCCTTGGTCACATCGACGGGCGTGTCATAGAACCAGTCGAAGGCCCAGACCATGTGCGCCAACGGGCAGTAAACGCATGTGACCCAGAGAATCATGAAGATCACATAGGGGCCGAAACGGATGCGCTCGGCCAAGGCGCCCGAGATCAGCGCCGGAGTGATGATGGCGAACATGCCTTGGAACATCACATGGGCGTAAACCGTCACGTTGTAAGCGGGAAGGTAGTCGTCGGTTTTCACACCGTTCAGGAAGACCAACTTGGGCGACCAGCCAATGATGCCGTAATCACCCACCGAAGGACCGAAGGCCAGGCTGTAACCGATCGCGACCCAGTAGAGGCCCACCACGGACAGGGCGACCATGCTCTGCATCATGGTTGCGAGCACGTTTTTCTTCCGTACCA
>CAWUNZ010000210.1:0-6115 GCA_963923445.1 uncultured bacterium
AGACAGGGGGGCGGGTTGCGCCGGTGCGTTTCCGGGTGCCGGCGCGGGGCCAGCGGGAGGCACAGTGCCGGGAACCGGTGGCATTCCAGGCGGAATGGTTCCACCGGGTGCGGCTGGCGCCCCACCCGGTGGCAGGATCCCGGTGGGAGAAGGAGCCGCCTCACCCGGAGGTGTTGCCGGCTTCTCGAAGGGCGGAATGGGCGGAAGCGGTTCATTGGGAAGACCGCCGGCCCTGAGGGTGTACGGAAGCTGACGGGCGGCGCGAATCACGGCGGGGGTGGTTTTTTCAGAGTAATACTTGGCGGCGGCGCCAGCCTCGGCGGTGGCGGCCGGGAAATCACGAAGCTCGTCGGAAGGCTTCGGCTCTTTCCAGATGAAGTAAATCAGGAACTCGGTGCGAAGGGCGGAACCGGGTCTTCCTCCGGGGAGCGCGCCACCGGCACCGCCGGGCATTCCGGGCATCCCAGGCATTCCCGGGGCCGGGCCACCAGGAGGCATCATGCCGCCATCACCACCCGGACTGCCGGTTCCCGACAATCCGGGAACTCCAGCGCCCGCACCTGCTCCGGCACTTCCCAACGGTTTCCAGGACCCCCGGGCATTGCCGCCAGCACCAGCATCTCCGCCGGGCATTCCCGATCCACCTGGTGGCATCTCTCCTGGGCTACCGCCGCTGCCCATCATGGCTCCGGGGCCAGCGGCGCCGCCGGGCGCGCCGCCGCCAATCAGTGAGGCGAGGATGGCGCCGGGCTGATACCGGAAGTTTGTCCGGGAGGTCGTGGCGGACCTGTCGTATTGGAAGAGGGTGAAATGACTCATGCGGTTCACCACCGGCCCGGCGGTGGGGGGTGCTGTTCCCTCGGTGGGAGTTCCGGCTTCTCCCATGGGCCCCATGGGTGCTACCGGTGCCGGGGGCATGCCGACCACGGCAGGCGGCATCGGCACAACCGCCGCGGCAACCAGATTGTTGCGCACTCCCCAAGCCGCCAAATTGTCCACCACGGCCCGATTGACGAAGTTCACTTCATCCCAGTGGAAGGTGTAACCACGCAGTTCGACCACCCAACCCTCGCCCTCGGGGGGTGACTTCTGATGCTCAACCGGACGAACGCGTTCCGTTTTTTGGCTGCTGAAGGTCTTGTCCTTCAGCATGCCGTTCCAGAAGTTGTCGAGCTTGTCCGTGTAGCGGCAGGTGACCGACTCGATGTTCACCTGAACCAGATCCTGGGCGCCTTCAGGCAATTCGCCGGTGGCGGATTCCCGAACCTGACCTTGGGTGGCGCGGTATGTCTCGTAGGCCTCGGAGCCTTTCTTGGGTCGGAAGAACGCTTTCTTCTCGTCCTTGGCTCGCTGGTATTGGTCCTGAACTGTCTGCAATTTCTGGTCCGAAAGGGGGAACGCCGGCAGAGGCAGCAGTTCCAGGTCCTTGGCATTGTTCGCCTTGAACTGGCGTGCCCAGTCGGTCTGAAGGCTTGATAACCATTGCTTTAGAACCTGCTGGCGTTCGGGCGTGGGTGCGGTCTCGATCTCCTTGCTCCATTCCGCCCAGGGAACACGCCAACCCTCGAAGTACTCGCGGGCCTTGGGCGCGTAGAGGTTGGTGCCGTCAGGCCTGGGAACCGCCTCGTTGACAAAGGTCATCAACTCGAGCCAGTTGTACCGCTCCTCCTGTCCGGCGACGGACGATTTGACCTTCTTCTCCTCGGCGGTCGTCTCGTCCTGAATCTTCTTGAATTCGGCGATCCCGCTGTCCACCTTGCCCTTGATGCTCTTGGAGGTGCCGACCTCCTTCGTCACCTCGGGATCGATGTAGGGCCTAGCCTGGTAGTAGCTACCAGCGGCAAGGCCGGCCAGGCCCAGCAGCAGGACCGCGGCGGCGGCGGCGGCCCAAGGCTTTTTGGCACGGATCATTCGCTCGAACTTGATCTCCGGCGGCAGCAGCGTGACCTTGATCTGCCCCTTGCCCAATCCTTGCAGGGCAAGGCCATAAGCCACCGAGAACGACAGGAAGTTGTCCTTGAAGCTGGCTTGCCCGCCGATTTCGGACAGTTCGCCTCGTTCAAATGTCACCGGGCGCTTCACTTCGATGCCGAGCTTGTCTTGCAGGTACTTCTGAAGCCCGGGGAGCTTGAAGGCGTTCCCAAGGCCGACCAGGTACTCGATCTCGGCGTTGCGGTTGGTGTTGGTGAAGTAGGTGAGGGCCCGCTGAAGTTCGTTCACCAGGTCGGTGAGCACCGGCTTGAGCGAGGTGAGGATGGTTTTCAGGTCGGGACCATCCTTGCCCAAGCCCTTGGCGGCGTTGCGTTTCAGGTGCTCCGCCTTGCCGAAGGTGAGTTTGAAATCCTTGGTCAGGGCGCGGGTGAAGTGGTTGCCACCCACATTCACCGGCCTTTGCATGATGATTTTGCCGCCATCGGTGACCACCAAGGTCGATTCCTCGGCGCCGATATCAAGGGCGGCCACGCATTTTCCGCCGCCGCCCATGTCTCCCATTTCTTCCGCGCCGGGTTCGGGCGGGTCGATCTTGAGCAAGTCGTGAACCAGGTAGTTGGCCAGCGCCAGCGGGCCCATCTGGATGGTGGTCACCTCCAGCTTGGCGTCGCGGTAGCCTTGCATTTCCTTGGAAATGACATCCCGCTTCATGGCGAACAGGCCGACTTCGGTGTCGATGGCCAAGCCGTCGATCACCATGCCCGCGCCGATCTTCTGGAAGTCCCAAACCACTTCCTCAAGCTTGAAGGGAATCTGCTGCTTGGCCTCGAACGCGACGATATCCTTGACCCGCTTCTCCTCGACCGGGGGCAGCTTCACGAAGCGCACAAGGCCGGCCTTGCCCGGAACGCTCACCGAGATGTGGTCTCCGCGCCATTTGTTCCTCTGCATGAACTGGACCAAGGCCTCGCGGATGAGTTGGTCCTTGTCGGCATCCGGTTGGCTCAGGATTTTGGCGTGTTCGATGTAATCGAAGTGGGTGGCCACCACCTGGCCGTCGCGTTCCTCCAGGCGGATGGCCTTGAGGCCGCATTGGCCGAGGTCCAGGCCCCAGACCCCCTTGGGGGCCTTGCCCTTGCGGCTGGAAGCGGCCTTGGGCTTGGATTCCCCGCCCTTTTCATCGGGCGCCGCGGCGTCATCCCCGGTCTTTCCCATGGTTTGCCTTCCTTCCCCGTCGCCCGGCCTGATGCAAACAGCTTGGCTGAACCTAACACCGGTGCCCGCAAGGGTCAAATCACATTGGGCATTGGCCGCGATTCAGCGTTGTCTTGCCGTCCAATCAAGCAACACCGGGGGCCTTCTGGTTGTTGGCGATTCGTTGGCAAGCCCGCCGAGGGCCGGCAAGGACCGCCCCAACCCGCTATCTTGTCTTTTCAGACTTACCGTGCGATTCAGGCAGGGGGCGCAGCGATGGGGTTCTTTGGTTCCAGGTTATCGTTTGCCCGTTTTCGTCCCACCGGCGCCAAACCCGACATATTTTCCACGGAAACCCTTGAAGCCCTCAACAAGCACAAAATCGGCAACGGCAGGGCAGCGGTCGCTTCCGCGGATGGCATCGACTCGGGATGGATCGCCGGGGACCACATCCTCGACCGCAAGTTCGATCTGGCCAAGAACATTGTTGCCGACACCCTCCAATGGGCGCTGCGCATCGACGCCTTCAAGATTCCGCCCGACCTTCTGCGCGCCTACACGGCGGAGGAACTGGAAAGCCTTTCAGCCTCGAACCCTTCGGGAAATCCAAGCAACCGCCAACGCCGCGAGGCCAAGGACCGGGCCAAGGAAAGGCTTGAGGAGGAAGCCCGCGACGGCAGGTTCGTGAAACGCAAGGCGCACGGGATTTTGTGGGACCTGCCCTCGGGAGAGGTCATGGTTTCAGGCGCAAGTGCGCCCGCCCTGGACCGACTGTACCCCCTGTTTGACGAAACCTTCGGCACGGGGCTTGAGCCGTTGGCCGCGGGCCGGCACGCCTTCCTGCTGGCCGAAACCCGCAACCTGACCAGGGCCATCGACGACGCCACGCCATCGTCCCTGGTCCCAGGCAGGTCAACCGACCGCATGCACTGGTCGCCGGATGACGCCAGCCGCGACTTCCTTGGAAATGAGTTTTTGACATGGCTTTGGTTCGTCGTGGAGGAGCGGGGTGATTCGCTCGAATTGGCTGACAAATCGGAGGTCGCGATCCTGCCGGTGCGAACGCTGACCTTGGAATGCCCCATGGGTGAAACCGGCAAGGAGACGATCAGCAGCGATTCGCCCACCCGCTTGCCGGAAGCCAAGCGGGCCCTGCAATCAGGCAAGCTGCCCCGGAAGATGGGGCTCATCATCTCCCGGCAAGACCAGCAGTATGAGTTCTCACTGGCGGCGGAAACCTTGGCGGTTTCGGGGCTGAAACTCCCGGCGCCCGAGGGGGACAACGAGCGTGTCCGCGATGAGGAGCGGATCGGTTTTCTCCGCGATTTCCTGGAGACGATCGACCTCATGTACGATGCTTTCCTGGCGATTCGGGCCTCGGACGGCTGGACGGCGGAACTGGGCCGGATGCGCCAGTGGCTCAACGGTTCGGAGCGCGCCGCGCGGGCCTAGGGGGAAGGGCTTTACTTCATTTTCAGCCTGAACACTCCCGACCAATCAGCCGGGGGCGGAGATTTTTCCAGTTCCGCGCAGCGTTGCGCCATGACTTTCGCCACCCCGTCGTCGGGGTGCCTGGACAGGATGCCCTCGTAGTCGCGTCGGGCTTGACCGTAATTCCGACCAACCAGATGGGCATGAGCGGCAGCGGTGGAGGCCGCCAATTCGACAAGTTTTTCGGGTGCTTTGCTTTTCCACCCCAGCAGTTCGTGAACCAGCACGGGAAAAGACTTTCCCTTGACGGCCACGAGGTCGACCGGGCGGGTGAGGAAATCGCCACCGATGTTGGCGCGGGTGGCCTCCGAGATAAGGGTCTGGGTGCCATAAACCCTGTTGAGCCCCTCAATCCGGCTGGCGAGGTTCACGGCGTCGCCGATGATGGTGTAGTTGAGCCTCGCGCTTGATCCGATGTTGCCGACGATCACCTCGCCGGTGTGGATGCCGATACACGGTTGCCAAAGGGGCAAGCCTTGGGTCGTCCAATCGGTGGAGGCCCGGGCGACGCGGTCAATGCAATCGAGCATGGCGGCGCAGGCTTCTCCCTCGTGTCCCTCCACAGCCTCGGGGGCATTCCAGAACGCCATGACGGAATCACCGATGAACTTGTCGATGGTTCCTTGCCGGGCGGCGATGGAAGAGCACACTTCCTCGAGGAACGCGTTGAGGTGGTTGACAAGCGGCATGGGTCCGAGTTTTTCCGAGACCGAGGAATAATCGCGGATATCGATGAAAACCACGGTGACATTCCGAAGCATTCCCCCGGTGTGGGCATGTTCCCCGCTGGCCATGTACCCCTTGAGCAGTTCCTGCGGCACATACTTGAGGAACGATTTCAGCCCCACGGCGGCCCGGCCGATGGCCCGACGGAGATCGTCTACTTCCCGGATGGCGGATGATTTTCCCTGGCCCGCCTCGTCGATCTCGAGTCGCTCAAGCTTGCCGGCCATAGCGGTCACGCTTTCGATGGGCTGAACCGCCTTGACCGAAATCCAAGCGGTTGCCGCGATCGCGATGACCAAGCCCACCGCTACCAAGGCAAGGTTCAAATAAAGCTGTTGCGTGGCTCCACGAAAGAGATCCGCCTCATCGAGCAGGAAGCCGATCATCCAGTTCGGTGGCCTTCCGGGAAACGGACTCAGGTAAGTGACCATGAATGTGCGGTTGGCGGTTGAAATCCGCTTGTGGACAGGGGTTCTGGAGTCAAAGTCGTCCTGCGTGTTCGGCATCGCCTTGATAGCCTCGGCATAAATGCCGTTTCCATGGGTCAGGGCGTCGATGAACCCGGCGGAGGGACCAGTGGCCGACTTGTCGAGTTCCGCGATATCCTCCTCGGTGTCCGCGATCAGGTTAAACAATCCGTCTGCCCTTTTCTCGACGGCGAAAGAACGGGTTTGAAACGCGGAGCGGTGCATCGCCTGCTTCAAGTATTCGGTGTACCAGTCCACTGTCTCTTATACACATCTGACGCTGCCGACGAAGGCTTAGGTGTAGA
>CAWUNZ010000211.1:0-6108 GCA_963923445.1 uncultured bacterium
GGGGCGTTTGCGCCCGGCGTTCACGCTCATCGAGTTGCTTGTGGTCATCGCCATCATCGCCGTTTTGATCGGCCTGCTGGTGCCCGCCGTGCAAAAGGTGCGCGAGGCCGCCAACCGCATGAGTTGCGCCAACAACCTCAAGCAGGTGGTTCTCGGCGCCATCAACCATGAATCCGGCAAGGGATATTTCCCCGCCCTCAACGATGGCGCTCCCGCCGGGCAAATCAACGCCTCGTACGCCTTCGGGGTGCTGGCGAATGTGCTTCCCTACATCGAGCAGGGACAGTTGCAAAACCTCATCGACTACACCAAGCCCGCCACGCTCAGCGGCTGGAGGGGCGACATCAACCCGGTGCACGACGCGGCTTGCTCGACGGTCGTGAAAACATTCCTCTGCCCCAGCGATGGGCAAAATCCGTTGTTCTCCAACCAGACGCGCGCCGCCACCCCCGCCACCTTCGCCACCGCCGGCACCAATTATGTTTTCAACATGGGTTCCGGCACCGCCACGGCCAGCCAGGTGAATTACGACGCGCAGTTCCCCACTGATGGCATGTTCTGGTACGGGTCGCGCCTGAGTTACCGCGACATCCTCGACGGTTCCTCCAACACCCTCATGGCCTCGGAGTGCCTGCTGGGGCCTGGCCTGCCCGCGCCCGCCAACTCCGCGGGAGTTCCCGATCCCTCGGGCCGTTACTATGTGTCGCTCAACACAGGAACCTTCGCCTCCAACAGCGTGATGCCGGGGGGTTGGCTTCGGGGGTCGGCGGTGGTCACTTCACGCCCCGCGGAATGCGACACGGGCAGCAGGGCCTGGGGTGTCATGCGCGGAAGCACCTGGTTCTGGGGCGGAAGGGATTGGAACAGCGTGTTCAACACCACGCTGCTTCCCAACGACCCTGCCCTTGACTGTGGCGCCCATGGCCGCGGTTGGTTCGCGGCGCGCGGCAGGCATCCCGGGGGGGTGAATGTCGGCATGTGCGACGGGTCGACCCGTTTCGTGTCCAATTCGGTCAACGCCCAGGCATGGCTCGGCATGGCCACCCGCGCCGGGGGCGAGATCGCCCCCGCCAACTGAGGCTAAAACGGAGACCTGAACGATGCGATGGATGTTGTTGTGCGGGCTTTTGGCTTCCGCCGGGGTCGCGGCTGGTATCGTTCTTTTCCGGGATCTCCCATGCCCGGATTGCGACCAGGCCGGTATTTCATGTGCCGAGAGCCAATCGTCCGTGGTGGCGCGGTTTCCACTCACCGCCGCGGACGCGGCGCTCGACCGTGAACGGCCAGCGATCGCCCTGGCGCCAGATGGCACGGTGCTGGTGGCGTGCAATTCCCGCACCGGGCCCGACACCAACAGCATCCTGATTTTGGTGAGCGGTGACAGGGGCCTGTCCTTTTCACAGCCTCGGGTCGTTCGCACCATTCCCGTCCGAAGGCACATGGCGAAAATGGGCGGACAAGACCGGCTGATGGAATCGCAACCCCTGCCCAGGTTGGCATGGGGAGGTGGCAAATTTCACCTCGCCTGGTGCGAACCCGGTGATACCGAGGGTGGGCGCCTGGTGTCATGCTCCACCACCAACGGCGAGGTGTTCACGGATCCGGTGCCGTTGCACGGACCGGAGGTCCGCAAGGTCCACTACACCGCCCTTGCCGCCGGAGTGGACGGCCGCCTGCTGGCCGCCTGGCTCGACAACCGCGGCGCGGGCCAGCAACCGTTCGCCTCCACCCGGATCGACTCAACCCCCACCGCCTCCACCCTGGTTGACCAAGGCGCCGACAACAAGGGGATCTGCCCATGTTGCGATCTGGAAACGCTCATCAACGCTCGGGGTGATGAGTTGGTGGCCTTCAGGCATTCCGTGGATGGATGCCGTGATATTCATTTGGCCTGGCGGCCCAAGGGCGCTCAGGAATTCCAGAAAGCCGGGCCCGTGTCGGACAGGCGCTGGAAATTCCAGGCCTGCCCGCACGACGGCCCATCGATGGCGGAATCGGGGGAGTTGATCACCACGGTCTGGATGGACGCGGCGGAGCAGAAAAGGCGAGTGTTCGCGGCCACAGGATCGTTGGCGTCGCTGCCCTGGAAGGCGGAACCCCTGCCCTTGCTTCATGACGGGGAGCAATCGCAACCCCGAGTGGCAGCGGGCGGTAGCGCCTTGGGAGCGGCTTGGCTCGAGTCGTTCGTAGAAAACGGTAACCGCAAGACGGAGGTGGTTGCTGCATTCCGCAACGCCCGCACGGGCGCTTGGATGCCCGCGAAGGCGCTGTCCACAGGTTCGGATGGCGTGCCGACCCGTCCGTCCGCCGCGATGGATCCGATTTCCGGAATGCTGGTGGCCTGGTTCGAACAGGACCAAGCCGGGCGGAATTTGGTGTTGGCCCGGGCGAAACCGACCGGGGCTTGTTGCTGTGATTGATAGCCGTGGCATCTTGAAGGTGATTTTGGCCTTGGCGGCGTTTGCCGGGGGCTTGGGCGGGGCTTGGTGGTGGCGGGAGCGTTGCGTTGTCCGCCCCGTCCCCAAGGCGGTTTTTCCCGGTCCGGCACGCGCCTCGTTGTTTGACTCGCGTTGCGCCTCATGCCATGGCCGGGAGGACGGAACGGTGGCGGGCCAGGCGCCCATGTTCCGCGACCCATGGCAGGAGCTTTCCCGGGCCCGTTTCACCGAGTTGTTGGACAAGGGCATACCGGGAAAAATGCTGCCGCAGCCCGGGCTTGACGACAATGAAAAAAGTATCCTTTACCGATCCGCCCGCTCCATCCAAGACAGGTTGAGGCGGGTGGCGACACTTGATGACGGATCCGATTCGCAGGGAGAGACGCTGGCCCGGGTGGAAGGGTTGGACATCCCCGCCCCGGGAAGGGCCGCCATTGTGTATTGCTTTTCTCCCGATTGCCTGGCCTGCTGGGACAAGTTGCCGGCCTTGGAGGCTTGGGCGGCCGGGCGCGCGGGGGTGGATGTGGTGGCGGTGTGCCAGGGTCCGGGCGCGGAGGCCCTGTTGGCCAGGCCCGGGTTTTCAAAATTGAGGCGCCTGGCCGATCCCGCGGGCCGGTCGCGGGCGGCGTGGGACACGGCGACCAGCCCCACGATATTGATTGTTGACGAGGAGGGCCGGGTGCGGGCCCGCGGGCATGAATGGAAAATGCCAGGCCGGCCTGTAAGCCGGGTTCTGTTCCCGGGGACAAGCCCCGGGTGACGGTCATTTCTCTAGGCCAGCGGTTGCCCGAAGGCTCAAGCGACCTACCCGAGGGTGTTGGCGGGCCGGGCAGGCCCTCCCCTCCTATTTGGTCTTGCTCCCGGTGGGGTTTGCCAAGCCAGCCGGTCACCCGGCTGCTGGTGGGCTCTTACATTAAGCGGCTAAGCCGCCCCACCTTTTCACCCTTGCCACCGCGTGAACGCGGCCGGCGGTATGTTTTCTGTTGCACTTTCCCTATCCTTCGGCGGCGCGCTTCCGGTTTCCCGGAAGGCCCCTCCTTCGGACGGTGGCCGTTAGCCACCACCGCGCCCTGTGGAGCCCGGACTTTCCTCCCCCCGTCGGTCGGAGCGAACCCCGCCTCGGGCAGCGACAGTCCAGCCGACCTGGCATTTGGTCATCGTACCAGATGCCGGTGCTAGAATGCCCGCATCATGACAGTGCTCGATCCACTGGCCGCCTTTCCGCCCGATTGCCGCCACGGCGTGGTGACCATAGGGCATTTCGACGGCGCCCATCTGGGCCATGCCGCCCTGTTGCGCGCCTCGAGGCGACTGGCCGACCGGATTGGCGGCAATGCTCCCGTGGTCGCGGTCACCTTTGAGCCCCATGCCCGCGCCGTGCTCAGGCCCGACCTTCCCGCCCCGGCGCCATTGACAATTCTTGCCGACCGCCTCGAGGCCCTTCGCGCCATTGGTGCTGATCGGGCAGTCGCCATCGCCCCCACGCGGGAACTGCTCGACCTGCCCGCTGGCGAATTTTTCAACCGTGTGCTGGTGGCCGGCCTGGCTGCCCGCGGCGTGGTGGAGGGGCCGGATTTTTGCTTCGGGAAAAACCGCACCGGCACCATGGCCACTTTGTGCCAGCTTTGCCAGGCGGGGGGCGTGGAACTGGTGGAGACGGAACCCGTCATCCTGGATGGCGAAACCGTTTCCAGCACCCGCATTCGCGCGGGTATTGAGGCGGGCGATGTCGTTTTGGCCTCGCGCCTTCTGGGGCGCCCGTACCGATTGCGTGGAACCGTCGGAAGGGGTGACCAACGCGGTCGGAAAATAGGATTCCCCACCGCCAATTTGGAATGCGCCACGCTGGTGCCGGCCTCCGGGGTTTACGCCGCCCTTGCCACCCTGCCCGATGGATCCCGGTGGCCTTCCGCCGTGCATCTGGGCCCCCTGCCCACATTCGGGGTGGCAATCCCCCGGGTGGAGGCGCACCTGATCGGTTTCTCGGGCGACCTATATGGCCAAATGTTGGCGCTCGATTTTGTCAGCCGACTGCGCGACCCGGCCCGTTTTTCAGGACCCGAGGCCTTGGTCCACCAGCTCAGGACGGATGTGGAACTGGCGCGCCGGGCGGTGGAGGCCTGCCATGGCTGATCCCCGACTGAGCAGAGTGCAGGAAATCTGCGACGCGGTCGCCCTCGACCATTTCGGCCCGGATGGCGGACGGATCGAGGTTGTGGGGATCGACGGCCCAGCGGCCCAGGTCAGGCTGCATGGGGCGTGCGCGTCGTGCATGGGCCCCAACCGCGTCTTGTTTCTTGAAATCGAGGCCCTTTTGACCCGTGAAGGCAACGGTATTGAGTATCTCGAGACCGTGGGGTGACCGTGAGGGTTGCAACGGTCGCGCGGCCCTTGTCGGAAGAACCAACCAGGAATTCAAAAAAATCTCTCAAGAACGGGTGCTTTCGCCGCCGGGCCTTGTGCGCGTGGAAGAGTTTCCTGTTCCCATACGGAACGGGAGGTGACTCATGGCGCGCGCATGGTGGCTGGGACTGGTTCTCGTGGTCCCCGCCTGCAAGACCACCCAAGGGCCGACGCCGGTGGCGGTCGCGCCCAAGGCCGATCCATTATTGGCCAGCGGTGGTTCGCTTCACGACCCGGCCAGGGCTCAGGCCTTCAAGTCGGGCGGCACCAACACAGGGTCCAATGGCACCGCCACGGCGATGAACACAACGCCCGCCAACGGGGAGTAAGTTGCGTTCACCGGGAGGCCGGGCCTTGCAAGCCTGAACCTCCGAAATCATAGTCCGGCTTGTGCCGCCCCCGATCACTTCAGCGAGGCGATGTATTCCATCAGGTCGAGGAACTCGACGGGGGCCATGGTGCCCGCCAACCCCTCGGGCATGCTGCTCTGCTTGAGCAACTCGCGCGCCTCGATGTCGGCCACCTTGATCACGCGCTTCTCCTTGCCGTCGAACAGCACCACTTCCTTGGGCGTGTCCGAGATCACCAGGCCGGAGAAGATCTTGCCATCGGCGGTGGCGATGCGGGTGGAGAGGTACTTCTTGTCCACCTCGGCGTTGGGGTCGATCACCGACTCGACCAGCTTGTAGCGGTCCTTGAGGCGTGTGGCCACCTGATGCAGGTTCGGCCCGAATTCGTTGCCCTCGCCGTTACCCACCTTGTGGCAGGCCGTGCAGGCGCGCACGAACACCTCGCGGCCCTTGTTGGTGTTTCCTTTCATCGCCGTCAACGCGGTCATCGCCTTGTTGCGGGTTTCCTTCGAGGTCTCCTCCTGGCTGAGGAGCGTGCGCAAAAACGGCACGGCGGCGTTACCCGCCTTGGAGGAGGCGAGGATGTCGGAGAGAACCTTCTGCGCCGGGGCGTTGCCCTTGGCGACCTTGCCGGTGAGGAAATCACCGCGCCAGACATTTTCGTTGGCGGCGAGGGCGCTCTCCACGGTGTATTTCAGCCATTTGTCCATCGGCTTGGCGGCGATGTCGAGCACCGCGACCATCGCTTCGGAATTCGGGTAAAGGCTCAATGCCCGGGCCGCCTCAAGCTTGACGCGGTCGTTGGGGTCGGCGGACGCCGCCTTGAACCAGGCGAACGCCTCGGGGAAGCGGTCGCGTTCGTCCGACAGCACCCGCACCGCCGCGGCGCGGGCCTGTGGCGTCTTGGCCGAGAGCAG
>CAWUNZ010000212.1:0-6107 GCA_963923445.1 uncultured bacterium
AGGCATTCAAAAGGAATGCCTGTCCAATCCCCTGACACCCGTTGGCCAACTGGCCGTTCGCGCTGAATTTGCTGATCGGGCGATGATGAAGCCTGTAAATGAAGAGGCCCCGGCATTTTCGCCGGGGCCGCGGAAAAAAGAATCGACTTGAGCGTCAGGAGACGATCGAGTCGATCACCGTGCCCTCGCGGAAGAGGGTGATGGGCCGGCCGCTGCCGGTTTGGATTTCCATCTTCGGGTCGATTCCAAGGTTCTGGAAGATCGTCGCCGAGATATCATCGGGAGTGACAGGGAGTTGGGCCGGAGCCATGCCTTGGGCGTCGGTCGAGCCGTGGACATGGCCACCCTTGAAGCCGCCACCCGCCAGCACCGCCGCCATCGAGCGGGCCCAGTGGTCGCGGCCGACATTCTTGTTGACCTTGGGTGTGCGGCCGAACTCGCCGGCGCAGTAAACGATGGTGCTGTCGAGCATGCCACGCTCGGCCAAGTCGCCGATAAGAGCCGCAAGAGTGCGGTCCAGGGTGGGCTGGAGCTTCGACTTATGGGATTCAAAGGTCTTGTTGTGGGTATCCCAACCACCAAGGCTGATGGTGACGAACCGGACGCCGGCTTCGACGAGGCGGCGGGCTGCCAAGGCACCCTGACCGAAAGCGTCAAGGCCGTAATTTTCGCGGGTTTCCTTCTTTTCCTTGGTGAGGTCGAAGGCCTGCTTGGTCTTGTCGCTGCGAAGGATCTCGAGGGCCTGCTTGTGGAAGGCGTCGTATCCGTCGATCAAATCGTCATTGCGATCAAGCTTCCGGAAGGTCGAATCGAACTGCTGGAGCAGTTGATCCCGGTTTGAAAGCTGATCCAAGGTGAAACCATTGGGAAGCTGAATGCCACGAACCCTCAGGTTGGAAGCGGCCGGAGTCTTGGCGTTACCGTTGGCGTTACCCTCGACGATGAAGGGGTTGTGGGCGGTTCCGAGGAAGCCCGAGGCGCCGGCGGAGCCGCCGCGCAGGTCGCTGAAGGAAACATAGGCCGGAACACCCGTGGGGGTGTCAAGCAGCTTGGAGCAAAGCGAACCCATGGCCGGATACTGAATCGAAGGGATCGGCTTGTTGCCGGTGGTCATGAAGGTGGTCGCGGGGCCGTGGGAGGGAATCGTGTGATAGAGGGAACGCACGATGGTGACCTTGTCGGCATGCTTGGCCATGCGGGTCATGTGCTCGCTGATCTGGATGCCGCGGACATTCGTGTCGGCCGGTTTGAACTCACCGCGGATTCCCTCGGGAGCCTCGGGCTTCAGGTCCCACATGTCGATGGTGGCGGGGCCGCCGGAGAGCCAAACCATGATCACGGAGTTGGCCTTGCGGGAACGCTGGGCGGGCACGCGGCCAGCAGCGGCGGCTTCAAGCCGAAGGAGTTCGGGAAGCGTGAGACCCATGAGACCGGCCGAGGTGCCGATCTTGATGAAATCACGACGATTGTTTCCTTCGCAGTCGATCTGATTCATGGTCTTAGTCCTCCCTTTGCTGTAAAGATCCGAAAATCGTACCCCAAGTCAATTCATCGGTCACGAACAAAAACAACGATTAGTGGTTAAAAATGAACTCCGTGGTGTTGACCAGGGCCCACAAGGTGTCGGTGAACGCCGTTCTGCGGTCATTGGCCTTGGCTCGGAAACCTTCAAAAGCCTTGGTTTCTTCGGGAGTTGGATAACGGGAGAGCGTCGCGAGGAAAAGCTCGGCGAGCGCTTCCTTGTCGTCGGAATGAGTCTTCAGCAAATCCTTGAGACGGTTGTTTTGATCGAGAATTTTTGCCTGCAGGCCGGGGTCAGCCATCAGGTAAAGCTTCTGGGGCAACGCGGGTTCCATCGAGCGTTCGCAATCACAGGCGGTTGTTCGCGGAGGCCTTCCAAAAATACGGAAGGCGAACGAGACAGCGCTGTTGAGCCTGCTGGATCCAACCTCGATGGCCCGGCTACCCTTGGGGGCATCTGCACCGAAGTTTTCAGGCACGCCGGTCGCGGCGCCCAGGACATCAATGACCACCTCGGCCATCATCGGTCGGATGAGGGAGTGGCTGTGGTTGCGCTCATCCAGTTTGTTGACGGGCGTCGACTTTGAGCTGAGCTGATAAGTGTTGGAATTGAGAACAATCCGCTCAATCCGGCGGAAGTCAAAGTTCGACTTCTGGAACTCTTCGGCAAGGGCGTTCAGCAGTTCCGGATTGGAAGGAGGATTCCCAACGGAAAAGTCGTCAACGGGTTCGACAATTCCAACACCCATGTAATGTCCCCAAATGCGATTGACAAGGCTGCGGGCAAAAAACGGGTTGCTCTTGTCACGCATCCACGAGAACACGGCCTCGCGGGCATCCTTTTCGGCTTCCATTCGAACCTCCGGACCGCCCAAGGTCTGGGGTGCCAAGGGGGCGCCGGTGTCCGGATGAGGCAGGGTTCCAGTCAAGCCGCGGCGTGGATTCATGGCCGGGCGGCCAAGATACACCTCGCGAACCAGAATCACATTGTTGTTGTTCGGCTTATCACCCTTGCGTTCCGCATTAAGGGCGTCCGCGGCTTTCTTGATGTCGGGGGAGATCCCGGTCACAACCTGACTGAAAACATTCGCCCAAGCCCGGTAATCAACCTGAGTCCAACGGTCGAACGGATGCTTGTGGCATTGGGCGCACTCAAGGCGAACACCGAGGAACGCGGCGGCGGTTTTCTCGCCCCAAATCTCAATCCCCACCTGTCCTTGGCGACGCCAGAATTGATCCAGCGTTTTCTTTTGGGCGTATTCGGGAACGAATCCATCCTTCAGCTTATCATCCATCACCTTCACATATTCGATGTACTCATCGCCGGTTTTGCCATCACGCGAGGTCGCGCAAAGGATGTCGTGCACGATCTGGTCATAAGGAACATTCTCGGCAAAACGCTTGCGCAGCCAGTCGTGCCACATCTGGCTGCGGCGGGACTTCGTTTGTTGCGGGTTTTCAAGCGAGTCCGTGTTGTTGCCCGTGATGTCGGAGAATTTCGTCGCCCACAATGCGGCATGCATGGGGTGGGATAGAAGTTCCTCGATTTTCCGCGACCTTTTATCAGCGCGCTTGTCAGCCACGAACGACCTGATTTCATCGGGTGAAGGCAAGGTTCCGATGGTGTCGATCGTCACGCGGCGAAGGAATTCAATATCGTCGGAGGCGGGCGAGGGGGGCATGTTGAGGCGCCGCAACTTCGTGAACACATGGGTGTCAACGAAGTTGGCTTCCGGTAACCGCTTCGGGAAAGATTCGCCTCGTGAAAGCGTGGCCGGAACCAGCACATTGACGGGAGTCACATGACCCCGATAGCTCACCACGAGTGTGGTGTCACCCGCCCGCAATCCCGACACCTGGGCCGACTTGAGAGAAGCCACTGTGTCATCGTTGATTCGGATATCTGCCAAAGGGGTCAGATCTTCGGTCTGACCATTGGCGAAGGTGCCCAGAACGGTCACCCCGATAGATTCACCGGTTTTTCGGAAGGAGATTTCAGGTGGGGCGACCCTGAGTTGGGTCAACGATCCGCTACCCTTTTCCCACTTGCCGCCCTGGGAGATCCAGTCGCGGAACATTTGATACTGCCAAGAGTTGCGGTCGAATCGTTTGCCACCGCCATGTTCCGTCTGCCCGGTCGCCTTCATCAGCAGGAGACTTTGATCCGGGTTTTGAAAATCGACCCGTCGGCCTTGGGAATCCTTGACGATCGCCGTGAAATCCCGTTCGGGCTCATAACCGAAGAGGGACAACCGAAAATTTCCCTTGCCTTGGAATGAACCGTGGCAAGAACCCATCGCGCAGCCAGTCTTGCCGAGCAGACCCATGATCTGGCGCTCGAAATCAACGGTTTTTGACGCCGTTGGCTGAGGGGCTGCCGAAGACACCGCGAGGATCACCGCAACGAGTGACAGTCCGGCCATGTGGAACCCAACCTAAGAAAAAGCCTGTGAATACTTCTTCCCACTCTTCTAACACGGCAAGAGTGACGATGTTCCGAATTTTTGATTGGATTCCCAATTTTTTCAAAAAAGCATTCGCGCCTTCTTATTTATCAAGCTTGGGTCTGTTGTTGTTTTTTATGATCGCCCTGAATTCATGCGCTTTTTGTTCGCCTTGATCGAACCGATCTTGAAACCCTTACAAACTGGCAACAGGCTTGTGTCCTGTTTTGGGAATCAACAACTGTTCGGGGGATTATCGTGGCGTTGAACAAGCGGTTGTTTGCCGAGTTTTTGGGAACCTTCTGGCTGGTTTTCGGCGGATGCGGCAGCGCCGTGCTGTCTGCCGTTTACATGGCTCATCCCGAGGGTGGCCATGTGAACCTGGGAATCGGGTTTGTCGGCGTGAGTCTGGCGTTCGGCCTGACCGTATTGTCGATGGCCTACACGATCGGGCACATTTCCGGTTGCCACCTGAACCCCGCGGTCACTCTCGGGTTGGTCGCGGGTGGACGCTTCAAGATGAGCGATGCCCCCGCTTACATCATTTCTCAGGTACTTGGCGCGTTGGCTGGTGCCGGGGTGCTTTATCTCATTGCCAGCGGCAAACCCGGGTTTGCGATTGACGCCAATCAGGCGGGGGCCTTCGCGACCAACGGTTACGACGCGTTTTCGCCCAGCGGAGCGAGTCTGGCCTCGTGCCTGGTGGCGGAAGTGGTCCTTACTTTCTTCTTCCTGCTGATCATCATGGGCGCCACCGATCGCCGGGCACCGGCCGGTTTCGCCCCGCTGGCCATCGGTTTGGGTCTCACCCTGATCCATCTGATCGGAATTCCCGTGACCAACCTCTCGGTGAATCCGGCCCGAAGCACCGGACCGGCGCTGATCGTGATGGGAACAGCCCTGAGCCAGCTTTGGTTGTTTTGGGTTGCCCCCATTCTGGGGGGAGTTTTGGGTGGATTCGCCTACAAGGCGGTCTTGGAAAACGATTCCGAACGCTAGTGTTGAGCCAAAGTCCCGAAGGCCCGGCGCCTCGTGGTGCCGGGCCTGTCTTTTTGGCAAAACAGTCATTTTTCGCAAAGTCACCGCAGATTGCCTCTTTGCCAGACCGATAAGGAGAAGGTGAAACCTCTTCTCGGAGGGGCGCCTTTCCGTGGACTCGCGATGGTGTTTTGTGTGGATTGGCCTGCCGTTGCTGGCGGCACTTGGCGGATGCGCCCTGGGTCCGCGCATGGTGGAATTCAACCGCCTGAAATACAACGAGTCGGTCAAGGTGACCAGCGAGCGGCAGCTTTTGCTGAATATTGTGCGCCTGAGATATTTGGATTCTCCCAGCAGCCTCAGTGTGACCACCATCGCCGAGCAGCCTGAACTGGCGGCGTCGCTTCAAGCCTTGCCGTTTTTCCAGGCATCCGCGGCGGGTTTGAGCAGTGGGGGCTATGCCGGGTCGGTGTTGCCGCAGGCCCAGCTCAGCGGGGCGGTGAGGCCAACGCTGAGTTATGCCCCGATGGACGACCAGGAGTTCACGCGCCGGTTATTCACGCCGATCACGCTGGAAGGGGTGGCGTATGTGGGGAGAACCACTTGGCCGCTATCCACCGTCTGCAGGCTTTATCTCGAGAACTTGAACTGGGTGCCCAATGCGGAGACCGGTAGCGGTCCGGCACCACGCGTGGCGCCCGATTATGTGGAATTTTTGGAGGGAATCAGGGCCTTGGCCCGGCTTGAGCAGAGGCGGTCGGTGGTGCTTTTCAGCGAGGAGCGTGACGAGACTGTCACGGACCCGGTGCCGGAAGGCCCCGGCTCCGCCGCCGCGGCGGTGGAAACCGCCAAGGCCGGCTACGAGTACCGAAAGCAGGCGGATGGGGGCTGGGTGGTCACCCGCAAGCGCCGTGTGCCCGTCCTGCGGGCCGGCAATATTGATGATGACGATCCAGATTGGAAAATATTTTGCGGGGCCTTCCGGCTGGATCCCTCCTTTCGCTCCTTCGAACTGACCACCGACGCACTTGACCCGTTCCTTGCCGATGGCAAGGGGGACGGATTGCGCATCCTGGACATGGAAACACGGTCACTGATCCAGGTGCTGTTTTTCCTTTCCCAGGGTGTCGAGGTGCCCCCTGAAGACACCGCATCCGGGGTGGC
>CAWUNZ010000213.1:0-6092 GCA_963923445.1 uncultured bacterium
TGGGAAATGTCAGGCCGCGCGGGCCACTTCCTGCTCCTGCTTGTAGGGGTGGAGCATGACTTCAAGCGCCAATATGAGCCGGTCGGGGCCGCGGCCATCCACCAATTGGCGGGCGCAACGCGACATCGCCTGCCGTTCGAGCGGGCAGTCGAGCAGGTCCTGAACCACCTGCTTGAAATTCGAGATGGAAAGGTTCTCGCCCGATCCAAGGCAGGTGGCGGCGCCTTCCTCCTCGAGGCGGCGGGCGGACGGCCAGTAGCATTCCTGCTGCACCACGATCAGTTGCGGCACGCCGAGGCAGGCCAGGTCCATCGACCAGCCGTTGCCCCCTGAAACGGCCACATGGCAGCGGGTGAGTTTCTGAACGATCTCCTGCGGTTCGGCGGCCAGTTCCAAACGGCCCGCCGATTGGGTCGCCAATTCACGCAAGGCGTCGATATCCGGATGGTGGGCCCGAACGGCGACATCCACCTTGATGGCCTTGAAGGCGTTCAGCAGGGTCTTGGCCAGCGGAAGCGACTGGCGAGCGGGATCGTGATCTCCCAGGGCCACAAGCACGCGGTGGGTGCCTGATGGTTCCTGCGCCCGCTGGGGACGCTGGCGGCGCACCTCGGGGCGGATCATCGCGTACCGTTCGCCCAGCAGCAGTTGGGTGCCGGTGGCATGGTCGTAATCCTCGCGTCCGGGCCCCATAAGGGGGTTGACCACCAGGCCGGCGGGGAATCGGAATCGGGCGAGGTGATCGAAGGTGACCACCAGCACGCCGGCGCGGTGCAGGGTTTCAAGGTATTGGCGGGTGACGAGGGGGGAATCGACGACCACGGCGGCGGGGGAAAGCCGGCGGATTTCGCGCAGCGTTTCCTGCAGGTCGGCCGGGGTGCCGATGGGTTGGCCGGCGGCGATGTACTCGTTGCCGCCCCGCTTGAGCGGGAGGATCTGCGAGGCGGGTTCCACGCGGGAGAGGAAATAGGCCTGCCGGCGCCGGCGCTGCAGTGCCGCGGCGAGGACCATGCAGCGGCTCATCGACTCGTGGCCGGCGATGGTGTCGGCATCGACTCGGAAGAGAACGGGGGAACGGCTCATGCGTGGTTTCCTGAGTTTATGGATCCAGTCAATGAACGATGGCGGCGGTGATTCCCGTCCGCATCCCGGAACTCGCCGGCGGCCACCGCGGCCCCCGGCGGATCGTCAACCCGCCGCCATCCTGGCCGCGGACCCGGGAATGAAAGAAGGCAACTCAGGGTGTGGTTTCGAGGAAATCCTTGGGGCGTTCGGCAGTCTTTCCGGAATCAGGCCGGGGAGGATCGCGAAGGACATTCGACGGCGCTCCGGCCTGTTGCGGTTCGGCATTCCGGACCAAGGTTCCGGGCTGCCGGTCGCGTCCGAGGTGGTCGTCCATGACCGCCAAACCAGCTGCGACAAGGCAAAGTCTAGAACGATCCGTTCCGACAAAAAAAGGCCAAGTTTTTCGAAAAAAATGCCTCTCCGGCCCCGGCCCGTACCCCGGGGCGGGGGCAGGGCCGGGCGGGGAAAACTGGACTCCATTCCGTGAAGCACCCTCGGTTAGCCTTGTGCCCCGGTACCCGATGACGGGACCGCCTTCATGGAGATTCCCACTTGGCGCGCGGCTGGCGGATCCGGCACAAGCTGCTTCTGGGCGTGGCCCTGTTCGCGCTGCTTTTGGGTTTGGGCCTCACCGGCACGCTCATGGGGCTTTGGTCGTATTACCACACGGTTTCCGGAGTCCGCGGGCGCCTCGCCGAGCTTAAGTCCGCCGAGAACCTCAAGACCGCCGTGGCCCGGTTGGTCTCGCCTTCCATGGTTCTGCGCATGGGCGATGCCCCCGGACGCATGCTTCAGCCGTTGGCGCGCGCCCGGGAGGCCGTGGAAGATTACCGTTCGCAGATCGGCGAGCAGTCGGAGTTGCCCGGGCGCCTCGCCAACGATGGCTTGCTGGAGCGCGAACTGGCGGGCGTGATCGAGCAGGACCTTGCCGACCTCTCCGGCGCCCTGGCGGCGCTGATGGCGCCTCGGTTGGGCGGGGGCGCCTCGGTGGGGGCGGACGATCCGCTCAAGGCGGCGCAGGCGGCGTGCGAAAAGCTCGAGCGCGACAGCCGCGACCTCCGCGACTGCATCCACGAGGACCTCGACCACAAGATCAGCGCCTCGAGGCGCAACTACCAGTTCAGCCTCTGGCTCGCCGTGCCCGCCTGCGCCGTGGGCCTCGTGGCCTTGGCCGGCCTTCTCAGGGCGTTCTACGCCTGGGTCTTCAACCCCATACGCGACTTGCAGGAGGGGGTTCGACGCATCGGCGGGGGCGACCTCGACCACAGGCTCACGATCGAGAGCGGCGACGAGATGGAAGACCTGGCCCGCGCCTTCAACGCCATGATGGAGAGGCTCCAGTCCCTGTACAGCGACCTCAACAGGCAGGTGGCGGACCGCAGTCGCCAACTGGTGCGCAGCGAGCGCCTGGCCAGCGTCGGCTACCTTGCCGCCGGAGTGGCCCACGAGATCAACAACCCGCTGGCCAGCATCGCCTTTTGCGCCGAGGCGCTCGAGGCCCGGCTGCGGCAATCCGCCGGCAGGCTCGAGGCGCCCGAGCAGCGCGAGGTGTTCGAGCGGTACCTGAACCTCATCCAGGAGGAGTCGTTCCGCTGCAAGGGGATCACGGAAAAGCTGCTGGCGTTCAGCCGCGGTGGCGAGAAGACGCGCGAGAGCGCCGACATCTGCAAGCTGGCGCAGTCGGTGCTTGACGGCGCCCAGCACCTGCCGGTCTGCCGCGACAAGCGCATGGTGCTCGACGCGCCGGCGCCGGTGCGGGCCTGGGCGAACCCCGAGGAAATCAAGCAGGTGGTTTTGAACCTGGTGGTGAACGGGCTGGAAAGCATGGACCCGGGCGGCACGCTGACCGTGCGCGTCTCCCAGGACGGGGACCGGGCGCAGATCGAGGTTTCCGACACCGGCGTGGGCATGGACCGCGGCACCCTCGAGAACATATTCGAGCCGTTTTTCACCAAGAACCGGACGGGATCGGGCACGGGACTGGGGCTCACCATCTCGCACCGGATCATCCAGCAGCATGGCGGGGAGATCGAGGCGACCAGCGCGGGCGTCGGGCAGGGCAGCGTCTTCACGGTGCACCTGCCGGTGCGCGCGGTGGAGGGGGCCAAGCCGGCGCCCGACAGCAGGTCGATGCCGCGCCTGGCGGCCTGAGTGGAAACGCGGATCACGGGGACGGGGAAACGAGATGAGCGGATTGCGAGTGCTGTTTTGCGACGACGAGCGCGCGCTCCAGGAGATCATGCGCGTGGAACTGACGCGCCTGGGGCACGAGGCCGTGGTCTTCGGCGAGGGGCGGTTGGCCCTCAAGGCGCTGGAGAAGGACCGGTTCGACGCCGCCATCCTCGACCTGCGCATGCCCGGCATGACCGGCATCGAGGTGCTCGAGCACCTCAAGAAGGTGGCGCCCGAGACCGAGGCGGTGGTGATGACGGGCCACGCCAGCATGGAGACGGCGATCGAGGCTGTGCGCCTGGGCGCCTTCGACTACATCACCAAGCCGGCGAAAATGGCTGAAATCGAGGCCATATTGCGCAAGATCGCTGAAAAGCGCGATCTCAAGAACGCGAATCTGGCGTTGCAGACGCGGCTGCAGGCCGTGGAGGGGCCGAATATTCTGGTCGGCGAGTCGCCCGCCATGCGCACCGTCCACAGGCTGATCGCCACCGTGGCCCCCACCGACACCACGGTGCTGATCACCGGCGAGACGGGCACGGGGAAGGAGTTGGCGGCGCGCACCTTGATGATGCAAAGCCGAAGGGCCGCCAAGCCGTTCGTCCCGGTCAATTGCGGCGCGCTGTCCGAGAACCTGGTGGAAAGCGAGCTTTTCGGACACAAGAAAGGCGCCTTCACCAACGCCGACCGCGACCACAAGGGGTTGTTCGAGGTGGCGGGCACCGGCACCCTGTTCCTTGACGAGCTTGGCGAGCTGAACAAGTCGATCCAGGTGAAGCTGCTCCGTTTCCTCGAGTCGGGCGAGGTTCGCCGCGTGGGCGAGAACACGCCCTTCCGCGCCGATGTGCGCGTGCTGTGCGCCACCAACCGCGACCTGCGCCAGATGGTGCAGGAGGACCTTTTCCGCGAGGACCTTTATTTCCGGGTGAACACCTTCGAGGTGCGCATGCCGCCGCTGCGGGAGCGCCGGGAGGACATCATTCCCCTGGCCGGGCACCTGCTCAACCGCGCCGCGGGAAAGGCGCCGGGGGCGGCCTACCAGCCGCTTTCGGCGGGAAGCATCGACCTGCTCCTGAACCATTCCTGGCCGGGAAATGTCCGCGAGCTGGCCAACGCGATGGAATATGCCCACATCCTCTCCGGCGGAGGAGAGATTTTGCCCGAGCATTTCCCCCAAGGGGTCCGCAATCCGGCAGGTTCGCTCAGCCTGCGGGCCCATCCGGTCGCCGATTCCCCGCGCACGCTCGAGGAGATCGAGATGGACCACATCCTGCGCGCGCTCGACCGCAACGGCGGCAGCAAGAGCGCCGCGGCGGCGGAACTCGATATCAGCCTGAAGACGATGTACAACAAGCTCAAGGTGTACGGCGACAAGGACCGCCGCGCCGGTTAAGCCGCCAATCCTCGCCGCGTGATTCCAGTTTCCCTACTCGGTATCCGTATCGTCTTTCATGCCCAGGAGAATTTCGCCCAGCTTCAGGCGCGCGGCCAGCCAGCGCCGCTTGCTGGTGCTGACGGATATCCCGAGCAGCACCGAAACCTCCTCATGCGTCATGCCGTGCACGAACAGCAGGTCCACCACTTCCCTTTCCTCGGGAAGCAGCGAGTCGATCATGTCGTTGAAGACGATCCATCGGTCCACGGAGTCGGTGATTTTGTTGGGAAGGCCTTGTATCGACTGCCCGGTGATCTCGTTCTTGCCGAAGCCTTGCGGGCCCAGCAGGCTGCGCGCCATGTCGATGAGAACGCGCCTGACCTGGATCGACGCGAGGCCCATGAACCCCCTGAGCGTTGAGGGCCTGACTTCCCCCAGGCTGCCGCGGAGGCGGATCAACGCCTCCTGAAGCACATCATCGGTTTCCAAAAGGGCGGTGAGTCGCTTGAAATCCTTCAGGCCGTTGCGCGCCAGAACACGCAGGCGCTCCACGGAATGGGTCAGAAGGGCATCGTAGGATTCGCCGCCCCGGTATGCCGCCTCGTCAAGAAGGCCCTGAAGGGTTGTCGTTCCGGCGGCCATGAATTTCACCCAACGGGAAACAAATTTCTTGACTTCATTTCAGTCATGAAAGTTCCCAAACCAGAAATCAACGATGTGAAGATGGGGCGCTTATGCCGGACAAGACCACCATGTGTCCCAACAACCGGCACAACCGAACGGTTTCATGCGACCGGTACAGTCCCGACACCCGATGGCAGGATGGGGCCATGGCCTGGTCCTGGCGCGGTGGGGGGCTTTCATGGGGTGGTTCACGGCGGCCTGCCTTGCCATGGCGCTGGTGGACCCCGAGTCCGAATCGCCCGAGGTTTTGCCCGAGTTGGCCATTCCTCCGCTACCGGTGGAAAGGCCTGATTGGTGGAGCAGGGTTCCCCGTTCCCAGGTTTTTCCGCCGCCGGGTAATTTCGTCACCCCGCCGAAGCGCGAAGGGTATCATTCCGTGCGCGATTGGGTGCTGGGGGTGGAGCGGGAAAGCCTGCCAAAAAACCCGTTTTCCAACCTTGCACCCCAGCCGTTGCCGTTTTTCGAGACCAACTACCGGATCGTGGATCCCCCCGGGGACGACCGCTCGTTCCCCTGGCTTGACCGGATCAAGCGCGTGCCTTTGGGCGACCATTGGCTGTTCGCCGCCGGGGGTGAATACCGTTGGCGTTATGCCAATGAAGGCAACGCCCGCCTGACGACGATCGACAACAACTATTACCTGAACCGCGTGCGGGTTTTTGGCGACCTTTGGTACGAGGACAAGTTCCGGGCCTATATCGAGTTCATTTCCGCCGACATCGCCCACAACGACCTCCCGCCTGTGTTGCCCGACCGGGATCCGGCCGACTTTCTGGATGCCTTCATCGAACTCAAG
>CAWUNZ010000214.1:0-6059 GCA_963923445.1 uncultured bacterium
GGACCAGATCCACGGCGCTGGTGTCGGCGAAGTCGGCATAAGCCTCGTCCACCACGAGGGGGCCGTTCAATGTTCCGGCCAATTCGCGGATTTCATCGTTGGAAATGATTGTCCCCGAGGGGGAATTGGGATTGGGCAGGAAGGTGATGTTGGCTCCCTTGAGCGGCCAGGGAGTTGGAATTTTCCATTCCGGCGTGAATGGCACGGTGTTGAACCGGGCGCCTTGGAGCCTGGCCAGCGTCTCGTAGAGCAGATAGCTGGGAGTCGGCGAGGCGATCATGCCGCCCTGGGGAACAAAGGCGCGCGTGAGGATGGTGAGGATGTCATCGGAACCGTTGCCGATGAGGATATTCTCCGGAGCCATTCCCAGCACCCGCGCGGCCGCGGCCCGGAAGTCGGTTCCCAACGGATCGGGGTACTTGCGCAACCGCTCGGCGCCATCCGGCCCGGCGAAGGAAGCGATGGCGGCCAACGCGGCGGGCGGGGGCGGGTAGGGGTTCTCGTTGGTGTTCAGCTTGAGGATGTTCGCCACGCGGGGCTGCTCGCCGGGAGTGTAGCCGGCCATGTTGGCAATATCGGGTCGCAAATAGGTGCAAATGGTGCTCATGATGGGGTGGCGCCAAGCGCCTTCTCGATCCCTTTTATGGATTCGAGCCTTGTTCGCACGCTTTGGGCGTGGGCCGTGAGACCCTCGACCTCGGCAAGCGCCACCACATCGGGGGCGATTTGCCGCAAGCCTTCGGGTTCGAAGCGGATCATGCTCGTGCGCTTGAGGAAATCGTTGGCGGTCAACCCGCTGGCCCAGCGGGCGCTGCCGCCGGTGGGAAGCACATGGGACGGCCCGGCGGCGTAATCGCCCAGCGCCACGGGGGTGTGGTGGCCGACAAAGATGGCCCCGGCGTTTCTCACGCGGTTGGCCAGACCGACGGCGTCGGTCGCGGCGATCTGAAGGTGCTCGGGTGCCAACTGGTTGACGATCTCCAGGGCCTCGCCCTCGTCGCGCGCAAGCACCAGGGCGCCATACCGCGCCAATGCGTCGCGCGTGAGCGATTCGCGCGACAATGCCCCCAACTGCCGCTCAAGTTCCACCTGGACGGAGGCAACCAGCGGCGCCGACCAGGTGACCAGCACCGCGGAACCGGGGGAGTGTTCGGCCTGGGCGAGCAGTTCCGCCGCCACGAAGTCTGGCGGGGCTTCGGGATCGGCCAGAACCACCACCTCGCTGGGGCCGGCGATGCAGTCGATGCCCACGGTGCCGAAGACATGCTTTTTGGCCAGCGCCACGAACAGGTTGCCCGGACCGACAATCATGTCCACCGGTTCGATGCCTTCCACTCCATAGGCCATGGCGGCGACAGCCTGCGCCCCGCCGACCCGGTAAACCTCGGAAATTCCCATGTCATGGCAAAGCGCGAGCATGTCGCGGTGGTAACCGGCGAACGGCGTGGGGGGCATCACCACCACAATCTCCCCAACCCCGGCCGCCATGGCCGGACAGGCGGTCATCAACAGGGTGGACGGGTAGGCGGCGGCGCCGCCCGGCACCAGAAGCGCGGCGCGCTTCACCGGCCGGTAACGCAGGCCAAGCTCCATTTTTCCAGGCTGCCGCATGGTCGCGTCGCGGTGCAGGATGCCCGATTGAAAGGCGAGAATGTTCCTTTTGATGCGCCGGCAGACCTCGAGAAATCCGGGCGCCTCGCGCAGGCTGGCGTAGCGCGCCTCTGCCAGTTCGGTGGCGGGCACCCTGATTGTCGAGCCGGTCAGTGACTTTCTGTCGAAATGTTCCGTGAAGCGGAGCAGCGCGGAAAGGCCCTCGCTTTTCACCGCTTGGCAAACCCGTTCCACCACCTGCTGCGCGGTGAGTTCCTCGCCGAAAACATCACGGGTGAGCTGGCGGCTTCGCTCGGAGACCACCTGCCCTTCGGCACCCAGAAGGGAGCGCAGGCGAAGCAGTTCCCCGGCGCCATCGGCCGCGGAGCAATCGATCACCCGCATGCATTCCTTCATGAAGAACCTTGCCAAAAAACACCGGCGGGGAAAGCCCCGCCTCGATCATTCAAATTACCCCTTCGCGGCGGACCGGGCAACCGCCCCTGGCCTTGGGGCTTCAGGTGCCTGAATGATGATGCACCGGATCGGTGGGCAGGGGTTTTTCAGCTCCAAACGGGAGCAGGTCGGGGCGCCTGAGGGCCCCACCCAGCCAGGTCAGTATCAGGAGAACCGATTGGGCGACATAGGGTTCACTTTTGGACATATGGGCCATGATCGCTCCGCCCCAAAAACTGCTGCACAAAAGCATTCCAATAGGCAGAAGTTCCGCCGGCAGAAGGAGAAGCGCTGAGATGATTTCCCCGATACCGATGATTTTGATGTGGTCGCGGACACCTTGGCAGACATCTTCGGGAATCATGTCGGGTGTCATCACCAGCTTCATGATCCCGCTGAAGACCATCAATGCGCCAATGAGGATATGAAGACCGGTTCCCGTCCAAGCCACCATTCTGTTTCCCATGCGCCCGCTCCCTTCACCCGACTTGAGGCGTCAGGATACACTATCGGCATGAAAACCAACATGATTCTGCCATTGACGCTTTTGCTGGTCTTTTTGGCCAAGGCCCAGGATCCTGCCCCGGTGCGCAAGGTGCAGGTGGGTGAAAAGCCGGGTGTTTGGCTGGAAGTGGCGGGCCCATCGCGTCGGGTTCTGATCGACGCCGAGGTTGTCAAGCGCGAGGGTGAGCTTGAGGAATTCCTGTGCCGGGCAAGAACCAAGGAGCACGAGAGCATTCTCAAGGCGGATATCGACGCCCGGGACGCCCATAAGGCCCTGCTTTTGGCCGGCGTGGAATCAGGTGCCCCGGTTCAGTTCGCGCCCGTTTACAAGGCCGCCACCGGGGGCAAGGTCAAGGTGACGGTCCGGTTGACCGGTGAGGATGGCAAAGTGTCCGAAGTCTCCGCCCGGTCTTGGGTGAAGCACCGGAAAACCACCAAGGAACTCGATTCCGATTGGGTGTTTGCCGGCAGCAAGATCCTCGACGACATGAACAACCCCGGCCGGAAGCTGTACCTGGCCAACGACGGCGATGTCATTTGCCTGTCGAACTTCGACACGGCCATGCTCGACCTGCCCGTGGCCAGTTCGAAGGACAATGCCAACCTCGATTTCGAGGCGTGGACCGACCGTATCCCCAAGCTGGGAACCAAGGTGACCGTGGTGCTGCAAGTCGCCAAGTGAAGTTTTTCGTTTGGCTCACCCTCGGCCCTGTTTGGACCTGAAGCCAATATCGGTTCTCTGCCCGGGCGCGTGGGTTCCTTGAATCCACTCGCTTATTTTTTAATTACGATCCAATTTAAGTTAATTGAGGGCCGGGGTAGTGGTTGCCGATTCTTCATCCTTACCCTGCGTTTGTCGCCTGATGGGAAGCGTGAGGAACTGAAGGCCCAGCCACATGAGGATTCCTGCAATCACCAGCATGACACTGGTGTTGTTTTCCAGTCCGACGGGGCGCGGATCGCTGCGGAGCAGTTCGTTGAGGAACCGGTGGGCGCCATAGCAGGCCACGAAAAGCGCCGCGGCCTGTCCCTCCCGGCCTCTGAGCGGCAGGTAAGCAACAATCAGGAGGGTCAGCAGGATCATGCTCATGGTTTCGTATAGCTGGGCGGGGTGCAGGCCGATGGTGCGCGGCGCGTAGGAAAGGTCGAGGATTTCGCCATCCCGCACCACCTTGAGTTGCAGCGTGTTGGTTCCCCTGTGGGCGGGGTCGGCCAATTCCTCCAGCAGGATTCGCGAAATATCCTCGACGGTGACAACGGGCATTCCCGCGGCTTCAACGATGCGGTCGCCGGGCTTGAGAACCTCGGCGCCCGAACCGGGTTCCACGGCGCCGACCACGGCGCGAGGAAGTTCCCGCGTGTCGAGGGTGAAGCCAGCCGGCGACTGCAGGCCGCGGACGCTGAGGTCGAACCGCGCCGCGGAGGGTAGGGGGAAATGGATCGGTATCGTCCCGTAATTGTCGGGGACAGGTTGACCGTAGCAGCAGCCGTTGAGCAGGCAGCCGACACGACCGAGCGCGACCCCGAGTGCCAAGGGTGCCGCGTAGACATCGGCGAGCCGCCATGGGCTTACCGGTTGGGACCGGTATTTCAGGTACCAACCCAGCACCAGGGCCAAGGCTCCGCCGGCATATCCCCCGTAAAGGATGATGCCACCCTCGTTGAACCGAAAATAGCGGGTGACAAAGTCGGTGAATCCGCGGGTGTTTTCCCACATGTAAAGGGCGCGCGCCCCGGCGAGGCCGCCCAGAAAAAGCCAAAGGCCGATGTCCTGCACCATGCCCTCGGCGATGCCCTCGCGGCGGGCGAGGCGGGTGGCGAGCCAACTGGCCGACAGGAATCCCAGAAGAAGCATCAGGCCGAAGCCCTGCACGGGTATGCCGTCCGGCCACCCGGGCACCGGGATGCGGAACAGGACCTGATGCATGCTTCCCTCCGTGGAAACTATCGGGTTGCCGGGGCCAGGGGAGCCGTATGGATATCCAGTCCGTCAGGCCCCATGTGGTGGTCGAGCAGGCCAAGGCGCCCCGCCTGCCTGAGCCTGGTGAAAACCCGTCCCCTTTCATCTTCCCAGATCTGGCGCAGGTAATCGGCCGAGCGTCCGGCCCGATTGTATCCATCCAGCCGGGCGAGGAATCGCCGGGAATCCTCGCCGGCCAAACGGATGGCGGTCTCCGAGGCCACGCGGGCATCCTGTTCGGAGCGGTAGGCGTCGGCCTGGGCGGTTCGACGGCGGGTCTCGCACTCCTGCTCCGCGCGCGTGACGAGCGTTTGCCGCGCCGTTTCGGCGCGGGCCACCGAGGCGAACGCGGGCTTCACCTCCTCGGGTGGCGCCAGCAGTTCGGGGCGCAGGTCCAGAAGTTCGATTCCCAAATCGAGCGAGCGCAGGCGGTTGGCCGCCTCGGCGAGAACCTCGTCGGCCAACCGGAGCTTGCCTTCCAGCAAAATCCGGTCCACCTGCCGGGCGCCCACCCATTCGCCAAGCACCCCTTCAAGCGTCTGGGCCATGGCGGTCTCAATGGTGGAACCGGCCAGGGCGAAGTCCACGACGCGGGCGGGATCGACCCGCCATTGGGCCACAACGCGCGCGTGAACAAGGTTGTGGTCTCCGGTGACCAACTGCCCGGGAGGCACCTGTGCCGAATCATCCAATTCAAGGTAGCCGATGGGGGTGGAGCGGACGCGGTCAACGGCGACCCGGTCCACCCGGTCGATACCCCTGGGCAGAAGCCAGTGGGCACCGGGCGGAAGAGGTTCAAGCGCCCGGCCCAGGCGGCGGACCACGGCGCGTTCATGGGGTGCGACGAACACAATACCCGTGGCGATCCATCCCGCCAGCACCAAGCCCGCCAAAATTTTCGGCAAAAGGGTCATGGCTTGGGCACCGGAAGGGGCGCCGTCCGAGGCGGGGCGAACAAGGCGTCGAAAAGCTCCCGGTGGGTCGAGAGCAGAAGGGTCGTGCGGTTGTCGCCGAGGATTTTCTGGTATTCCTCGAGCTTGCGGAGGAAAGAATAAAACTCGGGGTCGGCCTTCTGGGCGCTTGAGCGGATGCGGTCCGCCTCGGCCTCACCCTCGCCGCGGATCCGGATGCTGTCGGCCTCGGCCTTCGCGCGCAGGGTTCCCACCTCGCGGTCCGTGTCGCTGCGCAGCTTAGCCGATTCCTGCTCCCCCAGGCTTTGGTATTCGGCCGCCTTGCGTTCCCGCTCGGCGATGATGCGGTCGAAGATCGCCTGCCTGACCGGTGCGGGGTGGCTGACCCGCCTGAGGCGGACATCGACGATCTCCACGCCATATTCGGATAAAGCCTGCCCCGAAAGGCGCTCCAGCAGCCGCGCCCTGAGCTTGTCGCGTTCGGTTCGAACCCGGTCGGGTTCCCTGCTGTTGACGAGGTCGTCCATTTGCAGGGCGCCGCAGGCGGCGCCGAGTTCGCTGCCCAGTTTCTGGGCCAGAAGGGCCCGGGCCTCATCAAGGCCCCCGGCGGCCTTGAAAAGTCGGTCAACACCCTCGGA
>CAWUNZ010000215.1:0-6003 GCA_963923445.1 uncultured bacterium
TTGAGCGTGTCGTGGCCGAGCGCGTAGTAAAACTGCGAGGAGACATTGTACCGGCCAATGTGCCCGTCGCTGGCAAGGCCCAGGTAGGCGACATCAATCGCATGGGGCCGGAACACCCCGACTGGCTCGGGGCGGACCAGGAAACTGTTCTTGTCGTAGATCAGGCCGGTGGCGTTGTCGTGGTTGTAGGCGACGCTCGCCTGCACGGTGTAGCCGGGGAACAGGAAATCCTGCTTGTAGTAGTTCGCGAAGAACACATTCTGCTGCCGGTTGTCGAAGGTGTTCAGGCCGCTGTTGGTGTCCTTCTCGGCTTGGAAGGTGGCCACCAGGTTGAACTGGTCCTGGTTGGCCAGGCGGGTTCCGAACAGCCTCACCATGCGGTTGGTATCGGAGTACAAAAATCCGCGGAAGTCGTTGTTGAAGTACTGGGATCCCGCGCGGATCGAGGTGAAATCGTAGTACGGTCCGCTATCGGCCAGTTTTGTCTCGAAGAACCACTCCTGCAGCGAAAAGAATGTCCGTTCACGCTGCACGCCCTTGAAAACATTCGGGTTGACGACCGCCAGTTCCTCGACATTCAGCACATTCACATTGAAGAAGGGCACCACGCGCAGACGCCAGTCCACCGGCCTGAAGGCCAGCGTGTCGCCCTTGAAGACATCGAACTGCACCGAAAGGAATGTGAAGTTGGCCAGTTGGTTGGGGCTTCCAAAGAATTCCTCCGAGAACGGGTTGGCGGTGCTCTCAAACGGCGTGGTGGGAATGGGTGTCTGCCGCGTGTCCACCAACTGGTTCAACCGGGCGGTGAGGTTGAAAAACACATCCTGTCCAACAATGGGAAAGTCGCCCTTCAGCACATTCTGGTTGTACGGATCCCACCAATGGCCCAACTGGAACGGATAATCCATTAACCTGGGGTGATTTTTCCCATACCGGTCAAGCGCCGGCATGCCTTGCCGCCACCGGTCCTCCACCGGGATGAAATCGCCATCGGAAGGCACTTCCCTCGGAAGCACGGAAGACGGGCCGGTGAATCCCAGGGGCGGGAAAGTTTCGGTGAACAGCCAGTCGGAAGCGGCAGGAGGTGTCGCAGGCAGGTTGCCTGTGCCAAACGGTGGTCTTTCCAAGGGTCGAGTGCTGTCGGCGGGTCGCGGCGCCTCATTCTGGGCCCGGACAAATCCGGGGCCCATCACCGTTCCACCGACGGCGCACAGGCACAGGATGAAAGCCATCCGAAGCTGCATGGGACCTTCCACGAACAGGTGGGGAACGGGACCCTCCAAGCCAACCATCGGCAACAACATTGGAAAATCTTGACGAACTTATTGGTTTTGCTTGGTTTTCCAGAAATTCGCTTTGTTCCGATTAGTTAAATTGCAGCGACCTTGCCATGAATGCCGATTCACTTGATGGACCCATCGTCGTGGGACGCTTGGATTCGGGCTAGCAGGTGCCGTATGGCAACTCACACCAACAAGGCCACAAGCCGTTTTCTGGAACTGGAACGCCTCGAAGACCGCTCCGTTCCGGCAGCAGTCACCGCTGTGCTCTCCGGAACCCAGTTATTTGTCACCGGCACCGATGGCCCAGACCGCATCCGAATCGATCAAACTCCCGACCACGCTCGCATCTTGGTCAAAAGCCACGGCATTCAGATTGCCAGCTTCAATTCGCCATCCATTTCCGAGATCAATGTCGATGCGGGCGCCGGAAACGATGTGGTGGGCATCGCGCCCTCCATCTCCCTGCCCGTCAACATGGCTGGCGGCGACGGCACTGACATTCTCCAGGGCGGTAACGGCACGACGATGGCGACGGGTGACGGAGGAGTGATCAACCGGGTGCTGGGGGCCAATGGGACCAACACCTTGGTGGCCGGCATCGGAAATGATGTTCTTGCCGGCGGCACCAACTCCAACAATCTTGTGGTGCCAGGTTCATCGACTGGCAACGCCCGCCTGTTTGGATACGCCGACAAGAGCACCATTACCGGCGCGACGGCTGACTATTCATCTTTCCTGGCCGCCACGGCACCCCCGGACCTGAGTTCCACCTTGGGCCTTCAACCCAGCCCCGCGGTGAAGCAACTGACAACCACCGATGTCCAGGATCTCTTGAACAGGGCCTCTGCCGCCACCCCCAGCAGCGATGCCATCATCGCTATCGTGGACCGCAGCGGGCGTATTTTGGGGGTCAAGGTTGAGGACGGGGTCGATCCCGGAATCCTTGCCGATGTCAACAAGCTGGTTTTCGCGATCGATGGCGCCGTCGCCGAGGCTCGAACCGGCGCGCTGTTCGGCAACATGAACGCGCCGCTCACCTCCCGCACCATCCAATACATCAGCCAGACCACCGTCACCCAGAGGGAAATCGAGTCCTATCCCAGCATCACCGATCCCAACTCCACCCTGCGCGGACCGGGAACCGTGGCCCCGCTGGGCATCGGCAACCACTTCCCACCGAATATCCCCTTCACGCCCCAGGTCGACCTGTTCGGCATCGAGTACTCCAATCGCGACACCAGCTATCACCCGGCGAATGACCGGATTCATGGCACCGCCGACGACCAGCAGCTTCTCCAAAGATTCAATGTCAATTCCGCTTTTATTCCATCCAATATTCCTGAAAGTCAGGAACTGGCGGCGATGGACAGCTTCGGCTACGCTTCCGGACTACTGCCCGGCGCCACGCCTCGGGGAATCGGCACCCTTCCCGGCGGCATCCCCATCACCCGGACCGTTCCGGGAAGCGCGTTCCCGCAGGTCATTGGTGGCATCGGCGTTTTCTTCCCTGGAAAAACCGGATTCGCCACCGAATCCAACTGCTCGCTTTCCAGCAACTACAATCCCTCCAAGCCGGACCGGACACTCGAGGCCGAATACATGGCCTTTGCCGCGCTCGGCGGCACCACCGTTTCCCTCACCAAGAGCATCAACCCGACCCCCATCCCCGGTCCCATCGGCGGAATCGCCCCGGTCGATGGAATCGTGCTGGCCACCGGCAGGATCGACCTCGTGGGCATCACCCTGCCCGTTTTCGGACCTTTGCCCAGCGCGGCGTTTCCGGGCGCCAACGGCGCGCCCTTCCTCATCAGCTACGGCCAATCGCTGGGGGGTGCACAACCGGCGCCCAACCCCGGGGCAACCGGACCGGCCTTCGCGCCCAATCCGTTCAACTTCCCGGACAACGGCGGCCTGGCACTGCTGCTCGACCCGGGCGCCGACAACAAGATCAACCCCGACCCCGCCACGGTGCCGGGAACCCCGGTCCCGGGCTTGCCCATCGACACCACCAAGGTTCCCCTGCTCGGCGGCACACCGGTGCCGGAAGGCTTCCTGGTCACTCCACATGCCGGAACGGGTTTGTCCGCCAACGATGTCCAGACCATGCTGGCGCAGGGCGTTCAACAAGCCGTCCAGATCCGCGCCGCCATCAGGCTTCCGCTCAACAACTTCACCCGCATGACGCTCGCGGTGACCGACAACAATGGCGAGGTTCTTGGCCTTTTCCGAATGCCCGACGGCACCACATTCTCGCTCGACATCGCCGTGGCCAAGGGACGCAATGTCGCCTACTACGACAACCCCACCCAGCTTCAGGCCGTCGATCAGTTGCCTGGCATCCCCAAGGGGGTGGCTTTCACCAACCGCACATTCCGCTACCTCGCCCTTCCCCGATTCCCCGAGGGCATCGACGGATCACCCCCCGGGTACTTCTCACAGCTCAACGATGGGGGCGCCAATCCCGCCAACGCCACCCAGGTCGGCCCGCGGCTTCCGGCTTCGGCTTTCCAGAGCGTGTATGGGTTCGCGGCGTTCCACCCCCAGTCGAACTTCAGGGATCCAACCGACATTCTCAACCAGAACGGCATTGTTTTCTTCCCCGGAGCCGTGCCCGTCTATAAAAACGGCCAAATCGTAGGGGGATTAGGTATTTCCGGAGATGGCGTCGATCAGGACGATGTCGTCACCGCGTCGGCAAAACAGGGGTTCGACACCATGCCGGCGGGCGTCCTGAGGGCGGACCAGATCTTCTTCAGGGATGTCAGGCTGCCGTTCCAGAAGTTCAATCGACAACCGCGGATCACTTGATGCGCTGAGTGAGCGAATCCCGGAAAGCACTTAGAGGAAGTGGGCACGCGGGTGCGTCAGCCCCAAAAAAATGCTCAGCAATCGCGCGCCAAGGCCTTGTCTGCCGAACCGAGAAGGGCCTGACGGTAGGGCGTGGCGGCAAGGAAACCGATCGCCCTTTTGGCACGGGCCACATGGTCGCGGGCCTTGTCGCGAGCGAAGGCGATGGAACCGGACTGGTCGAGAAGGCGGCGCAACCCCTTGCGTTCCCCACCGGATCGTAAAAGTACTAGCAAGTCCTCGCGAGCGGACCCCTTAAGGTTGGTCAGGGCGTGGATCAATGGCAGGGTCGCCTTGCCTTGGTCGAGATCGGTTCCAAGGGACTTGCCCGCTCTGTTTTCCTCGCCCTCAAGGTCGATCAGGTCATCGGCAATTTGGAATGCCATGCCAAGGTTCCGACCGTAGGCGTCAAAACCCTGGCACTCGGCTTCGGGCCTGCCGCAGATGAATGCCGCGAGGCGCGCCGCAGCGGCGATCATTTCCGCCGTTTTTCCTTCGATCATGTCGTGGTAAGCCGTCTCGGAAACATCCCAGTTGCCTGCTTCGAGGCTTTGATGAATCTCGCCCTGGCAAACCTTCCGGGCAGTGGCCGCCACCTCGCGGTTGAGACGCGCATCGCCCACACCCGCTGTCAACTCAAAGGCATGGCTGAACAGGTAATCACCCAGCAGTACCGCGGCCTGATGCCCCCAGCGGGAATGGATGGCGGGGACATGTCGCCGAGTGTCGGCATTGTCAAGAATATCGTCGTGCACCAATGAGGCTGTGTGCATGAGTTCGATGGCGGCGGCCAAATCAATATGCGCCGGCTTCACGGGCCCGGAGGTCCGAGCGACCAGCAAAGCCAGAAGCGGTCGGAAACGCTTGCCTCGGTACTGGGTGACATGGTCGATGATGCCACGCAGGCGGTCCGGGCGACTGGCCAGCACCGTCTCAATTCGCGCCTCAACGCCGTCCATCTCCGCGGAGACCAAGTCGCGCGCGTTGGCTTCAAGGCTCGGCAAATAGGTAGCGTTCGCCACGGCTATTGAAGTCTCGAGAGCGATGGACATGGGGCACCGGGGAAAAAGGAGCGGCCTTTCAGCCTTGTTCCGAACGCAGAAAGACGCCTGAGCGTCCACCACGCTTTTCCTCTAACCGGATTTCCTCAATCACCATAACCTTGTCCACGGCCTTGGTCATGTCGTAAACGGTGAGGGCCGACACGCTCACCGCCACCAGTGCTTCCATTTCCACACCCGTTCGCGCCGTCGCCCGGGCAATCGCCTCAACCACAAGACAGTCAGGGAGTTGTGGCCTGAACTCAACCTCTACCCCATCCAGTGGAAGCGAATGGCAAAGGGGCACAAGGTCTTGGGTTTTCTTCGCCGCCATGATCCCGGCCAACCGTGCCACCTCCAGGACATCACCCTTGGCCAATGCCTTGTCGAGAATCAGCTGCAGGGTTTCGGCCCGCATCCGAATCCTTCCACTGGCCCGGGCCATCCGCTCGGTCACCGGCTTGGCACCCACGTCGACCATACGGCTGCCCTGGGAGCCAAAATGGGACAGGGCCGACCCCTCGGATTCAGTACCGCGGGATGGCAGGATCCACCTCCTGGCTGTAAGCCTCGATACCGCCAGACAACGAAAGAACTCCTTCAAAACCCTGGGCCTCGAGGTAGCAGGCCGCATGCCAGCTACGAACTCCATGGTGGCAGTAAACCACGAGCGTCTGGCCCGGCGCGAGGTCGATCTCCTGCGCCCGGCGAGGAAGTTCATCCAGCGGTATCAGGTGATCACCTGACAAGGCGGCGAACTCATGCTCGGACGGCTGGCGCACATCCAGCAGATAAATCCGCATGGGGTCGGCGGCAAGTCGGTCCCTCAATTC
>CAWUNZ010000216.1:0-5989 GCA_963923445.1 uncultured bacterium
TGGTTCCCATTCCCTTGAATCTTTCTCGCCGCCTCAGCCATGGCGCGCCCCAATTTCAACTGACCTGAGGTGTCGTAATGAACCGTGTCGGAAAGCAGGCCGAATCCATCAGTTGACACCATGACGGCACCGGGGATGGCCTCGGGTTGTCCAGAGGCCTGATCGGCAAGGGCCATTTGCCGCCGCAACTCCATTCGGTGCGTGAACCGTGCCATCGCCGGTTCATGTGGCAATGCCTGACCGTAAATCATGGGAAAAGCCACACCGAGATCCTCCCCCAACCGAACCTTCAGGCGGCGCATGCTGGTGGCATAGGTTTTTGCGGCCATCTCGTGCTTGGCGTCCTGCTCACCCTGCATCCACAGAAATCCGCGGACCACCGGCGCCTTGCCCGCACCGGCCAAATTGCTGATACCGTCGCGGAACCGAACCAACATGGCCCGATAAAGTGTTCCAACATTCGGATCAGCGCTTTTCTCGCCCGGGTAAAAATTCCGGCGATTCAATCCGGGATCAGGGCCAACCCAGGTTCCCCCGTTGATGCCATGGTGCAGAGGCATGCCACTGGCATGGTATTTGATCAGGTACACAGGTTTCGCCGAGGTGGCCATCGCCAGGGCGAAACCAATCTCCGGGCCAAAACGATCGGCAGTGTTCGAAGTTTTTGTCTTTCCGAGCACCAAAGGCTCAAATTCCTTGCCGCTCCAAAAGAAGGCATGGGGAATGGTCTTGGGAACATCGGCGGGAAGTTGGTCCACCCGGCCGGATCCCTGCATGTTGGACTGGCCTGCCAAAAGCCAGACATCCGCCTGACCCATGCATGCCGCAACCATCAGAAGACCACAAGCCATGTTGGTCAGCATCGAACACCACCTGTCATCACTTGGCAAAATTCCATGACTGGCGCGATCCGTCCGCTCCCCGAAACTCCATCGAACCAATGACCGAACCCTTGGCCCCGGTGGGCGGGACGAGACGGACATGAATAATCCGGTTTTTCTCCGGAATGTTCACCTTCACTTCCACCCAGTCCATTGACGCAGGCCAGTCAAACGACGCCGCCTGACCGGGACCGAAACTTTCCTCGCGGGTGCGCCAGGTGAGGCTCGCCTTGCCTGCTGCCGGGGATTTCATCCTGATTGTGGCCACCGCCGGGGAACCGATATTGAGCCCCGAATGAGTAAGAAACACCTTGGAATTCTTAGGCAAATCGGCTTCTGGACGGAACTCGAGGCCTTCCCTGCCAAGCGAAAGAGTGCCGTTGCGGCACTGCCAACCTTGCGTGGAGCCTGATGACGCCGACTGTCCAGGGGCCAAGATGCCATGCTCGGCGAAAAGCCCCTCATGGTGGCGGTCCAGCGATACAGGCAAACCTGGAGGCTTAAGGCCACCGCTCCATGCCTTCAAATGCCCAGCGAGACGGCGGGCCACTTCAGGCTGCTTCCCCGCCAGGTTGCGGGAATGATGCTCGCCATCAGGCTGGGTCACATCAAAAAGCAACCTTTCCCGATCTCCCAGCGCGACGAGCTTGTAGGGCATTTCGAGAACCGCCGCCTGTGATCCCCAGCGCCAGAACAGGCGCTCATGCGGCGGAGACTTTCTTTCACCCCTGAGAAACGGGACCAGGTCCACCCCGTCAAGCGCGGGGTCGGGCGGAAGACCCGCCGCGGCAATGCAAGTGGCGGCAACATCCAGGCTGATGACGGGCTGGTCAAAAACCTTGCCGCGGGGAATGGTTGCCGGCCAGGAAGCGACAAACGGCACCCTGATTCCCCCTTCGCTGAGCATTCCCTTCTGCCCGGCTTGCGGGCTGTTCATGGACCCGTCCCATGCCGCTCCTAGGGGAGCACCGTTGTCGCCTATGAAAAAAACCAGCGTGTTGTCCTCTTGGCCGGCTTCCTTGATCTTTCGACGGATGGTTCCAAGCCCCTCATCCATCGCCGCGATCATGGCCAAGGCCTGCCTGCGCTTGAGCGGCAAATGTTCCGGCGTGCGGGAGAACCATGGTTCTGGTGACTCCAAGGGGACATGGGGGGCGTACCATGCCAGGTAAAGAAACCAAGGCTGCGCGGAATTGGCCAATCGCCTGTCGAGGAACGAGAGGGCGGCGTCCGTCTGGACGACAACCCGGAATCTGTTGTCGACCACCAGGCGGGGGGCATCGGCGAATGGAACACCCTTCAGGTCGTGGGAGGCATAGTATTGCCTTAATTCGCCTCGCCAATACTCATCAAAGCCCTGGGCGTGGGGCATGTGACCGTTCATGACACGGGCCGCTTTTGATCCTTCCTTTCCGGGACCCAGGTCGAGATGCCACTTGCCACTCATTCCCGTGGCGTAGCCAGCCACCTTGAGCCGCTCGGCGATGGTTTTTTCCACCAGCGGCAGCGGGCCCTTGTTATTGTCCTCCACGCCGAAACGCTGCTGGTAGCGTCCCGTCAGCACCCCGGCGCGAGACGGGACGCACTGCGGAGCCGTCACATATCCACGCGTGAAGCGCACGCCGTCGCGAGCCAACTGGTCGAGATTGGGGGTGCGAATATCCTTGTCGACCCCTTGGATTCCCAAGTCAGCCCAGCCGTGATCATCGGAATAGATGAGGATGATGTTTGGCTTGCGGGGTTCCGTGGCCGAAGTGTGCGGAGACCACATCACCATCAAGGACAGAATCGCAATCATTCTGGGCATGACGATGGTCTCCAAGGCACTTGAGCTTACTCCGGATTTGCCTTCAGAAACCCTTCAATTTGGGAATAGTCGGCCTCGGTTAGTTTCAACGATGCCGCGGGAAGCAATTCCTTGAACTGGCCAGGCTTGCGGGCGCCCACGATCGCCGCCGTGACAGCCGGCAGCCTCAGCGTCCAGGCGATGGCCACCTGTCCGGGGGTGGCCCCATGCCTGCCGCCGATGTCTCGCAACAGATCCACCAACTTCAAATTCCGGCTGAACAATGGCTCCTGAAAATGGCGGTTCTTCTCCTTGCGCCAGTCGTCCGCCGGCAACGCGGCAAGGCGTTCCCGGGTCCAGGCCCCCGACAACAAACCCGATTGCATCGGTGAATAGACGATGGTGCCGATGTTGTTGGCAAGGCAGTAAGGGAGTATCGAGGGTTCGATGTCCCGCCGAATCATTGAGTAGGGCGGCTGGAGCGAGGCCACCGGGGCGATTTTGCCGATGCGGGCCAACTGATCGGCATCGAAGTTCGAAACCCCGATCCATCGAACCTTCCCCTCCTCCTTGAGCTTGGCCAGCGTGGCCCACCCCTCCTCAATGTCTTCCGGCGGTTCAGGCCAGTGGATCTGGTACAGGTCGATCACATCCACCTTAAGCCTTTTCAGGCTGGCCTCGCATTCGCGGCGAACGCTTTCCGCCTTGAGGCATTTGCCAATTTCCCGCTTGTCGTTCCACACGCGGGCGCACTTGGTGAAGACGAGTGGCTTGCTGGCACGCCCGGCGAGCGCCTTGGCCACCACCTCCTCGGAATGGCCAAGCCCGTAAACCGCGGCGGTGTCGATCCAATTCACGCCCAGGTCGAGGGCCTCATGAATGGAGGCGATGCTGTCCCTGTCGTCCTGGCTGCCCCAGGCGAACGCCCATCCTCCGCCACCAATCGCCCAAGCCCCAAAGCCCAAAACGGTGATGTCGAGGTCCGTGTGTCCCAATCGGCGCTTGATCATGGATAGGTTATCCTTGGTGCGGGTTGGTCGAATGGTCATCATAGTGCCAGACACCACAAAAAACTTCCCCGCGACGCGGAGCGTGCAAGATGCCCATCGGCCTGGTTTGTTTGGCGTATTCCCTTTTGATGGCTCGGCAGGCTGACATTTCCAAGACCAGACCGGATGAACCGAAGCCCATCCGGATCGCGATGGCAGGCGACTCGACCATGGCCAATTACAAGTCCCCACCAGCAGCCAAAGGATTAACCGGCTGGGGCATGGTATTTGGAGAGTTTTTCAAGGACCGAGTGGAAATCATCAACCTGGCCGCCTCAGGCCGTAGCACGCTTTCGTTCCGCCAACAGGGATTCTGGAAAAGGGCACTCGATGCCAAGCCAAATTATGTGTTCATCCAGTTCGGACACAACGACCAGAAAAACCCTGCCCTCGACGCCGAGGGAGGGTTCCGGACCCAACTACTCGATTACATCCATGAGGCGCGCGAGGCAGGGATCGCGCCCGTGCTCGTCACTCCTGTCGCTCGCCGCACCTTCAACAGCGAGGGCAAGCTGGAAACCCGGTTGGGACCCTGGGCCGATGCCATGAAGCGGGTATCCCGAGAAAAGAACCTGCCCCTGATCGACCTTCATGCCAAAAGCATGGCGCTATATTCAAAACTCGGGCCCACGGAGAGCTCATTCATCACCATTTCACCGACCGACTTCACCCATTTTTCTGAGCGGGGAGCACGCGAGATCGCCCGTCTGGTGACAGAGGAAATCCCCTCCGCGGTGCCCGCCCTGAAACCCTGGCTGAAGTGATATGGCTGAATCTGTCCCTTTATCAACTCTCCAGAGACGATACCGGATATGACCATCCACGGAACCGCGCTCTTATCGGTCTGCCTCTTGGCGGGTGTTTGCTCCGGCACGCTCCTGGGATGGTCACTGGGAGTGGATGCCGATATCGGGGGCGTGGGAATCGCCATGCTGCTCCTTGTTGTCGGTGCTGAACGCCTGAGGAAAAGCGGACGGCTCAGCCCGGAAACACAAACGGGAATCAGCTACTGGTCCGCCATGTACATCCCCATCGTGGTGGCGATGGCGGCCAGCCAACATGTGATGGGTGCCTTGTCGGGCGGTCTGGTTGCCGTTGTGGCCGGTATTGGTGGAGTTGCCGCCTGTTTCGCCATGGTCGGGCTTCTATCGCGGCAGGGAGGAGCATCTGGCCGAAGGGAGCCTGCCGAATGATTCCCGAGCCTATCCAAGAGATTCTGGTGCGGTATTCCCTGCTAACGGCGTTTGTGCTGGCAGGCGCCCTCACTTGGGCGGGCCATCTGTTGGCCGGGAAGGTTTTCCGGGGCCGGATCCATGGTTCCGCCATCGCCATCCTCGCTGGATTAGCCTTGGCCGCCCTCGGCGGCGCCATCACAGGTGGCAAGCATGGGATCGCCGATATCCCGATTTTCTCCGGGATGGCCTTGCTGGGCGGGGCCATGCTCCGGGACCTCGCGATTGTTTCCACCGCCTTCGGCGCCCGATTGGAGGAACTCAGGGGTGGGGGAACCGTGGGCGCCATTTCCCTGTTCCTTGGACTTTCGGTCTCATTCGCCGTGGGCGGTGCCGTGGCGTGGGCTTTTGGCTACCGCGACGCCGTCAGCATCACCACCATCGGCGCGGGTACCGCCACCTACATCGTGGGTCCAGTCACTGGCGCGGCCATCGGGGCGGGCCCGGAACTCATGGCGCTTTCCGTGGCGACGGGACTGGTCAAGGCGATCGTGGTGATGATCATGACACCATTGCTGGCGCCCGCCATCGGGCTGAATAACCCGCGCTCGGCGATGATCTTCGGGGGGTTGATGGGCACCAACAGCGGCGTCATGGCCGGCTTGGCCGCCACCGACCCCAAGCTGGTGCCCTACGGTGCGATGACAGCCACATTTTATACCGGACTGGGTTGTCTTCTGGGGCCTTCGTTCTTTTACCTCGTGATCCGTTTTCTGGCGATTTGATTGTTTCCGTGGCGGAGACCACCATGAGCGTCATTCCATTCATTGAAAGGGCACGGGCCCACCGCGACCGACCGGCCTTGCTGACCGATCCGGTGCCCATCTCGTACGGTGCCTTGCTCGATCGATCGGAATCCATCGCCCGGCTACTCATCGCCAAGGGAGTCGTTCCAGGAGAATCGGTGGTTGCCCTCCTCGCCCCTCCCGGGCCAGGTTATGTCTCTGGTCAATGGGGTATCTGGCAAGCTGGTGGCATCTTCCTCCCCCTATGTCTTTCAGCCACCATTCTGGAATGGGAGTACGCGCTTTCTGATTCCCA
>CAWUNZ010000217.1:0-5963 GCA_963923445.1 uncultured bacterium
ACCGGGATATTTTGCAGGTTGGGGTCGCTCGAGGAGAGGCGTCCGGTCGCGGTAACGGTCTGGTTGAACGAGGCGCGCACGCGTCCGTCGGAACCGGCAAGGCCCGGAAGGGCGTCAACATAGGTTCCCTTGAGTTTCGCGATTTGCCGATGCCTGAGCAGAAGGCGTGGCAACGCCGATCCGGGAAGATCCATGGAGGCGAGTTTTTCAAGCGATTCCTGATCGGTGCTGGCGTCACCTGTGGTTCCGGTTTTCCCCTGGATGGGAAGTCCCAGCTCCACAAACAAGACCTGCCGCAATTGAGGCAACGATTGAATGTTGAACTGGCGGCCGGCGATGGCGTGGATTTGCTCCTCGATTTCCGCCAGTTCGCGGGCCATCTCGACGGACAGGGATTGCAGCCGCTGGGAATCGATCAGGACTCCGGCGCGTTCCATGCGCGCCAACACCTCCACAAGCGGAACTTCCAAATTGGCGTACAAGCCGGGCAACCGGGGTCCGGCTTCCCCCAGCGCCGCGCTGAGGATGCGCGACAGTCTCCATGCCGCGTCGGCATCCTCGCAGGCATAGCGCGCCACCTGCTCCACCGGGATCTCGTCCATTCGCTTCTGGGGAGTTTTGCGACTTGCCTGACCGATCAGGTCGGTGATCGGGATCATCCGGTGCCCGAGATACCGCCTAGAAAGCTCGTCGAGGCCGTGGCTGCGTTCCCCCGCGTGCAGGAGGTAATCCGCCACCATGGTGTCGCCCGCAATTCCGCGCATGTGGATGCCCGCGGCGGCGAGCGCGCGCCAATCGTACTTGATGTTCTGATTGACCTTGCCCTTGCGCGGATCCTCGAGGATCGGCTTGATGCGGGCGAGGGTTGCCGGGCCATCCAGACACGGCTCACCAGGTGGAGCCATCAAGGGCAGATACCAGCCGTGGCCCTCTTTCCATGACAACGCGATGCCGACAATCCGGCAGGTTTCCGGTTGAAGGCTTGTGGTTTCAAGATCGATGGCGAACGAATCTTGCTGGCCCAGTTCCCTTAGGCATTGTTCCAATTCGGCCTCCGAACGGGCAACCTGATACTGCTCATAGCACCAACCGTCCGAGGCGCTGGCGGAGGGTTCCTCCGAAGTTGTGGCAAAGGTGCTGAAAAGGTCGCCTTGAACCGGTTGGGAAGGGACCGCTTGCGGAGTTGGGCGAGCGCCTCCCGGCAGCATCTCCTCCGCCTGGCGGGTAAGGGCCCGGAAACCCATTTCCCTGAAAAACGCGGCCGCCCGGACTGGGTTGACAGGGGCCAGTTTCCAGGCATCCCAATTCCAAGAGAGGGGCACATCGGGCCTGAGTCGCACCAGTTGTCTACTGAGTTCCACCTTGTTCCAGTTGTCGCGAAGAACTTCCCCCTTCTTGCCCTTGATGCTGCCCAGACCTGCTTGAAGGCCCTCGAGGCTGCCGAATTCCTCCAAATACTTGGCCGCTGTCTTGGGACCCACCCCAGGCGCCCCCGGAACATTGTCGGTGCTGTCTCCCACCAGGGCCTGCAGATCCACCACCCGCTCGGGGGTGACTCCCCACTCGGCCTTGAGTGATTCAGCGTCGTAGTAGGTTTGGCGGCGAAGGTTGAGCAGGCGAACATGCGGGCCGAGCAATTGCCTGCAATCCTTGTCGGTGGTGCAGAGAACCACTTCAAGCCCCCTCGCGGAAGCTTCAGCCGCTAGGGTGGCCATGATGTCGTCCGCCTCAAACCCGGGCACTCCGATCGAGGGGATGGAAACGGCTTCAAAAAGCCTGGTGATGTGGGGGACCTGAAGTGCCAGATCCTCGGGCATGGGGGGACGATGTGCCTTGTATTCCGGGTACAGTTCCTGCCTGAAGGTGGGGCCGTCGACATCGAGCGCGCAAACAAGGTAGTCCGGATTTTCCGCGCGCAGAGCCATCAGGTCGCGGGCAAGGCCGAAAAGGGCGTTGGTGGGCAGTCCTTTCGGGCTGCTCATGGGGGGAATGGCATGGAACACCTGGAAAACGAGGGAAAATGTGTCCACCACCACGAGGCGGTGCTTGGTGCCTGACATGCGGTTGCCCTGCCGAATGACCGGCCACCCGGGCCGGAATGCGAAACACCATGTTACACCCGGCAAAATGGACGGTTGTGCCCAATATTCACAGAGTTCCGGCTGCGCAACTTCTGCCGTTTTGCCATCAGTCGGCGTAAGATTGACTTCAGACAGCCGTGGTTTAGGGTTCCTTCGAATGTCCGCCGGGCCCCCGGTGGTGGCCGGAGCATGGCATGCTCCCGACCGGAGATGACGACAATGGCGAAAGCGCGCAAGCAGGAATCGGGCACCACGATCATCATCGTGCTTGTGTTCTTCATTCTCTCCACATTGGGTTTGGCCACCAGCACTTACATGGGCTTTGCCAAGCACAAGGAACTGGAAGACGCCGCCAAAAAGGCTGAAGTCGAGAAAAAGGAAGCCGAAAACCGGAAACGCTACTACGCCTTTGGCGCGACCATCCTTTACAAGTACCTCACCAACAAGGACATGCCGATCGACGAGAACGACAAGATGGACTCCGTGGTGGATCGGGGGCGTCTTGAAAACAACGAGGGCGACTGGACCAAGAACGCCCGACGAGATGAGTTCCTTGGAGCCATCAAGGAAATAGAGGCCATCAAGGCGACAGACGGTACAGGCGCCCCTGTGGAGTTGTTCAAGGAAGGCAATGTCGTCAAGGATTCCCTCAAAAAGGTCGCTGAACAAACGGATGTGATGAAGAAAAAATTCGAGGATGAACTCGTTTCACAGAAGACCAAGTTCGACGCGGACCTCAAGGCTGCCAAGGATCAAGCCAAAGCCGACAAGGACGCCATGGACCAAAAATTGGCGACCGCTGACATGGCGGTCAAGAAAGTCCAAAAAGACTATTCCGATTTCCGCGCGAATGTTGAGAAAAAACAAAAGGATGGGGATGCCGCCATGCTGGCACTGGGGGCCTCCACCAAGACCGAGGTTGAGAAACTTCGAACGGAGGCCGAGGCCCGTGTCACCGGGGAAAACAAAGCGGAGATTGACCGCTTGCGGGACAACGCGACCAAACTTCGCCAGGAAAACGAGGGGTTGAGGAACTCCCAAACCAACATCACGATTGAAAAGGCTTCCCCTTACCGCGTGGTCCGGATCGACCGGGATCCAAGGCAGGTTTATGTCAACATGGGGACCAATGTTGATGTGCGTCCCGGCGACCTGTTCTTCATTTTCGCCAATCAGGACAACGGCCAGCCTGAGAAAACACCCAAGGCGAAGGTGGTTGTCCTCAGGGTTCTCGACAAGGCGCTTGCCCTCGCCGAGGTGACCGAGATCAAGGATGCCGGTGGAAACCCGATCCGTGAGAACGACCATGTCGATAACGCGCTGTGGGCGCCCAACATGCGCAAGGCCTTGGGGAACAAGAAGCATATCGCCCTGCGCGGGCGGATGCCGCTGCGCGACCCCAATGTCGACAACACCATCGAACTGGTGAAGCGCCTCGAGGACATGGGTGTGATTGTCGATGCCTACATCGACTTTAACGACAAGGAAAACCCGCTTAAGATCAATACCTCCGGCGAGGGCATCACGGAAAAGACATTCCTCCTGATCGAAGGCGACGATCCATACAAGGCTGCGGCCAAGCCTGAGGATCCCGCTTACAAGGCGATGCGGAAGGTGGACGACACGGCTCGCGACTTCAACATCCGTCGTATGTCGTTGGCGGGATTCCTGCAATCAGTCGGGTGGGATAAGTAAACAAGGAATAAGCCTGAACCCTTTAACCTTACCTATTCGTTTTATTGAACCTTGCCTTTGATGATGTTGGAGACGGGGGCGTAGGCGGCCATGCCGGTGGGCGCCTCCGTGAAAACAATCTCGAACTCTTCCACTCCTTCCTTGGGGATCGTCAGTCCATCGACGATGACCCCCTCGGACTTCAGTTGCCATGCTTCCATCCGCTTCATGGCCCTGGCCGGGGTGCCGGGAAAAGCGATGTCGCAAGAGTAAAAACGAGACGGTTTTCCTTTGATGAATTGGTACTTCACTTCAAACCTGGCAACGCCGGGTTCAGGTACTGTCACTTTGGCCCCCGAAAGAACCACCTGGCATGGTTCGTAGGGGCCAGTGTCGACAGCAACGATTGGAGTGGTGTTGGTTTTGGGGCGCCCTTCGGAGCATCCGAAAGCGGCGAGACAAGCCAATGGGACCAACGCGCTGTGCGTTTTTGGTGTCACTTTTTGGTTCCAATGGGAGTCGGGATATCAACAGTGACCTTCCCCCCTGACTCAGGAACCTTCACCTTCAGCGAAGAACTCGGTGAACTGTATTGGGAAGGTATGGCGTCATACGACCCGGGATATTCAGCATCCCTCGCGTCTGGTGGAAGTGGAAGGCCCTTGCTATCGACCATGAGGCTGACCCTTACCTTGTATTCGCCCGGAACAACGCCTGAGGCGCCATCGCGCGATCCAGTAAGCTGAAATGCGCCGTCCTTGGACGACCTTCCAATTCCGCCTTCTCCCTTGGTTGATCCCTCGGGAATGAATTGAACGGTGGCGTTTGCCAGCGGTTGCCCGTTGCTTGTCAACATCCCTTCAACCCTGACGCGGGTCAGTCCATCGCCACCACAACCAGTGGCGATGGACTGCATCAGGATCAGGGCAGTTAAAAAAAGATTCTTGCGCATGGTTTCGATCCCCGTTTTTTGGGACTATTGAGGAGGATTTGGTATGACCTGCCCGTCGGCAATTTGGCAGAGGTAAGTGAGTGACGGAACATCGATGCTTTCCTGGATGAAGCGAACAGACCCATCGGCAAAAACGAAATTCACACCGCCGGTGTGCAGGCTGGCGGCGTTGTACCAGGTGGCGCGTGTTCCCCTGATATTCGAGGCGGCGTTGTTGTTGTAGTTCCAGATGTTCAGTCCTTGGGCCGGGAATGTGATGTTGTAGGTTCCTACCGGATCGATCCCTAGCTGAAGGGTGCTCCGATAGGCCCAACTGCCCGTCGAATAGATGCCGTTGAATGTCTCGAGAGTTCTTTCGCCCATCAGGAGGGTGTTGGTGGTACCGTCGATGATGTCAGCTATCCGCGTGGTGCTATTCTGGCCGAAAGCGTATCGGGATCCGAATGTCCCGTAAGTCCAGTTGTTGGCGTATCGGTAATCGTTGGCCTGACTCACAAACTCGTAGGATGTCTTGGCCGCTGTGATTGTGCCAGAGGCGCTTGCCTCGGGGCAGTAGTTCGTGGCACCGCCGCTGCCGGACGCCAACTGGTTTTTGCCACCGTCAGAGGGGCACAATAAAGTCGGAATGATCGTGGCCGAGATGGCGGCGTTGCCGCTCGTGATGGCGTCGGGGTTGGCGAGTGGTTTTCCCGAGGTGGTGTTCAGATTTGCCGAAGCGGCGCTTTGGTTGATCTTCTTGTAGATGGCGTCCTGCTCCAAGTAGGGCAGGAGCATCACGATTCCATTTATGTTGTAAGTGATTGGGTCGGGGATATAGGTGGTGTTGTTTGTCGCGCACCAGCCATATCCCCTACCGCCGGGCGGCAGTTTGCCGTACGAGTCGTGGTGGTTCTGGCAGGCCAATCCCAACTGTTTCAGGTTGTTGGAGCACTTCATTCTGTTTGCGGCTTCGCGGACTTTCTGGACTGCTGGAACAAGCAGGCCGATGAGAACCGCGATGATGGCGATCACCACGAGGAGTTCGATCAGGGTGAATGCTTGGCGAGAATGGGATTGAGATGAACGCATGAGAACCTCCGACAGATCGGACCATGAGCGGAGAGTTAGATCATCGTATGTCTTTCAAACGATGTTTTGCAAGTTGATTGTTTGTGTTGCCGACATGATGGTGGTAGCTGCTCAAAATGGGTTGACTTGAATGATTGACCTTGAACGGCTAGAAACCGTTAGCCAAGCCGCCTTAGCTCAGCTGGTAG
>CAWUNZ010000218.1:0-5908 GCA_963923445.1 uncultured bacterium
GTCGTGGCACTGGGCGCATCCGATTGAAAGGCCCAAGAAAACGGTTCCAGTGGTGTTGACGCGGTCGACGATCGCCTCGACCCGGAATTGTTCCTGGTCGATTCCGCCCTCCTGGTTGATCATGGTGTTGCGGTGGAAGCCTGTGGCGATTTTTTGGGACGCGGTGGCGTTGGGCAGCATGTCCCCGGCCAGTTGTTCGATGGCGAATTGGTTGAAAGGCATGTCCGCGTTGAGAGATTCAATGACCCAGTCGCGGTATTTCCACATCACCCGCGCGGCGTCGATGCTGTAGCCATTGCTGTCGGCATAGCGAGCTTGGTCAAGCCACCAACGCCCCCATCGCTCGCCATAGTGAGGCGAGGATAGAAGCCGGTCGACCTGCCTTTCAAAGGCGCCCGGGTTTTTGTCCGCCAGGAAATCGGCCAGTTCCTTTTCCGTGGGTGGCAGGCCGGTGATGTCGATGGATGCCCGGTAAAGAAGTGTTCGCCTGTCAGCCTCGGGGGAGGGGGATAAACCTTCCTTGCGGAGTCGCTGCCTGACGAACCTGTCGATGGGATTGGATTCTGGTCCCTCAGGTGGTGAAACAGGCTTGGGGGCATTGAGGGACCAAAGGGAAGATTTCACCAGACCCGTGGCCTGTTCATCCTTTCCGCCCCGGGCGCCGGAATCGATCCATGCGACGAGGAGTTGGATTTCATCGGCCGAGAGCCGCTCGCCTTTGGGCGGCATTTTCTCGACCCCTTCCTCCCCTCGAACCGCCTTGAGCAGAAGACTTTCCTTGGCCTTTCCAGGTATGACCGCAGGGCCTGACGCGCCACCTTCGATGAGCGCCTTGGTTGAATCGACTCTCAGGCCGCCGCGCTTGGACTGGGTGCCATGGCACTGGATGCAATGCCTGACCAACAGGGGCTTGATGTGGCTGTCGAATTCCGGCGGGGCGGCAAAGGCCAAAAGGAGTGAGAGCCCGAACATCGATTTCTCCCGTCAAACGGGGATGTCTATTTAATGAAAGTTTACCAGAAAATGAGCCCCTAGGGTCAATCCCGGCGCTTAAGCCAGGAAAGGAGCATCCGGTAGGAGGGGGCCTGCCCCTGGTGGAGATATCCGTTTTGGAAAATCCTGGCTGCGATCCATAGCGTGGCGAGGGTTGCCAGAAGCACCAGCGCCACCCCAAGCGCCGGTTCCCACCATGCCAAACGGGCGCCAGCGGTCAGGCGAGCCAGCATGAGCATGGGTGTGGCGGGCGGAAAGAGGGAGGCGACCCGCGCCAGGTTACCATTGGGATCCTCGATCACGGGCAGCATGAGTAGCATTGGCAACGAGGCGGTGAGGGTGACCGGTGTCAGCATTGTCTGGGCCTGCTTCAGGTCGGAACAGGCGCTTCCCACGGCGATGAAAAGAGAGCCGTACATCAAAAGGGCAAGCACTTGGAACAGGAGAAACCAGACTGGAACCTCAAGCGATATATCGGAGAGATAGCCTTGATTGCGGCCCAGGAGGAGGGCGCCACCCAGATAGATGGAGGAAAGGACAAGGCCGGTCAGGGACATGCCGATCAGCTTTCCGCAAAGGATTTCCATCGGGCTTGCCGAACCCAGTAGAACCTCGCCGATCCGGTTCATTTTTTCCTCAAGCACGCCGTTGAGCTGGGGCGAGCCTCCCACCATCACGGCCATGAACATGAGGAGCACGGAGAAGACAGGAACAAGCACTCGAACTATCGATTCGACCGGTTTGCCGTCCACCACCTTGCCGGACGCGTCACGCGCGGGAAGTTCCCTTTGAACAATGAGATTTTCCTGGGATTTGGAGCCCGCGAGGAGCATCTGGGCCAGTTCCTCGGCCTTGTAGCGTTTTTCGGCCCGTGTCCAGAGCAGCGGGTTCGCCGGAGCGGACGCCTGCAGTTGCATGATCGCCGCCAGCCTCGCCGCCACGGAAGTGAGGATGTCCTTGTCGAAGGCGGCTCCGGAGTAGTAGGTGAGTCCCGTTGATTTTTTCGCGCCTTCGCCTTTTGAAGAAATCTCGAAAAAAGCCGCCAGATTTCCCGACCTGACCCTTTCAGCCAGCTCGAACTTTTTCTCCAGCAGGTCGTTTTCCCCCGGCCCGGCGTCGGCATCCTCGAATTCAAGCCTGCCGATCGGGTCTTTGGACTCGGTTTGTCGGACAAGATCCCTGAGCGCCTCCATGGCCTTGCGGGCACCGGTTCCATTTCCCGTTGTGCGGTCGATGATGGCGACAATCCGCACCTTGTCCGACTTAAGCCGATCGGCCAGCGCGGGGATCCAGAGGCTCAGGCCTATCATCACGGGCATCAGGAACACGCCGATGATGAAGGCCTTGTTGAAGACCGCGGCGACAAACTCTCGGTGGGCGATGACCAGGATTCTTCCCAGCATGGTCAGGCCCCCTGCCCGGTGGTTTCGCCTTCCCGCACACCGACCTTGCGGAAAAAGATATCCGAGAGCGAGGCTGCGCCGGTGGAGAACGATACGAGTGGAATCGTTTGCATCAGGTCCCAAGCGACTTGGTTGGAATCGGTCCCTGGAAGCAGTCGGAGGTCCCAGGAAACACCGTCTCGTACCGCGTCGGCCACGCCTGCCAGCGCGGGCAGGGTGCTCAGCGGTTCGCGAGGCGTGACGCGCACGGAGGCGCCACCATGACTTGCAAGGGTCGCCTCCAAAGGGCCGTCGAGAACTTTTCGCCCCTGATGGATCATGAAGACATGGGTGCAAAGCCTTTGCGCCACCACCAGATCATGGGTTGAAAGGACGATGGTGGTGCCGGCGTCGCGCAGTTCACGGACAGCCCGCATCAATTGGCCGCCATGCACAGGATCGAGTCCGCTGAAGGGTTCATCGAGAACGGCAAGGCGCGGGGAGTGAACCACGGCGGCGATGAATTGGACCCGTTGCGCCATTCCCTTGGAGAGGGCCTCCACCTTCAGCTTGGCGGCGCCTCCAAGGTCGAGACGCTCAAGCCAATCAAGGACGGCGCGGCGTGGTTGGGCCATTCCTTTCAGGCGCGCGAAAAACTCAAGAATGGCCAACACGGTCATGCCGCGGTAAAGGCCCCGTTCCTCGGGCAAATACCCGACTTCGGGGCTGGCCCCGGCGCCACCGGACCTGCCCAGAACCTCGATGGCGCCAAAATCTGGCCTGAGCAAGCCCGTGATCATGCGCAGGGTGGTTGTCTTGCCCGATCCGTTGGGGCCGAGGAATCCGTGGATCGCGCCCGCCGGGACGGCCAGGTCGAGCGGTTCGACGGCGATCTTGTCGCCAAACCTCTTGGACACGCCGGCAAGCCTCACGGCGTCAGTCATCGGCCTTCTCCCGGCCCGTTTCGGGCTCTTCGGACCCCACCATGCGACCGGCCTTTTCAAGCGCCATGCGCAGGGCGAACTCGACCTGCGCGTTGAGCGAGCGCAGGTCGTCGCGGGCCCAGCGTTCCATGGCCGCATGCACCGCGGGGTTCAGTCTCAAGAGAAACGCCTTGCGGTCGCCCAAGGTTTGTTCCGCCTCTCATCCGGTGTAAAGGGATCCGGTGTTCACCACCGGTTGCGGGTCCTTCTCGCCGCAGAGAACCACCAGCAGATTGCTCACCATGGCGGCGCGCCTCTCGTCATCGAGCTTGACGCGGCCGTCCTTGTCGAGTCGGTCGAGAGCCATCTCCACCATTCCCACAGCGCCGTCGACGATGATCCGCCTGGCGGCGAGGATGGCGTTGGCCTGTTGGCGGCGGAGCATCACCGCGGCGATTTCCGGAGCATAGGCGAGCATGCTCAGCCGGGCCTCCAGAACCTCGACGCCCGCTGGCGCGAGCCTTTCCGCAAGCTCGCGTTTCAATTCCTCGCCCACCACCTCGGGCGATCCCCTCAGGCTCAGGCGCTGGTCGTCATGGCTGTCGTAAGGATAGCGGCTGGCCAGGTTGCGGAGCGCCGACTCGCTTTGAATCTGCACATAATCCTCGTACTTGTCCACTTCGAAAAGGGCCTTGGCGCTGTCCACCACCTTCCAGACCACAACGGAGGCGATCTCGATCGGGTTGCCGTCCTGGTCGTTGACCTTGGCGGGGTGCCTCCGGCGGGGTCCGGTTTCGGTGGTCACATTTCCCGCGGAGTCTTTCTTGGTGGTCGACTCCGTCATGCTTCCGGTTTCAAAAGTGCGCACCCTTCTGGAAACCAGTTTTTTGAGATAGAAGGGGTTCACCCAGAAAAAGCCCGCTTGTTCAAGCGTGCCGATATAGTGCCCGAAGAGGATCAGCACCCTCGACTCATTCGGGTTGATGATCACCAGGCCGTTGAGAACCAGGATGCCGGTGAGAATGAGAAGCACAGGCGTGGCGATCAGCGCGACCATGGCAGGCGCGCCGCCAATCACCGCAATCATGGATCGTTGAATCAACGATTCCGGGTGAAGGAACATGAAAAGCAGTGGCGAGAGCAGTATGAGGCCCAATGCCAAGGTAAGCGGCAGGTATCCGGAGCGCGCGGATATTGGCTGATCATTCGGCATGAAAATCTCCTTGCGGGACTTTGCTATCCAAATGATATCACTCTGAAATCGCAGGGTCAACCGGGCAGGCTTGCCAGATTCTGGTCGATGGCGTTCATCTGTTCCTCAAGTTCCGCCAAGGTTGCCCTTTGCTGTTCCACCACCTCGGCAGGAGCGCGACTCACGAACGACTCGTTGCCGAGTTTGGAACGGATGCCGGCGGCTGACTTTTCCTTGTCCTGCCTTTGCTTCAGCAGCCGTTGCCGTTCCGCAGCGGGATCAATGATTCCCTCAAGCAGCACGAATGCCTCGAAATCGCTGTCAATCGCCGAGGCGGAAAGGGCGGGGCGCTCGACGGTTGGTGAAACCGTGAGCTCTCCGAGGCCAGCCAAATCGCGCATGACGGGTAGAAGCGGTTGCAGGCCGGCGCACACATTGGCATTCGCCTTGGCGCGCAGGATGAGGGGGGTGCGGGAGTCAATCTGGTAGCGGTTGCGGGTTTCCCGTACCAGGCGGATCAGCCGCTGCATCCGATCGAAGACGGTCTCCACGGCAGGGTTGTTCCAAGCATGTTCCGCTTCCGGCCACGGGGCGATGCAGACGCTCGGCTCGCCTTGGCGGGGAGATGCGATTCCCCGTTTTGGGGCCGAGTCATTCAGGGCCTGCCAGATGGTCTCGGCCAAAAACGGCATAAAGGGCTGTAGCAGCCGCGCGAGGTTGTCGAGCAGGGCGAGAAGCACGCGCTGGGCAACGGGACGGCTGACCTCGTTTCGCAGGCGGCCCTTGGCAAGCTCCAGGTACCAGTCGCAGAAATCCGACCAGGTGAAATCGTAGAGAATCTTGATTGCCTCGCTGAAGCGGAACTGGGCCAACGCCTGATTGATGCCCGTGATGGCGCCCGCCAAGCGGCTGAGGATCCAGCGGTCTTCCAGCGCCAAGTCGGTGTTGTTGACCGGGGCCGGTGTGTGCCCCTCGAGATTGATCAGGCAGAACCGCGTCGCGTTCCACACCTTGGTGGCGAAGTTGCGCCCCTGTTCGAAGCGGTCGCTGGCCTGGCGGGCGGTGGCAAACTCCGGGTCGATGCCGGGCCATGGTCCTCCGGGTCGGAAGGGCTTCTTGCAGGAGGGGCACGGGAGCTTTTTCGTGCGCATGTACATGTGCTCCTGCTTGACCGGCACCAGGGCATCGCAGGAGGGGCAGACATTGGCCACGGGCATGCGGGCGTCCTGCGTCTCGGTGGCCATCTGGGCCATCTGGAACCGGAGCGCGTCGGGGCCGTAGCGATCGATGATGTCGAGCGGATCGACACCGTTGCCCTTGCTCTTGCTCATGGTCTCCCCGAAACCGTCGGTGATTTTCGGGTGGATATAGACCTTGTGAAACGGGATGTGGCCGGTGTTGTACAGCCCGCAGATCAC
>CAWUNZ010000219.1:0-5854 GCA_963923445.1 uncultured bacterium
ATCATCATCGAGCAGGAACCGCAGATGCCCTCGCGGCAGTCGTGGTCGAAGGCGACCGGGGGCTTGCCCTGGGAGGCGAGCTTGTCGTTGAGGACATCGAGCATCTCAAGGAACGACATGTCGGGGGTCACGCCCTCGACGGTGTGCTCCTCGAATTTTCCGGCGTCCTGCGGGCCGGCCTGCCGCCAGACCTTGAGGTGGAGTTTCATCACTTGTAGCTCCGCACGCTGGGCTTGACGAATTCGTAATTGAGCGCCTCGCGGTGAAGGGCCGGGGCCTTGCCCTCGCCCTTGTGCTCCCACGCCGAGACGAAGCTGTATTCCGCGTCGTTGCGGGCCGCCTCGCCATCGTCGGTCTGGTATTCCTCGCGGAAGTGCGCCCCGCACGATTCCTCGCGGGTGAGCGCGTCGGTCGCCAAAACCTCGGCGAAGTCGATGAAGTCGGCGACCCGGCCGGCGTATTGCAGCCCTTGGTTCATGCCGCCGGCGGTGGCCGGAACGGAGACATCCTTCCAGAAGCGCTCTCGCAATTCGGGGATGAACCGCAGCAGCTTTTCAAGCCCGGCGCGGTTGCGGGCCATGCCGCAGTGGTCCCACACCATCTTGCCAAGCTCGCGGTGGAAGACCTGCGCGGATGTCTTGCCGCGGGCGCCCTGAAGCCGGTTCATGGTTTCCCCCACGCGGGCCTCGGCTTCGGCGAACTCAGGCAGGTCGGTTCCCACGCCTGGCTTCACGCCCGCGAGGTAGTCGGTGATGGTGTAGGGCGCGACGAAGTAACCGTCGGCCAGGCCCTGCATCAGCGCGCTGGCGCCCAGGCGGTTGGCCCCGTGGTCGGAGAAGTTGGCCTCGCCCAGGACGAAGAGGCCGGGGATGTTGCTCATGAGGCGGTAGTCCACCCACAGTCCGCCCATGCAGTAGTGCACCGCGGGGTAGATGCGCATGGGCACCTTGTACGGGTTCTCGCTGGTGATGTGCTCGTACATCTCGAACAGGTTGCCGTACCGTTCGCGAATGGTCGACTCGCCCAGGCGCCGGATGGCGTCGGCGAAGTCGAGGTACACGCCGCGGCCGCCCTCGCCCACGCCCCTGCCGGCGTCGCACGCCTCCTTGGCGGCGCGGGAGGAGATGTCGCGGGGAGCGAGGTTTCCGTAGCTGGGATATTTCCGCTCCAGATAGTAGTCCCGTTCCCCCTCGGGGATGGTGTCGGGGCGCCGCTTGTCGCCTGCCTTGCCGGGCACCCAGATGCGGCCGTCGTTGCGCAGCGACTCGCTCATGAGCGTCAGCTTCGACTGGTAGTCACCGGTCACGGGGATGCAGGTGGGGTGGATCTGGGTGAAGCACGGGTTGGCGAACAGCGCGCCGCGCTTGTGGGCCCTGTAGGTCGCCGTGACATTGCAGCCCACGGCGTTGGTGGACAGGAAGAACACCGGCCCGTAGCCGCCGGTGGCCAGAACCACGGCGTCGCCCGAGTGCCTCTCGATCTGTCCCGTGGCCATGTCGCGGACGATCACGCCCTTGGCGACCCCATTGACCACGACCAGGTCGAGCATCTCATGCCGGGGATGCGACTTCACGCGGCCGAGCGAGATTTGCCGGTTGAGCGAGGCGTAGGCGCCCAGAAGAAGCTGCTGGCCCGTCTGGCCCCGGCAGTAGAAAGTGCGCGAGACCTGCGCGCCGCCGAAGCTGCGGTTGTCGAGCTGGCCGCCGTATTCCCGGGCGAAGGGAACGCCCTGCGCCACGCACTGGTCGATGATGTTCCGGCTGACCTGGGCCAGGCGGTAGACATTGGCCTCACGCGAGCGGTAGTCGCCGCCCTTGATGGTGTCGAGGAACAGTCGTTCCACCGAGTCGCCGTCGTTGCGGTAGTTCTTGGCGGCGTTGATGCCGCCCTGGGCGGCGATGGAGTGGGCCCTACGGGGAGAATCTTGATAGCAGAAAACGGAAACATTGTAGCCGAGTTCGGCAAGCGAAGCCGCGCACGATCCGCCCGCCAGGCCGGTGCCCACCACCAGAACATGGAATTTCCGCTTGTTGGCCGGGTTGACCAGCTTCATTTCCATCTTGCAGCGGTCCCACTTCTCGGCAAGCGGACCGGATGGTGAACGGGAGTCAAGCTGCATGGGCCACCTCGTCGTGACAGGTCCGTTGTTCAGCGCCCGGGAGAGACCTTGTTGATGTCGCTGGCCCCGGGAGTGGGCATGGGGGGCTTGGGCCCCTTCTCAGCCTCAATGGCTGCCTTGGCGGAAATGATGTCGATGCGCGACTTCACGACACCGGACTGGATGGCGAGCGGAATGGAGCAGTTTCCAACCACCACCACCATGGCCACCAACGGCCCCACCTTGGAAGTGAAGGCGCGCCACGGGCCGCGATTGATGCCCAGCGACTGAAACACGCTCGACCCGCCATGCCACAGGTGCAGGCCCAAAATCACCTGGCAAACAATGTAGAACGACGCGACGAACGGGTCGCGGAAACCGTACACCACCATCGAGTGGACATCCAAGTAATGAGGCCGGTTGGGCCCTTCAACCAAGTTGCGCCATTTGGTGCTTTCGTCGGTCAGCCCGATGGTGAAGTGCAGTATGTGGTAGATCACAAACAGAAGCACCACGATTCCGGTCAGCAGCATGTGGCGCGAGGCCCAACCGCTCACCTGGGGGTCGTGGGCGGCATAACCAATCGGACGGGCCTTTTTGTTCTCCATTTTCAGCGAGATGGTCACGCCCAGGTGGACAACAAACAGCGTCAGCAGGCCTGCGCGGGCGATCCAGATGAGCGCGCCGTGCCCGGCTTCATGCAGAAATTCCGCATATTCGTTGATCGCCTCGGGCGGCAGAAAGATCAGCAGGTTGCCGACCATGTGCCCGAGCACAAATAGAACCAAAAGCCCGCCGGTGATCCCGACGATTCCCTTGCGGACGATGGAGGAGCAGAGCGGATGAGCGCAGGTCATCATCCAGAACCTCGGGCCGGGGTGCCTGATCCGTAGCCGTAAAGACCATGTTCTTTTATGAACTGTTCCACGGCCCGGGGGACCAGGAAACGGACGGACCTACCCGTCTCGATCGATTTCCTGAGCCAACTGCTGCTGATGTCGAGGGTCGGCATGCCTTCCAACACCATGACACGGGGGGCGACACCCAATCGCCTCCCTAGTTCATCCATAGGTAAAACCGGGAATCCCGGCCGGGGCATCACCACGATTGAGTCCAATAATTCGGCCAATTCTGCGGTTTTGTGCCAGTTCGGGAAGTCGGCGAGGGTGTCGGAACCCAGCACGAGGGAAAACCGGTGATCCGGGTGGCGCTCCATCAAGGCCTGAACCGTTCGGATCGTGAAACTGGGAGGGGGCAGGGTCCCTTCGATTGGCTCGGGGCGGACGGTTTCGTGGCCGGCGAGCGCCAACTGCAGCATGTCGTGCCGGTAATTGAAAGCCGCCAGGTTGGCGTTGGGCTTGTGGGGAGGGGCGGCGGCCGGAAGCATCCAGACCTGATCCAGCCCGCCGTGGTCGCGCGCCAGTTCCGCCATGGCCAAGTGGCCGATATGCACCGGGTCGAAGGATCCGCCCAGCAGCCCGACGCGCATCAGTTCCGTCTCCCCGGGCCTCGGTCGCGACGCCGCGGACCCGCATGGTGTAACCTACACCCTTCAGGCTAGCCGTGCCGCCAGCCTTGAACAGGGTCAGGCCGCGGAGGTCGCGCGTTCGTGAGCATTTTGGTCACCGGTGCGACGGGTCTTCTGGGCAGCCATGTGGTCGAAAGGCTGGTCCGCCGGGGCGAGTCCGTGGTGGCGCTGGCGCGTTCCGCCAGTGATACCCGTTTTCTTGAAAGCCTTGGAGTTCCGGTCCGCCGGGGCGATTTGCTCGAACCGGAATCGCTTTCGGGCGCCCTGGAGGGTGTCGGCCGGGTGGTTCACTGCGCCGCCAAGGTGGGGGAATGGGGCCCTCCCGCGGAGATCCGGGCCCAAATCGAAGGCGCCAGCGCCAACCTGCGCGCCGCGTGCGTGGCCGCCGGGGTGAAGCGGGTTGTCCATGTCAGTTCCGTCATGGTTTATGGCTATCCCCTTTTTGGCCCCGGCGAGTTCAACGAGGACCAGCCTTTGGGCCAGAGGGTGAATGCTGGCAACCACTACTGCCTCGCCAAGATCGCGGCCGAAAAAGTGTGGGACGGCTACCCCGGGGAAGTGGTGATCGTCCGGCCAAGCTGGCTTTACGGGGAACGCGACAGGGTGACTTTGCCCCGCGTCATCAAGGCGTTCACCGACAACATGGTGGCCATGGTGGGCAACGGGCAAAACCCCCTCAACCTGATTTACGCTGGCGATGTGGCCGAGGGGTGTGTTTTGGCCCTTCTCAATGGCCAACCGGGCCGAGCCTTCAACCTCACCAGCCCCGGCCAGGCGACCCTGCGCGAATTTCTGGACCTCGTCGCTGACGAACTGGGTTGCCCGCGCGTGAAAACCAGGCTTCCCGTCTGGTTTGCCTGGGGGCTTGGCTGGTACAGCGAGGTGAAGGGCAAGCTGCTGCGCATGAAAAGGCCGCCGCACCTGACCCGGTACAATGTGGGTCTTGTGACCCGGTCGTGCCGCTATTCCATTCGCAGGGCCGCCGAGGAGTTGGGTTGGGAACCGAAAATGCCGCTGGCCGAAGGCATTGAACGAACCCTGCGCTGGCACATCGACGACCTTCCCGCTACCGCCCGCCTGCGTCGCCAAGCCGCCGGAGAATCAACGCCATGAGATTTGGTGCCCGCCTCGCCTCGGCCGTGCTGGGCAAGCGCACGCCCCTGTGCGTGGGCCTGGATCCCCGCTGGGAAAGCCTTCCCCTGGAATTGCGCCGAAAACACGGCGATGGCCAAAAGCCTCACGATCTGGCCGGGGTTGCCGCGGCGTACCAGGAATTCTGCCTGACGGTGCTGGAACTGGTGGCGCCTTTCACGGGGGTGGTGAAACCCCAGATGGCGTTTTTCGAGGGCTGCGGCCCCCGCGGCTTGGATGCCGTGACCGCCGTCATGGCCCGGGCCCGCGAACTGGGGCTCTTGGTCATTCTCGATGCCAAGCGTGGCGACATTGCCAGCACGGCCAGCGCCTATGCCGAGGCGGCGTTCGCGGGCAGCAAATTTGGCCCCGCCACCCTTCCGGTCTGGGGTGCCGAGGCCCTCACCGTGAATCCCTACTTGGGTGAGGACGCTGTGGCGCCTTTTGTTGTCGAGGCGCGCAAGGCTGGTGCAGGGCTGTTTGTGCTGGTGCGCACCAGCAACCCCGGGGCAGGTTTGTTTCAGGACCTTGTTTGCGACGGCCAGCCATTGTGGCGGCATGTGGCCAGGCGCGTCGCCGAGTGGAATGAGCCGGGGGTGGACGATTCCGGCTGGGGCGATGTCGGCGCCGTGGTGGGCGCGACCTACCCCGAGGAACTGGCGTCCGTCCGCCAAGCCTGCCCCAAGGTGCCGCTGCTGATCCCCGGTTACGGGGCCCAAGGTGGCGCGGCGGAAAGCCTGAAGGCCGGCTTCCGGGCCGATGGCACCGGCGCGATCATCAACAGCTCGCGTGGAGTCATTTTCCCCGGTCCGGCGGATGCCCCCGACTGGAAGGACCGCGTCGTGGCCGCGGCGCGGAAGTCGGCGACGGAACTCGCGGCGGTCGCCGGGCTGGCCTGATGGCGAACCGCCAACGGCCCGGATAAAGTCACGGGATTCCCGGAGACCTCCCCATGTCATTTGCATTGGCCCTATTGGCCTTGTTGGTTGCACCCGCGGCGGCAGACCGGCCCAATGTGCTGGTGGTGCTGTGCGACGACCTGCGCTGGGACTGCATGGGATGCGCGGGCCATCCCCACCTGAAAACACCCCACATCG
>CAWUNZ010000220.1:0-5846 GCA_963923445.1 uncultured bacterium
GAACTCCTCGGGTGAATGCCAAGGGGGGACGCGACCATTGGGGCAACCTTGGGCCGATGCTGCTTTCGGGCGGGCCCGTCAAGGCAGGGGGAATCATGGGAACCAGCGCCCGCGACGGTGGCACCCCCAGTTCGGATCCCATCACCATCAGCCGGTTGCTGGGAACCGTGTTCGGTCACCTTTGGGACATTCCGAAACTTCGTCTCCGCGCCGACCTTGGTCGGGACCTGGCGCGCGTGACGGGCTACGAACCGATTCCGGGGCTTGGCTAGAAGCGTGGACGGGCTTTCACCCGAAGCGGTCGTCCTGCTGGCTGCGTTGTTCTTTGTCGCCGCCGCCCTTTATTCATCGGTTGGACATGCCGGAGCCTCGGCCTACCTGGCCGCGATGATCCTGGTCGGTGTGCCATCCGGCAGCATGAAGCCGACGGCATTCGCCCTGAACATACTGGTGGCTTCCCTTGTGGGCTGGCGATTCGCCCGCGCCGGGCATTTCCGGTGGAAACTGCTTTGGCCGGTGGTGATCGTGTCGGTTCCCGCGACGCTGATCGGCACAAGGCTGCCCGTGGCGCCGGCTGTTTTCAAGGGCGGCCTGGCGGTGGCATTGGCGTTGGGGGCGCTTCGGTTGGCCATGGCCGGCGACGACAAGCCCCCGTTGTTGAAGCTTCCGTTTTCCATTCCCGCGGCGATGATTGCCGGCGGGGCCATCGGGTTGCTGTCCGGATTGACGGGGACGGGTGGAGGCATATTTTTGTCTCCGATATATTTATTACTGGGATGGGCGCCGATGCGCGAAGTCGCCGCGACTTCAGCGTTTTTTATCCTGGCCAATTCGCTCGCGGGCCTTGCCGGAACCCTGTCCGTCTCGCAACCGCCTCCGCTGGCGATACTGCTATGGCTTCCGGCGGTGGCACTCGGCGGGTGGATCGGTTCCTCGCTTGGCCTAGGTCGTCTGGCGCCTCTGGCGCTCAAGCGCCTCTTGGCCTTGGTGATGCTGGTGGCCTGTATCAAGCTGCTGGCGGGGTGAATCTCCTACAGCCAGGCATGAAACCGGCCGATGTACCAGCGCTTCACCGCCTGCACGCAGAGAATGTACCCGCCGAGAATCACCGCCAGGAACGGGTAGTATGACCAAGGCAAGGGAACCAGGCCGATGAGGCTTCCCAGCGGTGAACCGGGAAGCAAAAGGCCCGCCGCCATCACGCCGATGGTGAGCGCCGTCAAGCCGGTGGATGCCATGCTGTCGATGAACGGCCGACGGGCCGTGCGGATCATGTGGATGATGAGCGTTTGTGACAGCAATCCCTCGATGAACCAACCCGATTGGAAAAGGGCCGCCTGACCGGCGCCCTCGGAGGGAATGAAGAACACCATCAGGGCGCAGAAGGTGAGAATGTCGAATACCGAGCTGACCGGGCCGATCACCAGCATGAAGCGGCCCAGGTCGGCGATGCGCCAGGGGCGGGGCTTGGCCAGGAATTCGTCATCATTGCGGTCAAAAGGGATGCCTATTTGGGAAATATCGTAAAGAAGGTTCTGCACCAGAAGGTGGATCGGAAGCATGGGCAGGAACGGCAGCCATACACCCGCGGCCAGCACGCTCAGCATGTTGCCGAAGTTGGAACTGGCCGCCATCTTGATGTACTTGACGGTGTTGCCAAAGGTCTCCCGCCCCAGGATCACACCGTCTTTAAGGACCATCAGGCTTTTTTCCAGCAGGATGATGTCCGCTGATTCCCGGGCGATATCCACCGCCGAGTCCACCGAAACACCGACATCGGCCTCGCGAAGCGCCGGGGCATCGTTCACCCCGTCTCCGAGGTATCCGACCGTGTGTCCCCGTCGTTTGAGCGCCGAGACCACGCGCGCCTTCTGGGCCGGGGCCATCTTGGCGAACAGGGTCGTCGTTTCCGCCACGGAATCCAGCGTGGCGTCATCCATCGCCTCCACCTGGGCCCCGAGCAGGGTGGGCGGATCGATCAGGCCGACATCGCGACAGACCTTGCGGGCCAACAAGTCGTTGTCGCCGGTGATCACTTTCACCTTCACGCCGAGTTTGTCGAGTGCGGCCAAGGCCGGCGCCGCCGAATCCTTCGGTGGGTCGAGGAACGCCACCAGTCCCGCCAGTGTGAGTTCGGCCTCATCGGCCACGGTGTAGGGGCGATCCGCATGGTGGATTTCCGGCTTGATCGCCACGGCGATCACCCGCAGGCCGTCCTCGCTCAGGGCGCGTTTGAGGTTGTCCACCTTGGTACGCACCTCTTCGGTCAAGGGGGCCTCATCGTCCCCGACCAGAACGGAACAGCAGCAGGCCATCACCTCCTCCGCGGCGCCCTTGCAAATAAGCAGATCCCGGCCGGTCGTTTTGTCGCGCACCACGACCGACATCCGCCTCCTTTGGAAATCGAAGGGAATCTCGTCCTCCTTCTCGTATCCGCCGGCCAGGTGGCCCATGGCTTGCTTGGCCTCATGGTCGAGCACGGCCCGGTCCAGCAGGCTTTTCAGGCCGGTTTGAAAGAAACTGTTCAAAAAGGTGTGCCTGAGCACCTCATCGCTTTCGGTTCCGTCTATCGCCAGGTGCTTGATCAGGACGACCTTGTCCTGGGTCAGGGTTCCAGTCTTGTCGGTGCACAGGATATCCATGCCACCCAGATTTTGGATCGCGGGCAGGTACTTCACGATCACCTTGCGCCCGGACATGGCCACGGCGCCTCGGGCCAGATTCGCCGTCACGATCATCGGCAGCATTTCCGGGGTGAGGCCCACGGCCACCGAAACGCCGAACAGCAGGGCCTGAAACCAGTCTCCCTTGGTGATGCCATTGATGACAAAGATGACCGGGACCATCACCAGCATGAAACGGACCAGCAGCAGGCTCGACGCGTTCACTCCGCGGTCGAATGCCGTTTGACCCCGTCTGGCGGTGATGCCACCGGCGATCGATCCCATATGGGTGCCCTTGCCGGTGCGGATGACAAGGGCGTGACCCGATCCGCTGATGACGGTGCTGCCCATGAACGCCAGGCAGGGCATGTCGAGGGGGGTGGATATTTCCCGGGACAACGCGTTGGCATCGGCGCTTTTCAGGGCGATTTTCTCCACGGGCATCGACTCGCCGGTGAGGCTGGCCTGGTTCACCTGCAAGTCCTTGGCAGAAAGCACCCGCACATCCGCCGGCACGAGGTCGCCGGCGGCCAAGGTCACCACATCCCCGGGAACAAGCCTGTGGATCGGTATTTCCGCGGGGGGAGTTCCCGGGCGCAAAACGGTGGCGGTGGTGTGCACCATTCCCTTGAGGCGTGCCGCGGCGCGACCGCTCTGGTATTCCTGGGCGAATCGAAGGCCGCCGCTGATCAACACCATCGACGAGATGATGGCGACAACGGCCATGTCTCCGGTTACAAGGCCGACTCCCGCCAAGGCCATCAGGAGATAGTTGAAGGGTGTGTTGAAGGCGCGGGCCAGTTGACTATGCCAGGGAAGTTCGCGGTCGTCTCCAAGATCATTCGGCCCCATCCGCCTGAGCCGCTCAGCGGCCTCTTCCGGGCCGATGCCGAGGGGGCTTGAGCCCAGGGCCAACAACACTTCTTCCGCATCCTGAATATGGAGGGCGCTATTGCCGGGCTGGTTCGGCATGGGCGACGGCCTCCACGGATGTTTCCTTGACGGCGATTCCGGAATGTTTCAATTCCATCATCCGCCCGGCCAGCCTTATCACCCGGCAGGCTGCTTCCTCCATGGAAACGCCTTGTGGATGGATGTTGGAGATCAGATTTCTGTCGGCATCGGTGTGCCCGACCCGGGGCTGATAGGCCATGTAGGCCGAGAGGCTTTCAGCGGTTGCCAACCCCGGCCGTTCACCGATCAAAAGCACAAGGACCTTGGGTCGGAGAATGCCTCCGATATCGTTCATCACGCCGACCCGGCACTGGCGGATGAAGAAGGGCGTGCCGAAAGACCATCCCTCCCGAGTCGCCGCTTCGGCCAATAGCGGCAGCAGTCTCGGCACCTGCGTGGCCACGGCCTTGCTGGAAAGGCCGTCCCCCACCACGATTTGCAAGTCGGCTTCCCGGGCGGTTCGCTCCGAGATGGCGGCACGGGCTTGATCGGAAAGCCTGCGACCTTCTTCAGGCCGGGCGATGAAGGAGGCCCGGTCCGTGGCGACCGTGGCGACCTCATAAATGCCTGTCGAGGCAACCAACGGACCCAGTTCGCGTTCGAAGTCGATGGTTTCAAGAACGGCGTCACGCGCCGCGGCATGGTCGGCCCTAAGGCGCAACCAAACGGAAGTAAGATACGCCGGACCAGTCCTGCCGACGAGCAACCGCGCAGGAGTACCCTCGAGCGCGCGTGCCAACGGTTCGGGCAAGCCGCGGGACTCGCTCATGGCGAGGAACCCTCCCCATCCATGGAAACTTCCGATTCATGGATTTTCAAGAGTCGCGTGGCGTCCGCCGCGCCGATGGTTGGCGGCCCCTTGAAGGTTTGTGCCGCCACCATGAACCAGCAAGCAATCAGAACCACCATCAGAACCCCCAACACGACAAGGGCCTGATCGTTGGGAGGTTGAACCCCGATCGCCACCAGACCCGCGCAGCCCGCCACGGACACCATCGCGGCGGGCTTGAACCAGATTCCCAATTGGAATGGGCCAAGTTCAGTCCAGGTGCGCCCCAAGGCGCGAGCCGCCAGAAACAACGGGACAACATAAGATAAATAAAGGAGAATGGTGCAAACCGATGTGATGGTGGCGTACACAGGTGTCCAGAGGGTGAACAGCACCGAAACAATAGCCACGGTCCAGATTCCTGCCACGGGCACCCGCGTGTCGTGCGAAACCTTGGCGAGCGATCGGGAAAATGGAAGGCCGCCATCCCGGGCGAAGGCGTAGGTCATCCTTGATGCCGCCGTCACCGTCGCCAATCCGCACAGGTACTGCGCCACGGCGATGGCCCAACCCAGCATCAGGGCGATGGTTTCCCCGGTGGCTTGCCCCAAGGCCATCATGAATGCCCCTTCTGCCGCCTCGACTATTTTCAAGGGATCGGTGACGGAGCAGACAATCATGCCCAGCATGATCCACCCGGCGATGCCCGAGACGACAACCGAGCGGATCATCGCCTTGGGAACCTCGCGCGCGGCATTGATCGTTTCTTCCGCGGCATGGGCGGAAGCGTCGAATCCGGTGATGGTGTAGGCGGGAAGGAGAGCCGCCATGAAGGCCAGCCATGCCATTGAATCCGACGCGGGCCAAACGGGCGATTCCTCGGGCAATCCGGAATAATTGGCCCATGTGAAGGCGCGAGTGATGGAAAACGACGGTGTCAGCGTCATCACCAACGCCACCACGGCGATGCTGACGCCGACAATCCACCAACCGCTGAAATCGATCAGAGCCTGGGTGATCCTGATGCCGCGGTGATTGATGAGCGCCTGCGACAAGGTGATCGTTGCGACAAGCAGGGCCTGTGTGATGGGGTCATCCAGTTTCACGCCCACCAGGCTATCGACAAATCGGACGGTTCCGACATTGATGGCCGCGAGAACCGTCACCAACCCGGAAAGGTTCAGCCATGCGACAAGGTAGCCCCAGAAACGACCTCCGAGGATGGCGGCCCAATGGTAAAGACCCCCAGCGGTGGGAAATGCGGAGGCGACCTGTCCCATGGCCATGGCCACGCACAGGGAAACCAATGTCCAGGCAGGCCAGACGATTCCAATTGCCGCGCCGCCCACGGCGCCATAACCCACATGAAACGAGGTGACCCCGCCCGCCAGGATGCAGATGATGGAGAGGGACAAGGCGTAATTCGAAAAGCCACCCAGAACGCGCCTGAGTTCCTGGGC
>CAWUNZ010000221.1:0-5844 GCA_963923445.1 uncultured bacterium
GCCCGGGCATCCGCCACGATCGAGCACGCCTTGTCGATCGCCACCTTCGGGTCGATCTCCCGGGCCAGGGCATGGCAGCGGTCCTTCATGTCGGCATGGTCAAGAACCCGGCCCAGAACACGGTTCAGGCCGCCCCGCCGCACCGCCCATGGGCTGATCCATCGCCCCGCTCCCAGGCGCGTCACCCGATCGCTGTTGTCCGGCTGATCGTGGCAGAACGGGATCACCACCTGCGGAATCCCCGCCTGGAACGCCCGGGCCAGCGTCCCCACGCCGCCGTGGTGGATCAGGGCGGCGCACCTGGGGAGCGTTTCCCCCATCGGGGCCCAGGCCACCCGCATCACGGTGGAAGGAAGGTGGGCGGGGACCTGGTCGGAGTCCTTGCTGAGGATCAGCAACCGCCTCCCCAGGGCGCCGCAGGCTTTCACCACCTGGGAAAGAATTTCCCGCCCATGGCGCATCGCCGAACCCAAGGTGACCGCCACGGGCGCGCTCCCATTTCCCAAGAACCGGCGCAGGTCGTTGATGTCGTCGCCCCGCGCGCCATCGTCGTGGTAAAGGAACCCCGCGTGAATCGCCTGGCCGGGCAGCGAGGGTGGCGAACCGAACCACCTTGGAAACAGCAGCATCATCCGGTCGGGACTGTGCCACCACGCGTTCATGTACCGGCTGATCGGTGCCAGTCCGGTCTCGGCGCGCAGCGGTTCCACCAACGGTTTCAGCAGCGGATCAGCCATTCGCCGGTCGATAAGCCTGTAGGCCAACCCGGGAAACCAGCGAAGAATGAACCCCTCGGGCAAAACGCGGGTAAGCACCGGTGGCTGTTTTTGGCAACGAAGCACAACCGGCGCCAGGTGCGTGGTGACCAGCGGAAACCCGACCTGCTCGCGGGCCACCCGCGCCCCGAAGGCCAGCGATGACGCGACCACCACGGCCCGGCCCGAACCGGAGACAAACGACCGGGTGAGGTCGCGCTGGCGGCGGATCATGCCCGCGGCACCCTCGTCACCCAAAATGACGCGGATCCCCTGCCGGGGTTTCCACAAGTTGGGATTGGCCGTCAGCCGCTCGTAATCTTCCACCGTGCCCATCGGCTCAAGGTCGCATCCGGCGCGCGCCACCGCCGCGGCATGAACCGGGCTGGCGGCGATGGTCACCTGCCAGCCACGCTCACGCAGTCCCTTTCCCAGGGCCAGAAAGGGAAACACATCCCCGGCGCTGCCGATGCCGAACAGGAGCGCGCGCAAGGCTATTCCCTCTTCGTCGATCCGGAAACAAGCGGCCCTTGGAGAGCCCATGCGCCAATGAAAAAGGGAGGAAGCGGATAGCCGCTTCCTCCCGGCGAAGGCACCCGAGGGTCAGTCGTGGCCGATGTGAACCTGCTTGTAACCGCCGGTGGAGGCGAAGTAACCGATCAGCAGGAGGTAACCGATGGCCATGAACGCCGGCACGAACGCCGTGTAGATGAGCGCCATCTGTCCGCCGTACATGCGGGCGTCGGCCACCTTCTTGGCGTCTTCCTTGGCGTGCTTCTCCTCGGTGTCGGTCCACCAGGTGTTGAGCTTCTTGGTTTCCTCGACGATGTTCCCCTTGGCGCCGGCCTTTTCCAGGGTGGCAAGGTCGGCCTGGAGGCCCTTGTTGTCACCCTTCTCGAGCACCGTCACCTTGGATCCGTCGAGGCCGTTGATGAGGGGCAGGCCAGGAAGCGGGGCGCCCGCGGTGGGAACCTTGAAGCGCTCGTAGGTTTCCTTGTCCACGCTTTGGAGCTTGGTGGAGGCGAAGTAGTCCTGCTTGTAGCCGATCACCGGGCCACCCAGCAGGCCGGCGGAGAGCATGCCGATGCCACCCATGGCGCCCATGGTGAGGGCGCCGCCCTTGGGGAACCGCTCGGAGACCACGCCCAGCATGGTGGGCCAGTAGAAGGTCTTGCCGATGCCGTAAACGGTGGCGGCGATCACGCACAGGGCCACGCCGGAGACATTGCCCAAAAGCAGCAGGCCGACGGTGCCGAAGATGGCGCTGGCGAACAGCAGGCCCAGAGGATTGATCTTGTGGACGATGGGGCCGGCGAAGAACCGCAGCACGAACATCAGGCCCGAGGTCCAGATGAACAGCCACAAGCCGGATTCCTTGCTTTCCAGAATGCGGCCGGTGATGTTGCCGATCCAACTGTCGGTGCCCAGTTCCACATAGCCCACGCAGGCGTGGAGCAGAAGCAGGAACAGGAGGACGGGGCTGGCGAACTGCAGCAGCATGGTGCCGATCTCCACGCCCGAGGCGCTGGCCTCGGACTTGGGGAACTTGCGACCGAGCATCAGGGCGCCGTAGGCCACGGTGGGGACCAGGAAGGTGGCAAGCTGGTAGGTCCAGTGCACATTGCCGATGCGGTCGAACACCAGGCCCAGCAGGGCGCCCAGGATCAGGCCGCCGGGCCAACCGGCGTGCAGGATGTTGAGCCAGTGGGTGCGGTTCTTGGGGAACAGCGTGGCCGTGAGCGGGTTGATGACCGCCTCGCAGGTGCCGTTGCCCAGGGCGAACAGCCAGGTGGACACATTCAGGCAGTAGAAAACGCCGTCCTTGCCGTACTGGTTGAAGATGGGCGCGGCGAGGAAGGTGACAAGCGCGCTGGACAGGTGCAGCACGAAGGCCAGGGCCATGAGTGGCCCGTAGCCGATTTTGTCAGCCACGAACGACAGCACGATGATGGTGACACCGAAACCGGCGAGTCCGCCGCCGGTGATGGTGCCCAGTTCCGACTGGGTGAACCCGAACTCGCTGGCCCAGTTGCCAAGGATCGCACCGCGCACCGAAAACCCGATGCCCGCCGCGATCAGGGTGAGAAAGCTGGCCCAGAACAACACCATTTCGTTCGTGCCGACATGATCCTGCGTGTCGGAGGCGGCCGAGTGGCCTGCCGTGTTTTGGAGATCCATGCGCTACCTCGCCGGGGGAAAGGAAAAGGGCACCGGGCCGTGGGCTTGGTCCGATCGTTGAGGCTTATGGTATTGCAAGTCAAGGGGGTTCGTCCAAGGAAAACATGCCGGCAAAGGCATCCCTATCGCCCTTCCGGCCACGAACGAACCACCTTGCCCCGCCCGTCGGTCAGCCGGATCTCCCCCAAGGTGATGGTCCCCTTGTCGGCGGCGGGGTCGATGCGAAGCGCGATAATCGGCGCCTCCGCGGGGAGTTTCAATTCCACGCGGTGGTCGTTGCCGTCGTGAACAGGCTTGAAAATCACCGATCGATCCCGGTGAAAGCCCTTGTCGCCGGCCGTCTGCCAGAACACCTGACCCGGCCCCTTGCTGGTGGAGTTGAACACGAAACTCACCGTGAACGGTCCCTGCCCGGCCGGCAGACCGCGAACGAACACGAACGGATCTCCGCCGCTGGAAACAATCTCCAGCCTGCCCTTGTTCCACCCGGCCGTGGCGTCGCGACTGGCCCCCCATTCTCCCGCCGCCGACGATGGGCGCCGGTAGGCGGGGTTGGCCTTCGGTACCACGGCGCCGGTGTCCTTGAGAAACTCGGAAATCAACCCGGCAAGCTCGTCCGTCACGGCGGGTTGCTCGGCGGCGAGGTTGCGGGTTTCGCCGATGTCAGCCGTCAGGTTGTAAAGCTCGAGCCTGTCGGTCTGGTCGTCGTTGCGGGCATAGAACCTGATCAGCTTCCACGGCCCCTTGCGCACGGTGGTTCCCGGCCAGAAGCCGGGCTTCTCCTGCTCGACGGCCTCCCCGCCATGGGGGAAATGCACAAAAAGGGTCTCCCGACATTCGCGTTCACGGGTCAGCGCCGGCCATTGGTTGACGCCGTCGGTGCGGGCCACGCCGGCCCGGTCCACCCTGGCCATGCCGGTGAGCGTCTCGAACCAGTCCACGCTGCAGAACTTCGACTCAACCGTTCCGGGATTCAGCTTGCCCGGCCAGGCCACCAGGCACGGCACCCGGGTGCCGCCCTCGTAGTTCGACGCCTTGCCGGAACGCAGCGGCGCGTTGCTGGTGGCGGGAATCTCCTCGTAGCCCGGCGGGTTCGTGGCCTTGGGAGGATACGAGAATCCGCCGTTGTCGGAAGTGAACACCACGATGGTGTTGTCGGCGACGCCCGCCTTGTCGAGGGCACCCAGGAGCGCGCCGACGGCCTCGTCCATGTGGCTCAGCATGGCGGCATAAAGGGGGTTGCGCTGCGCCGCCTTCGGGTCGGCGGATTTCTTGAACCCCTCCACGCGGGAGGCCTCGGCATTCCATGGCCCGTGCACCGAATACATCCAGAAATTGATGAAGAACGGTTTGCCCCGGTTCGACTGGATGAACTCGCCCGCCTTGCCCGCCATCCACAGGTCGATGTGCTCGCCCTGCTTGCCGGCGAATTCCTTGTCGGTGACGAACTTCCACGGCGCCAGGTAACCGCCGCCCGGTCCCGCGGCGCGCGGAGTGTGGGGAATATCGACATCGAAACCGCGGTCCCTGGCCTCGTAACCCTTCCCATGGCCCAGGTGCCATTTGCCGAAGTGGGCGGTGGCGTACCCGGCATCGTGGAAGACATTCGCCAGCGTCTTGTGGTCGGTTTTCAGGCGCGTCAGGCTGTCGGCAACCAACACCCTCTGGTTCGGGTTGCCGGGCGACAACCGCTTCTCCAACTGCACCTGAGGCAGATGGCAGACGGGCGCCGTGATGCCGGTGCGCGCCGGGTAAAGCCCGGTCAAAATACTCGACCGGGTGGGAGAACAAAGCGGGCTGGCGGCATGGTACTGCGTGAGCCTGACCGAACGCCCGGCCAAACGCGCCAGGTTGGGAGTTCGATGGTACAGGCTCCCGTAAGGCTCAAGGTCGGCCCAGCCCAGGTCGTCGGCCAGGATGAACACCACATTCGGTTTCGCCGCCGGCGCCTGGGCGAGCCAAAGGCCTGATACCGCCAGGAAAAAGGATCCGAACAAAGCCATGTGCCGTCCTTCTAGTGGTTCTTGGTGTCAGGGAACCCATTCCAAGCGGCTGAAAACCGGCTGGGATCCCTTCCACGCCTTGCTGCCCAGTAACTTGCCGTCTTTTTCCACATAGGCCCGGAAACCCAGGATATCGGCGTTCGCCCAATCCTTGGCGACCTCGCCGGTGGAATCCTTGAAGTCCGAAGCCTGAAGAATGATCTCCACGGGCTTGCCGCCACCCGGAAGGCGCGCCACCGCGGCCAGTTCCCTCGACTTGCCCCGGTACCCGCGGAAGAAGTTCTCCGTCAGCACCACCACAAGCTCATTGGCCTCGGCCGAGGCGACGGAAATCTTCAGCTTCTCGCCCTTGGCGCCGCGCCAACGCGAATCGCCCACCTTCCGCGTGGAAAATTCCCAGTGGTGCGGGTTGTCGCCCGAAAGCGTGTACCAGTCGCGCCAGCCAGCGGACCAGTCGTCGAGCAGGCGCGTGGGCGGGTTGGTCGGCTTGATTCCGGCCTCGGCAAGCTTTGCCGGCCGGGCCGACTGCAGAGCGGAACTCACCTGCCGGCGCAATGCCGCCGCGGCGTGCAGCACCGGCGCCTTTTCCGGGAGGTTGTAGCCGACATTGGCGAAAGCAAAAAGGGGTTGCTTCAGGTCCTCGATGGGAAGGCTGGCGCGCCAGGTGTCGCCCGCGCGCGTCGCCTCGGCCGACCTCCAGAACCGGGCCCGGGGGTCGGGATCCACCGAGTAGTACACCCGCACCTCGGCCACGCGCCCGGGTTCGGCAGGCTTCACCTCAAGTGCCGGCACATGGTCGGCAGAATCGAGCTTGAGCGCCGCCATCGGCGTTCCCGGCATCGCGGGCCCGCCACGCAGGTGCTGGTCGAACCATAACTGCCGGTTCACGGCGAACTCGGGGGTGAACC
>CAWUNZ010000222.1:0-5839 GCA_963923445.1 uncultured bacterium
AAGGGCGTTTCCCGCTCCCTTGCCGCGGCAAGCAGTTTCAGGAACAGGGCGCGTGGCACATTCACGGCGCCGAGCGACTCGGTGTGGCTGTTGAGGATCTGGGCGTCGAGCGCCACGAATCCGCGTTCACGAAGTCGCTGCATCAGGAACACAAGCGCCACCTTGCTGGCGTCGGTCACCCGCGCGAACATGCTTTCCCCGGCGAACAGGGCGCCCGTTCGCACGCCATAAACGCCGCCAGCCAATTGGCCGTCACGCCAAACCTCCACGCTGTGGGCATGCCCCGCCCGGTGCAGGTCGGAATACGCGTCGATCACCTCCGGCCCGATCCACGAACCCTCTTCCCGTTCGGAGCAACCCTCCATCACCCGTGTGAACGCCGTGTCGATGGTGCAGGTGAAGACACCGGAGCGGATGGTGCGGGCCAGGCGGCGGGGGACATGAAAGTCCTCAACGACAAACAGCGCCCGCGGATCGGGCGACCACCACTGGATCACCTCGCCGGGATTGAACCAGGGAAAGATGCCGTGCCTGTAGGCGTCGAGAAGTGTGCCAACGGAAAGATCGCCGCCAAAGGCTAGCGGCTCGGATTTGGGCGCCTTGGCGGGATCGGGAAAAGCGGACATGGGCATGGTCCCGCCCCGGGTGGAGCGGGACCGTTGAAATGGCTTAGCGGGTGGTGACGACCGTGCCGCGGTCCTTGCCCTGCTTCACCAGGATGGCGCCATCGTAAGCGTCCTTCTTGTTGCTGATGATCACATAACCCAGGCCGTTCTTCTTGAACATGCCGTCGAGGGCCTCTTCGAGGGTCACATCCTTGCCGGTGTAGCTGAGCTTGCCGTTCTGGCTGACGCCACCCTTGGTGTCGAGCTGGATGAACACGCCCTTCACCTGTTCCTTCAACTCGCCGACGGCTTCCTTGAGGATGGTGTCGTTGAATTCGACAGTCACCTTGGTCTTGAGGGCGTCCTTGGCTTTTTTGGCCTTATCGGTGAGCTTGTCGGTGGTCTTCTGGCCTTGGGCCTCGGAGACGCCGGCGAGGAACACAAAGGCGGCGATCGCGATGGTGAGGGCGGCCGCGCGAGGCAGTTGAAACACGGGTAATCCTCCGATGTGTGCGAATGGGGGGTGGAGAGGGAGTTCATCCAATCGAACCCCCCCTTCCCATTGAGTTTACGCCTGTTGCGGGGGGAAGCAACGCCGACAGCCGCCAAGGGGGCGTTGATTCCGATTCCCGGGCCGGAATATAACCGGGCCACACCGGGGTCTGTGACAGCATGGAGGCTGGGGGTCCCGCCGTGGCATTCGTGGGAAGGATCCCGTGGGCCCCGTGTCCGTCGCCCTGGTCGCCAGCGCCTCTTCCACCGCCGAAGGGTGGGAAGCCGTGCTTTCCGGGGCCGCCACCGGCCCGGTGGCCGCGCTCAAGCGATGGGGCCTGTGGGTGGCCAGCCTTGCCTATGGAATAGGGTGCCGCTGGCACCGCATGTCTTACCGTCTGGGCCTGAAACGCTCGTTCCGTCTCCCTGTTCCCGTCATCAGCGTCGGCAACCTCACCGCCGGGGGCACCGGGAAGACCCCCATGGTGGCTTGGGTGGCCGGGCACCTCCGTCAGGAGGGTGTGATGGCAACCATTCTTTCCCGTGGATACGGGGCCATCGACGGCACCACCAATGACGAGGCCCTGGTGCTTGCCGACCTCTGCCCGGATGTTCCCCATTTGCAGGGGCCCGACAGGGTGTTGATGGGCCTGACGGCGATCGGTGAATTGGGAGCTTCGGTTCTGGTTTTGGATGACGGCTTTCAGCATCATCGCCTGGCGAAGGACTTGGAAATTGTCCTGGTGGACGCGACCTGCCCATGGGGTCACGGTCACCTGCTGCCACGCGGCCTGCTGCGCGAACCACGCGCCACGCTGCGCCTGGCCGACGCGGTGATCCTGACGCGTTGCGACCAGGTGAACCCGCGGGCGTTGGCCAGCCTGAAGGCCCAGGTGGAACGCCTCGCGCCGGGCAAGCCGATTTTGGCCTCCACCCATCAACCGGCTTCCCTCACGCGCCTGGGTGCCGACCCGTTGCCGGCGGAATGGCTCAAGGGGCGGAATGTCGCCGCCTTCTGCGGCTTGGGGCGCCCTGCGGCATTCAAGGGCACGCTCGAGGCCTCCGGGGCGCGCGTGGTTGCCTGGCGGGAGTTTCCCGACCACCACGCCTACGGCCGCGACGACATACGGTCCTTGCGCGAATGGGCCGAGTCGCTGCCCGAGGGAACCCCGGTCATTTGCACGCACAAGGATCTGGTGAAGATCCAACTATCCGAGTTGGGGGGCAGGCCCCTTTACCGCCTCGACATCGTTCTTGAACTTCAGGACCCCTCGGGGGTTCTGCCGGGGTTGGTTGAGCCGTTGGCTCGCCGGGCCCGGGAAATCGAGGAAGAACGCGACGATCAATTGGATGAGGAGATGGCGCCATGAATCGTGGCGGGATTCCCAAGCCGATGGACCTGACCGGCCTGCGCACCTACCCTTTGGGCGGCAGGCCATCGAAGGTGTTCGCCGAGGAACTGGGACGACCTGTCGGTGCCGAAGCCAGCATTGCCGACTTCATCGCGTCGTTGCCGGCGCAACTGGCGGGCAAGACCCTGCTGCGTGTGCGCGACGAACTGTGCCGCGCCCGCGACGAGGGGCGGACGGTGGTCGCGGCCTTGGGCGGCCATGTCATCAAGACCGGCTGCGCCCCTTACCTGATTGATTGGATCCGCCAAGGGGTTGTCACCGCCGTGGCCATGAACGGCTCGGTGGCGATTCACGACTACGAACTCTCCACCGTGGGAAAAACCAGCGAGGATGTCGGCGCCGTGCTCAACGCCGGGAATTTCGGCATGGCGCGCGAGACGGCGGATGCCATGGCCCTGGCGGCCCGGCGGGGTGCCACCGAGGGGTTCGGCCTGGCCTTGGGCGACCTGATGGCCGAGGCGCGCGACAGGGGGGCGATGGCGCATCCGGAAGCCAGCCTGGTGCTGGCTGCCCGCGACGCCGGCATTTCCTGCACCATCCATGTGGCCATGGGCACGGATGTGGTTCACATGCACCCGCAGGTCTCGGGCGCCGCCTTGGGCGAGGCGACCATGACCGACTTCCGCCGGCTTTGCACCGTGGTGGCGGGTCTGGCGGGTGGAGTGTGGCTGAACCTGGGCAGCGCCGTGGTGCTGCCCGAAGTGTTTCTCAAGGCGGTGAGCGTGGCTCGCAACTTCGGCCACGACCTCGCCGGGTTGGTGGCGGTCAACCTCGACAAGGAATCGAAGTACCGAACCTTCACGAATGTGATGAGCAGGCCGGCCTCGGTCGGCTTGGAACTGACCGGCCACCACGAGATTTTGCTGCCCCTGCTTCACGCGGCGGTGGCATGCAAGGCGGTTTCGGCCAAGGGGGCGCGCAAGGCGGCCTGAGCGCGGGAGGCGCGACATGAGCAACACGACTTCGGAATTGACCGACCTCGTCGCGAGGCTTGGCGAACCCGATATCCTGGTCCTGGGCGACCTCATGCTCGACCGGTATGTCTGGGGCGATGCCGAGCGCATCAGCCAGGAGGCGCCGGTGGTGCTCCTTCGCGCCGACCGTCGCGAGGAACGCCTCGGCGGCGCCAGCAGCGTGGCGATGATGCTGGCGGCATTGGGTGCGCGGGTTTCCATCGCCGGTGTGGTGGGCGATGACGCCGACGGCATCCGCGTCCGCGCCATGCTCGATGGCTTTGGCATCGACCACGGGGCCGTCCTGACCGACACGGCCCGCCCGACCACCGTGAAGGAACGCTACATCGGCCGGGCCCAGCAGAAGCACCCGCAGCAGATGATCCGGGTGGACTACGAGACCCGCGAGGCCGTCTCGGGGGAACTAGAGGACCGCCTGGCGCGGGTGGTGATCGAGCGGGCCCTGGCCGCCGACATCGTGCTCGTGAGCGATTACGACAAGGGCGTCTGCTCGCCGTCGCTGCTCCCGCGGCTTACCGAAGCCTGCCGCCGGGCCGGCAAGCGGATTGTTGTCGATCCCATTAGGGGTGGCGATTACTCCAAATATCGGGGCATGTCCTCCATGACCCCCAACCGGCTCGAGGCGGGCTTGGCGACCAAGTCCGCCATCGTGGACGGGACGAGCGCCCTGGCCGCGGCGCGCAAGCTTCAGGAATCGCTCGATCTCGAGGCGGGTATCGTCACGCTCGACAAGGAGGGCATGGCGCTGTGGGATGCCGCCGGCGGCAGCCTTTACCCCGTTCGGCCTCGACAGGTGTACGACATCACCGGCGCCGGCGACATGGTGCTGGCGGTCTTCGGCCTGGCCCTGGCGGCGGGTGCCGACTATCCCGCGGCCATCCGCCTGGCCAACATCGCCGGTGGGCTTGAGGTGGAGAAGATCGGCGTCGTTCCGGTCACCCGCGAGGAGATCCTCGCCGACATCGCCCGGGCCGACAGCGGACCCAGGCGGGGCAAGGTGCGCCCCTTGGACGGCCTGGTGACCGAGTTGCGCCACCGCCGCGACGCCGGGCAGACGGTGGTGTTCACCAACGGCTGCTTCGATGTCCTCCATGCCGGACATGTCCAGTATCTGGATGAGGCGCGGGCCCAGGGCGACATCCTGGTGGTGGGGCTTAACAGCGATTCCTCTGTTCGGGCCCTCAAGGGACCCACGCGCCCGGTCAACGGCGAGGATGCGCGCGCCCTGGTGTTGGCCGCCTTGGAAGCCGTGGACCATGTCGTCGTCTTTTCCCAGTCCACACCGTTGGAACTGATCAAGGCGATAAGGCCCGATGTGCTGGTGAAGGGGGCCGATTATTCCCGCGAGGCGGTCGTCGGCGGCGATTTTGTCGAATCGTACGGCGGTCGGGTCCACCTTGCCGACTTGCGGCCGGGAGTTTCCTCCACCCGCATCATTCAGCGCCTGGAGGCGGCTTGAACCCCAAGGGCGGTCCGTTGGTGGTCTTCCTGCCCGGATGGGTGGGCGATGCCGTCATGGCCACGCCGGCAATGCGGTCGCTTCGGCGTTGGTCCGGCGATGCCGGGGTGATCGCCGTGGGGCGCCCGGCACCTTTGGCGGTGCTTGAAGGATCGGGACTTTTCGACGAGGCGGTCGCCACCGGGGTCAAGGGACTACCGGGAATCTTGGCCACGGCAAGGGCGTTGCGCGCCAGAAAGCCCTCCACGGCGGCGTTGTTCAGCAATTCCTTCCGCGTGGCGTGCATCGCCTCCCTGGCGGGATGCCGGAACCGCGTGGGCATGGCCATGCATGGCCGTGGTTGGTTGCTCACCAAGGCCGTACGGCCTGAAACCGAACCCGGTGGCCGGCGCGCCATCGTGCCCGCCCTGGTGGATTATAACCGTATCGCGATCGCCTGCGGGGCAGAAGCGCCCGATACCCGGCTCGAGTTGGGCCTTCTGCCGGCGGATATCGCCGCGGCGGAAGGGGTGTTCAATCATCCGGGCCTTGCCGGCAGGGAAGTGGTGATCCTGAATCCGGGCGCGGCGTTCGGCGCCGCCAAGTTCTGGCCGGCGGAATCGTTCGCCACCCTGGCGACCCGGTTGGCGGAAACCGGCAGGGGTGTTTTGATTCTTTGCGGGCCGGCGGAAGCGGGTTTGGCCCGTTCCATCGCCACCAAGGCTGGCCATGCTTCGGTGGTGGCTTTGCCGGAGGCATCGGAAGGGCGCATGTCCTTGGGCCTCAGCAAGGCTTGTGTGGCGCGCTCGGCGCTCCTTGTCACCACCGACAGCGGGCCAAGGCATTTTGCCCACGCCTTCAATCGGCCGGTGGTGACCCTGTTCGGGCCCACGCATATCGGTTGGACCGAGACCTGGC
>CAWUNZ010000223.1:0-5809 GCA_963923445.1 uncultured bacterium
CCCAGCCGCCTCAGCAGGCGCGCCGGGGTCATCAGCAGGCTGAACAGCCACGGGCGCGAGGCCAGCGCGGCGGCGAGCCTGAGGGTGAGCGAGACCCGCGAGCGGCCGGCGGCCACATGCTGTTGGCGGGTGTGCTCGAGGGCCTTGCCGTAGGGAACATTGGCGGGGCAGGCGGTCTCGCAGGCCAGGCAACCGACGCAGTCCTCGGTGTAGCGCGCGGTCCAGGGGTCGGCCGGCAGGCGTCCCTCGGCCTCCTCGCGCCAAAGCCTGAGCCGGCCCCGGGGCGAGTTGTTCTCGTCGCCGCTGATCTGGTAGGTGGGGCAGACCTCCAGGCACAGGCCGCAGTGGACGCAGTTGGAAAGGATGTCGCGTTCGCGGGGCGATCCGGAGATGGGCAATGGATGGCTCATGTTGCGGCGAACTCCCGCCGGAGTTCCCGGCACCATGCCTCCTCGACCCCCGCGGCATCCGGCCGGCTGATCCAGCGGGAGGTCCAGTCGCAACCCAGGTCGCCGAAGTCTTTTACCAATCCATCGACCATTTGGCGGACAAGCGCGGGGCGCTGGCTCCCGGGGGCGGCAAGGTGAACATGGACCACGCCGCAGTAGGCGATGGCCACGGCGCGGGCAGCATGCGCCGCGGCGACCTTCCGAGCCAATTCCGGCGCGCGGTCGGGCGTGGTCTTGAGGGACAGGTCGGGGCAGCCATCGGGTGCCGGGGGCGTTCCTTTTTGGGCGTCGAGTGTCAGGGCGTGCTGAGTGGCCAGGCATTCCAGGTGGTGCAGGAACACCGGCCACTCAGCCGGCGGGCAGTTGACGGCCAGGCGCAGGGTGGCGCGATGCCCGGCGGGTTCGGGGATGAAGTCCACCGAGTCGAGCCAGTGGATCCAGCAGGTGCGCAGGAGCGCCGCGGTGGCGCCGGCGACGGCATCGTGCGGGCCGCTGAGCAGGAATTGGCCGTCGAGGCCGGAATGGGGCCGGAGGCGGATCACGAAGTCGACGGGTTCCCCGAGGTCGCCGTTGGAATGAAGCAGGAACCGCATCAGGTCGTAGCCGGTGGTGGACTTGGCGACCCTCTCGCCCACGCGGACGACCTCGCCGGAGGGCAGGCGCCAGTTCATGCCGATGATGTTGTCGCACAGGGCGCCGAACCGCGAGGAGGCGGGCGCGTAACCCGTGGAGGCCACCTGTTCCCGCAGCGGGGCGCGGTCATCGACAAGGAGGGGGAAGCGGAATCCCTTGGGCGCGCTGATCGCCGCGAGTTCGCCGGGGGAGATGCCGGCCGGGACGCAGGCGGTGCCGTCAACGGGATCGAGGTAGTGGTCGAAAAGCCTGGGTCCCGCCGCCTTGGCGGTTTCGGCGGGCGCGTCGCCGCCGAAGCGCCGCGAGGCGAAGACCTTGAGCGGGTTCAACTGGTGGGCGGCGTTGAAGAGTTTGGGGATGGCCAGTTGCAGCCTGAGCGCCGTGGCGGAGAAGACCATCGGCATGCAGCAGGTCTTGTCGTTGCCGATGCCGTGCTCGCCGGAAAGGGTTCCCCCGACCTCGATCACCCGCTCCATGAGCCTCTTGCTGATCTCCTCGACCTTCTCGACATCGCCGGGGCGGTTGGAATCGAAGAGAAAATTCGGGTGGAGGTTGCCGTCGCCGGCGTGGAAGACATTCACGGCGGGAAATCCGGCCGCGTCGGCCTCGTCGTAGACGAGTTGGAGGATCTCGGCGAGGGCGCGCTTGGGGATGACGGCATCCTGCACGAGGAAGTCGGGGCTGATCTGCCCCATGAGGCCGCCGGCGACCTTGCGGGCCTTCCACAGTCCCTTGCGAACGGCCTCGTCGTCGCTGCATTCCACGCCGGTGGCGCCCGAGGAGCGCAGGAGGTCGGCCACCGCCGGGGCGCGCGCGTCGACCAGGCTGGCGGGTCCGTCGATCTCGGTGACGATCAGGAACGCGTCCCGGGGCAGGCCGACGGCCATGGGACTGTTCTCCACCATGGCCACGCACCGGGGATCCATCAACTCGATGGCCACGGGGAAGGAGGAATCGAGGGCGAGCGCCTGGATGGCGCGCTCGGCGGAGCGGAGGTCGGGGAAGGTGGCGCGATAAGTCCAGCATTTTTCGGGGCGTGGCAGCAGCCTGAGCCAGAAGCGGGTGAACGCGGCGAGGGTTCCCTCGGAACCGACCATGAGGCGCTTCCAGTCCTCGCGCCAGGGTCCCCTGCCGCCGGCGGGCCCGCCGAAGCGGTGGACCGTTCCGTCGAGGGTGACGGCCTCCATGCCCAGCACATAGTGGCTGGTGACGCCGTGGCGGAAGCAGTGGGCGCCGCCGGCGTTCATGGCGACATTGCCGCCGAGGGTGCAGACGGGGCCGCTGGAGGGATCGGGTGGATAAAAGAGCCCGTAAGGGGCCAGGGCGGCGTCGAGGTTGTTGAGCGGCACGCCGCACTCCACCTCGCACCAGAAGCCGCTCGCGTCGATCTTCCTGACGGCCTTGAGGGCGGAGGTGTGCACCACCACGCCGCCCTGCGCGGCGACGGGCCCGCCGGAAAGCGATGTGCCGGCGCCCCGCATGGTGACGGGCACGCCCAGGGCGCGGGCCTGGCTCATCAGTTCGGCCAGTTCGGGCGCGTCGGCGGGAATGACCACCGCGTCGGGCCGGAAGGTCTTGTAGCCCAGTCCGTCGGCGTCGTAGCCGGCCAGTTGGGCCGGGGCGGTGAGCACCCGCCCGCGACGGACGATCTTGCGCAGCTTGGCGTGCAGGGCCTGGGTGGTCATCGGGCCTGTTCGCTGGGGGCCGACTTCAGCCCGGCGGTGTTGACGGCGATGACGCGGTAGGCGTGCTTCTTGCCCGGCGTGGCCCCGGAGTCGACGAACTTGAGCGGAACCAGGGGCAGCGACGGGGTGTCGCTGTACTGCAGGTTCTGGAAGAGGGGGCGGCCGAACGGGTTCTTCGCCTTCTCGGCCAGGTTGGCGATGATTGCGCCGTCGCGTTCGATGATGAAGCCGGCCAGGCCGCTCTCGAGGTCGGCCTCGGCCTCCCACGAAAGCTCGTTGCCCTTGAGAGCCACGGCGGTGGGCGCCGGCGGCGGGGTGGTGTCGGCCACCTTGGTGTCCTTGACATATTCCATCCACAATCGGGCCGTCTTGGCGTCGGGCAGCCAGCCGGCCTTGAGCGGGTCGCCCTTGAACCCGGCGGCGGCGACGGCCTCGGAGCCGGTGGGGGGCGCCAGCCATTCGCCGCCCGCGGGCATCGGTCGCAGTGGTTCGCCGGCCTTGGCGGGCAATCGCGCGGCCAGGCAGGCGTCGAGCCACGGGATGGCCATGTACCGCTGGTTGCCGCACTCGTGGCTGGAGAGCGGATCGACCGCCACGCCGACAAGGCCGCCCTTGGAGCGGACCTCGTTGAAGAACGCCTCGTTGGCGGGCCAGACGCCGGCGAAACGGCCATCCTTGACGGTCACCCCTTCCTTGGTGCCGGGATTGCACATCACCGGCACCTTGAGCGCCAACTCGGGAACGGTGTGCGCCTTGATGGTGCCCCGGCCGGGGTCGGCCTTCAGCACCGGCACGCCCGAGCGAAGCCAGGCGGCGGCGACGCGGTCGGGGTGGGTCAGCACCATGCCGCCGGCCCAGTGGCCTCCGCCGCTGTGGCCCCACAGGGCCCAAGGGACCTGAGCCAGTTCGGGGTGGCCCGACTTGGCGCCGAGGTCGGCCAGGCAGCGCTTGAACGCCTCGGCCGAACCGTTGCGCGGGTCGCACCACATCTGGCAGTCGGCCTTGTCGGGTTGCTCGTAGGCCGGGGCCAGCAGGGCGCAATCGTGCTTCCTGGCCAGGGCTTGCCAGTGCAGGTCCCAGGCGCCGGTGAGGCCCGACTTGCACGACCCCTCGCCGCAGCCGTGCTGGTGGACGATCACGCCCCGGAGGCTTTTCACGCCCTTGGGAATCCAGATGGTGTAGTTCACGGCGTAGGGAAGCTCACCCTGCTTGGTGGACCCCTCATAACGGACGCGGTAGTAGGGCGCCTCGGCGGCGGGGAAGACATCGTAGGGGGCCTTCTGGGCGCGCAGGCCGGCGGCGGTGAAGAGGGACAAGGCAAAAAGGGCGGGGTAAAGGCAAGGCTTCATAAGCAGGGAACCTCGTCGAGGCGGTGGTTGGCCGAGAAAGACAAGCTATCCGCCATACGCCGGTTGCGCCAGTTGCCGGGGCCTTGGACAAGCGCCACAGGCTGGGCGTGGGTTGAAAGATGAGAAGTTGGCATCATAGAATAAGGTTTAATGAAGTTGTTTTAATGTCTTCGGCGGGCTGGGGTTTCGTCATCATGAGTTCACTAGCCGGACTGCGTCTTCCCGTTCGTTGGCTCATGATTTTCTTGCTGCCGGTGGCCTGGGTGGGTTGCGGTGGTGGCGGCTTGGAGAGGCAACCAGTCAAGGGAATGATCAAGTTTGGTGGCAAACCGATCCAGTATGGGTCGATCCGCCTCGAACCCGCTGACAAACAGCCGACCGGCACGAGTGCTTCGATCAGGAACGGCGAATTCAAAATCGACCGTAGCGCCGGTGTCACCGAGGGCAAGTACATGGTCTGGGTTCAGGCGTTTGACCGCTCGGGTGAGTTGCCCCCCGGTGCCATGCCCGGTCAGGAAGGCCCCCCGCCCAAGGACATTCTTCCCGCCCGCTACTTGAATTCGCCCGCCGGGGAGGTGGCCATCCGGAAGGTCACCGACTCCTCCCCCAACCAGTTGGACCTGGATTTGAAGTGATTTTATCCCTTTATCATCGGAGTCTTGTCATGGCAGATTGCCGGCGTCGAAGCGCGTTCACCCTGATCGAACTTCTGGTGGTGATCGCCATCATCGCGGTGCTGATCGGCTTGCTGGTGCCCGCGGTCCAGAAGGTGCGCGAGGCCGCGAACCGGATGAGTTGCACCAACAACCTCAAGCAGATCGGCACGGGCATGCACAACATGCACCTGACCGAGGGTTCGCTGCCTGCCAGCGATTACAACGCCGGGGGTGACTGGGGCACATGGCAGGTGGCCATCCTGCCGTTCATCGAGCAGGAATCGCTGTTCAAGCTGTACACCGGCTTCAAGACCGGTCCGACGGCCTACGGCACGGCGCCCAACACCACGAATGTCACGACGAAGTTCATCAAGACGCTGCAATGCGCCAGCGACGCCAGCAGCGGCAACAATGTGGCTCCCAATTTTTCCAACATGACCAAGCACAACTATGTGGTCAACGCCGGCAACACCGTCCGCCTGCAGGCGACCTTCAACGGCGTGACATTCGGCGGGGCGCCATTCCTGCGCAACGGCGGGGTGCAGAAACTCACCGACATCCTCGACGGCACCTCCAACACGCTGATGGCGTCCGAGACGATCGTCGGCGTCAATCCCTCGGCCACCAGCACCGACATGCGCGGCTTCACCTGGTGGGGGCCTGGCGCCGTGTTTCACGGGTTCAACACCCCCAACAGCCCGTCGCCCGACTTTCACCAGTTCGCCAGCTATTGCAACAACCTGCCCCAGCAAGGCCTTCCGTGCGCCGTCAACACGAATGTGCAGTTGGCCGCGCGCAGCCGACATTCCGGAGGCGTGAATGCGGCGATGTGCGACGCGAGCGTCCGTTTCTTCACCAATAGTGTCTCGCAGACCTCATGGCGCGCCTTCTCCACCGCCATAGGCGGCGAACCTGTTTCCGATTAAACTCGGCAACTCCGACGGTTTCGCCTCGCCGCGGTCTGTCCCGCGTGTTGTTTCCCATGGAGTTGTCCGCCCATGACGATCTTGGCCGCATTGCTGGTGGCGCTCGGTCAG
>CAWUNZ010000224.1:0-5807 GCA_963923445.1 uncultured bacterium
ATTTCACGGTCCTGCCGATGGGCGTCTGGTTGATTTTCTGATAGTCGATTCCCAGCGCTGAAAACACCGTCGCGAACAGGCCGCCGACATGCACCGGATGAGCCGGTTCCTTTTTCCCCTCCGGATCGGTCTCGCCGACCACCTGCCCGCCCCGGATACCGCCCCCAGCCAAGGCGATGCTGAAACCGCCCGGCCAGTGGTCCCTGCCGCCGGCGGGGTTAATGGAGGGCGTTCGGCCGAACTCGCCCATGCACAACACCAGGGTTCTATCCAGGATGCTTCTGTCTTTCAGGTCGCGGATGAGGCCGGCGAAGGCGGGGTCGAGGATTTTGAGATTATTGGCAACGAATTGGTGGTTGTTCGCGTGCGTGTCCCAGCCACCCAGGGTGACTTCCACGCAGCGCACGCCCGCCTCGACAAGCCGCCTGGCCGCGAGGCATCCCCGGCCGAAAGGCGTCTCACCATACAACCGTCGCGTGGCGAGCGGTTCCTGTGAGACATCGAATGCCTTGAGCTGCTCCGAACTCATCATCCGCAAGGCCGACTGAATGGTGTTGCGGTGCAATGTCTCCTCCACCCTTTTCATCCGACCCCGGGCGAAGGTTTGTTCGATGGCGCCCAGGTGATCCGCCCGAGCGCGGTCCCTTTCCTTGGGCAAATAGGAAAGTGTGTCGGGGACCGGTCCGTTGGGGTCCCCCATGAGAAAGGCATCAAATTGATCGCCCAGATAACCGCCACGGGCCGGCCATTGGGAATGCAGGATGCTCACATGCCTGGGAATCTCGCATTTGTCCACGGGCAATTCATGGCAGACCACCGCTCCAAGGGCGGGATGCGTGACGGTGGGGTCGGGTCGGAAACCCGTCTTCAGGTTGTAGGTGCCCCGCTCATGGTCCCCTTCCCTGCTCATCATCGACCGGATCAACGAGATGGAACCCATCTGGCCGGCAACCTGCTCCAATCCCTCGGCCAAATACAAATCCTTGATTGCCGTGGGAATGCGCCTGGTTCCTCCGGCGATGCGCGCGCCCTCGTGGGGATCGAATGTCTCCAATTGGCTTGGCCCGCCAGCCAACCACAGAACGATCACCGACCGGGCGGCAGCGCCTGAGCGATCGGTTTCGGCCGCCCGGGCAAGGTGCTGGCTCAGGGGTCCCAGCCATGTGGAACCCGCAAGGGTGGCGGTTGTCCGCATGAATCCCCTTCGCCCTAGTGGTTCCATGAAAACTCCGTGGAATTGACCAAGGCCCAGAAAATATCCTGGATCTGGTGCCCCCTGCCGCGCGGTGGATTTGCCAACGCTTGGGAGAAGTGCGCCATCTCCTCGGCATCGGGGCGACGGGTGAGGGTGGCAAGGAACAAGGCCTCCAAGGCCGTCTGGTCGTTGCCGGCAAGCCAGTCAACGCGCGTGCTGGTGTTGAATGGACCGCCCTGGGATTTTTCCCGCACGAGCTTTCCGTTCATCATGACCAGCCGTTGGGGGATGGTGCCTCCCCGGCCATCGAACTCGTCGTCGCCGCTGTCCCCATAGCGTTTGACGAAATCGTTCTGCTCGCCATAGCGGAAGAGGCGGGTCAGCAGGTGTGACTCGGCGTCGATCGTTGGCACCGAGGCCGCCTGGATCACCGATCCTGCCATCTGTTCGGGCCTCAGGCGCGTGAGGGGAAAACAAGCCCAGGTCTTTTCAGCCTTTTCGGAGGAATCCAAGCGTGAAACGCTTTCGTGCCTGAAGGTTCTGGTGTTGGCGATCAGGCGAACCAACCTGGCGAGGTCGTAGCCATGCCGGGCGAAGTCGTCGGCCAGGATGCCCAGCGCTTCCGGCGGAGCCTCAGCGGATTCAAGATTGTCGATCGGTGTCACCAGAGGTTGTCCGCACAGGATAGCCCAGACACGGTTGACGGTGGCCTTGGCGAACCATGGGTTCTCACGATGGGTGACCCAGGTTGCCAGGCGTTGCCGGAGTGTTCCCTCGGCGGGCAACAGTTCCGGTGCCAAGGCCACGCGCGGTTCAACCACGCGGAACTCCTGAGTCTTGCGGTCTTGGACCTTGTATTCACCCGGCCCGTCGTACACGCCCCGGAAACCGACATGGGTTTGCCCGAAGAATGCGGCCAGTCCCTCGAAGTCGCCCTGCTTCCAATGGGTGAACGGGTGGTCGTGGCATTGGGCGCAATCGAGCCTGAGGCCCAGGAAGGCCCGTGTCACCCTGCCTGCCAGCCGGATGGGGTCGGGCTGGTTCCTCTTTTCCTTGTTGTCGGGCTCTATCGTCACCGTGACAAAGTTGGTGGCTGGCTTGTCGGTCCACAAACCCTCGGTGGTGATCAGGTCGCGCACGATCTCGTCGTAGGGGCGGTTCCTCGCGATCTCCGCCGCCAGCCAAAGGACAAATTTCCTCCTCCTGAAGAAGATGAAAGGACCATTCTCGGTTCCCACGAAGGTCCGCGCGAACCGCTCGGCGACAAAATCGGCGTATCGCCGGTCTTTAAGGAGGTGATTGATCCACCAAGGAAGTCGCTCTTCGCTTGGCAAGGCTTCGATCCTGCGGACCTCCTCCAGCGAGGGTATGGTTCCCGTCAGCCCAAGTGACAGGCGGCGGGCCACGGTCAGGTCGTCGGCGGGCAAGGCGGGCTGGATTCCCTCGCGAATCCAAGTCGATGCGAAGGCCTTGTCCACCCGGTTCACGGTTTCAGTGAATTCATCGTCGGGGGGCGCGACGCTTTCACCGGCAACATGTCGAGCAACCTTGGGTGGAACGAGGCTGGCACCCAAGGCGGCCAAGCCTCCCAGTATGAGCGTGACGAACAGGATGTTTTTCAGAAGCGTCATCAGGCCTCCTGTGCGCCAGCTTCTGACCATGATACCTTGCATCCGGTGAAACAGATTCAACTTCATGGCCTAGCCGGCCATTCTCATCAATATCTCCTTGGAGTCCCAGGTGTTACCCGCCTCACCTGAACCCAGCATGGCGTTGCCAGAGGGACTTGAATGGGCGGACGATGAGATCCTGTTGACGGATCCGGTTTTTCCACCCGTTGCCGTTTCGCCAGAAAGCCGTTCAAGGGGGTGGTTTCGCCGGGGATTGAGCGCCATTGCCTCGGCGGCGGAATGGTTGTTCGGACTGGCCTGCATGATGGTGGCCTTGGCGGTGATCGCGGCGGTTCCGATCCTGCAATTTCTCAGTTTGGGCTACATGCTGGAATGCGCTGGCCGTATCGTGCGGACGGGCCAGTTCTCCAAGGGATTCATCGGCATCCGATTGGCTGCCCGCGCCGGTGGGGCCGTGGGTGCATTCTGGTTGATGCTTCTACCGATCCGATATTTGGGAGACCTTGCCGCCACCGCCTCGGTGATCGACCCCGCCGGTTCCATGGCAGCCCGCCTGCGCGTTCTGGTGATGCTGCTTTCATTTGTTGTCCCGATCCACGCCGCGTTGGCCATTGCCCGGGGCGGGCGCATCCGATATTTCCTGTGGCCGTTTCATCCGGTTTGGTTCTGGAAGGAATTCCGCAGGGAAGGCTCGTTCGTCCGGGCCAGGGATTTCACCCTTGGCCTGATCTGGTCTCTGCGGTTGCCCTACTTCTGGTGGCTGGGTTTTCGGGTGTTCTTCGCGACGCTGTTTTGGCTGGCTTTGCCGGTCACCCTTCTGGCCTTGGGGCACGCCCGGACTCCCATCGCACCCTTGTTTGGTTTCATCGGCGCGGCTTGGCTTGCCGCCATGGCCCTGTACATCCCGATCATTCAGGCGCGCATGGCGGCCCGGAACAGCATCGCTCCCATGTTTGAATGGCGGGAGGCAACAAAAACCTACCTGCGCGCCCCATGGGCCATCAGCTTTGCCTTGGTGTTGTCATTGCTCTCGGCCATACCGCTTTATTTGCTCAAGGTGGAGGCGGTGCCCGACGAGGCCTTGTGGCTTCCCGGTCTGTTTTTTGTCGCGTTCATTTTCCCGGCAAGGTTCCTGATGGGCTTTGCGGTCAGTTTGGCGGAACACAGGGATTTGAACAGCCACTGGGCCTTCCGCTGGTCGGGCAGATTGCCCCTGTTGCCTGCGGCTCTTCTTTATGTGCTCTTTGTCTTCTTGAGCCAGTACATCAGTTGGAGCGGCATCATCGGCCTGTACGAACAGCACGCCTTTTTGCTGCCAGTGCCCTATGTGGGGATGTGAAATGAACCAAACGGTCACTCGCAGGAAGTGCGTTGGAGCGTTGTCCGGCTTCGTGTTATTCGGCCAATGGGTTCGTGGTCAAACCACGCTTGGCCCGGTGGGCTGGGCCTCGGTCGGAAAGGGCACCACCGGCGGCATGGGCGGGTCTGTTTCCGTGGTGTCGGATCAAGCCGCGTTGGCGAAAGCCGCCAAGGGAGACAAGCCCGGCGTCATCAAGGTCATGGGTGAGATCCGCCTTTCTGATTCCGTGCGGATTGGATCGAACAAGACGATTACTTCAGCAGGCCTGGGCGCTGGTTTGACCGGCGCCGGATTGAATGTTCGTTCCGCGAGCAATGTGATCATCAGCCATCTTGCTATTCGCGGTGCGAAACCTGACGGCATCAGCATCGAGGAGGGATCCACCCATGTCTGGGTGGATCATTGCGACTTGTCGGATTGCGCCGACGGACTTCTCGACATCAAGCGGGGTTCGGACCTGGTCACCGTCTCATGGTGCCGATTCCACCATCACCACAAGACCTCGCTTGTCGGGCACAGCGACGCCGATTCCGCCAAGAAAACGGATTCTGGTAAATTGCGAGTCTCTTACCATCATAACCTTTTCGACGGAACCGTTTCCCGCCATCCGCGAGTGCGATTTGCCGAGACCGTCCATGTGTTCAACAACCACTTCAAGGGTGTATCCCATGGCGTGCACTCGTCGATGGATGCCGGAGTGCTGGTTGAGGGAAACTACTTCGAGAAGGTCGACTATCCCACGCACACCGTGTTCGGCAAGTCGCCCCGTCCGGGCAGGTTGGTGGAACGCGACAACATCTATTCCGGCTGCGCCCACAAACCCGAGGTGGCAGGCACAATTCGAGAGCCTTCCCTTTCGTACGCCTACACGCTCGACAAAGCCGAGTCGATTCCTGAAATGTTGAAAGGCAGGGCCGGCGTCCGGGGCTGATTTCCCGCCGGGAGCAAAGAATGCCGCTTGGAAACGGAGCCGAATTTTCAACCGATGGCGTTTACAGGTACAGCCTTTGGAGGCGTTGGGCCCCGGGCCCTCGGCTTGGTTTCATCGGGCTCAACCCATCAACGGCGTGTTCCGAACGCGACGATCCGACCATCCGCAAGTGTATCGGGTTCGCCCGGAGACTCGGGTTTGGCGGCATCGAGGTAGGCAACCTGTTCGCGCTCAGGTCTCGTTGGCCTCGCGCCCTGGCCGTTGCCGCCGAACCGATCGGGCCTGAAAACGATTCCTTTCTTCTGGCAATGGCCGGCCGGATGGCAGCTTGCGTGGCATGCTGGGGGAATCATGGCAGCCTTTTCAACCGTGATCAGGCGGTGGTGGCCTTGATGAGATCCCGGGGAATTCAGCTCATGTGCCTTTCATTGACCGCCAAGGGTCAACCGGGCCATCCACTCATGCTTCCGTACTCATCGAACATATCCGAGTTCAAGGGGAAGCGTTGGTAAGCAATGAGGGACCAAACACCAGGCCATGGATGGGTGTACAATCGCACCTCGGACATGTGACCTTGTTGGAACCTAAGTGATGAGTTCATTGACGATTGCCTGCCTTGCGGGCTTGACGATGGCGCCCGCGGCGGGCGCCAAGCCCAATATTGTGCTGATCCTTGCCGACGATTTCGGT
>CAWUNZ010000225.1:0-5786 GCA_963923445.1 uncultured bacterium
TTCGCATCTCCGTTTTCCGACGGGCTTCGAAAGCGAATTGCCGCGCGATGTCCATGGGGCCATCCAACGGTATGGCTTCTTTTCGAATTTGCGGCCGAATTCACACAATCGACAGCCTGCAGGTTATCATTTTCTTGAGTACTTCGCCGTCCCTCCCGTAGCCCGGTGAACCATGTTTCAGGCGCCTCCAAGCCGGCGAACCATCCTCCAACTGGGCGCCTTGCCGTTCCTCGGCGCCGGATGCCCGCGTCTCCTGGCGGCGCCTTCCTCCGGAAAACCGGCCAAGGCTTGCATCTTCGTCTTCCTTTGGGGAGGTCCCGCCCAGCAGGACACCCTCGATCCCAAGCCCGATGCCCCGGTCGAATACCGCGGGGAGTTCTCCACCATCCAGACCGCGCTGCCCGGTGTGCGCGTTTGCGAGCACCTGCCCGGAATCGCCCGCCGGCTGGACAAGGTTTGCCTCATACGCTCGATGACCCACGACGATGTGAACCACACCACGGCGCCCCACCTGCTGCTGACCGGCCACCCGATGGGCAACCTCGGGCAACCGCTTCGGGACGATTTCCCCGGCATGTCGTCCGTCTTGGCCCGCATGGGCCGGGGGGCCGGCAATGACCTTCCCGCCGCCATCAACCTGATGCCCCATTCGCCGGACAAGGCTCCCCGCTTCGTGGAATCAACCCATGGCCAGGGGGCAGGTTGGCTCGGCCCCGTTTGGCAACCGATGCGCATCGAGGCGGATCCATCCAGCCCCGGGTACAGCATCGGCGAGATCACGCCCGTGCCCGATCTCGCCGGGGGGCGCATGTCCGAACGCGCCCGCCTGGTCGCCGGCCTCGAGGCCCTGGCCCCGCTCGCCTCGGCGGACACCTCCGCGCAGGGCCGCCATCGCGAGCAGGCCCTCCGCCTTCTGGCCAACCAGAAGGCGGCCGCCGCCTTTGATCTTTCCCGCGAACCCATGGCCTTGCGCGAACGGTACGGCATGAACATTCACGGCCAGGCGGTGCTGCAGGCCCGAAGGCTGGTGGAGGCGGGTGTTCCCGTGGTGACCGTTTACTGGCAGAACGACGGGATCACCAATGTCAGCGTTTATTGGGATACGCATCAGAGGAATTTTATCGACCTGAAGACCCGGCTCTGTCCCCCCGCCGACAAGGCGCTATGCGCCCTTCTGGATGACCTGGAGGACAGGGGCATGCTGGACGAGACCCTGGTGGTCTGGTCGGGCGAGATGGGGCGAACGCCCCGGGTGGGCCAATCGGTCCCCGGGGGGGCCGGGGCCGGCCGGGATGGGCGCGATCACTGGGCCAAGGTTTTCAGTTGCATCGTCGCCGGGGGCGGGTTCCGCAAGGGAGTGGTGCATGGCTCCTCGGACCGCTACGCGGCTGAACCGAGCACATCCCCGGTGCGCCCGGCCGACTTGGTCGCCACCCTGTACCACAGGCTGGGCGTTGGCGGCTCAAGCCAGATCAACGACCGCCTCGGTCGCGAGGTGCCGCTGATTCAAGGCGAAGTGATCCGCCAATTGCTGGCCTGAGCTTACGCGCTCACGCGACCCGGCGCGGTGATTCCTTGGGAAGTACCGGCACCTGATGCGGCCCCTTCGGTCCCTCGGGATGGCCTGTCCACGCGTGTTGCTTCATGGCCTCGAGGATTTTCTCGGCCACCTGGATCGCCCTGCGGCCGGCCCTGCCATCCACCCGCGGGGCCCTTTGCTGCCTTATGGCGGCGACAAAGTCGATCAGCTCGCTGGTGAGCGCGTCGTGGGGTCCGGGGCAGGCGGTTTCACCCGGCACCAGGTGTTTCTGGAAGATCGTCTCCTTGAGTTCAGCCACCGCCGCGGGTGCCATTTCCGGGGCCTTGATGCGCTTTTGGAGAATCTCCTCGGAAGCCTCCACGAACCTGAGAGTCTTGGAGGCGAAATCCAGCGTGGCGAATCCTTCGGCGCCCCACATGTTCATTTGCCTTACAGCGGTGGGCTGACAACGGCACGCCGTCAGGTCCGCCACCAGGCCGTCACCCATCACCAGGCGCGCCTGGGCCAGGTCCTCGTGGCCTCCGAGAATGGAGTTGCCCATGGCCTCCACCCGAACCACCTCGGCGCCGCGCGCCTGGTCGAGCACCAGGTCGATGTCGTGGATCATCAGGTCCAATACGGCGCCAATGTCCAGAGAGCGGCCCGTGAATGGGCCAGAGCGCTCGGCGCGGATGTAACGCGGTCGGAACAGGCGGCGCCTGAGCGCCTCGTAGGCCGGATTGAATCGCTCGATGTGACCCACTTGCAGGGGCAAACCGCGGCGGCGCGCGGCTTCCTCAAGTTCCGCGGCCTCGGTCGATGTGGAAGCCAGCGGCTTTTCAACGAATACCGGCAGCCCGTGGTCCAGCGCCTCGGCTGCCACGGCATGGTGGAAACGGGTGGGAGTGACCACCACCATGGCCTCGACCATGTCCAGCAGCGGCTTGTGGGATTCGAACGCCCGGCAATTTCGCTCGGCCGCCACGGCGCGGGCTTGGTCGATCATCGGGTCGGCGATGCCGACGAGTTCCACGCCGGGAAGCTGGGAGAGAATCCGCGCGTGCGCCTTGCCCAGATGGCCGACTCCCGCGAGTCCCACCTTGAGTCGCCCGGTTCCCATCGTATTTCCCCCCGGATTCTTCACTTGATTTGGATCAGGCCGAACGCAGGAATCGACGGTCGATGAATGAACTGGGGCGCTCGGCCCCGGCCATCGAATCCAATTGCCGGCCAAGGGCCACATTGAGCGGATGGCCCGAGCGGCAGGCCACGATGTGCCCGGCGATGTCGAAGCCGGTCAGCGCGAGGTCGCCGAGGATATCGAGTACCTTGTGCCGCGCGGGTTCATCGCCGAAACGCAGCCGATTTCCCATCACCCCACCGGGGCCGAAGACCAGCAGGTCCTCAAACGAGGTCCTTGCCCCCAAGCCCTGCTTCCGGAACGCCTCGACCTCATCGCTCAGCAGAAAAGTCCTGCATGGCGCGATGCGGCGGGCGAATTCGCCTGTGGAAAACTGGTGCGTGTGGATCTGTCTGGGGATCGGCGAGGTGGCGCCGTAATCGAGCATGTAGGTGATGGTGAGTTCGGTGTTCTCGGCGGGATGCAATGTCAGGCTGGCGTTTCCAGCGGTCACGGTGACCGCGCGCTCGGGGGTGTACGCGTGTCGTGGCGCCGGCAAGGTCCGCGTCCCGGCATCCGTCAGGGCGTCGACAAATCCCTGGCAAGAGCCGTCAAGTCCGGGAGGTTCCGGAGCATTTAGCTCCACAGTACAGTTGTCGATCCTCAGGGCGGCGAGCGCGGCGAGGACATGCTCCACCAGGCTCACGCCTTCCTCGCCACCCAGCGTGGTCCGTCGCGAGGTTCCCGTCACGCTCGAGACATGGGCCGGCGTGGCTGGACGGCCCGGCAGGTCGGCGCGGACAAACTTGATGCCTTCGTCCGCCGAGGCGGGAATGAATCGGACCGTGATGTCACGGCCTGTCAGGAATCCAACCCCGCTGATGGCGGTTGTGCGGGTCAGGGTGCGCTGGCAGCGCTGGGAGATCCGTCGCAGCACGGTTCAGACTCCGGACCTGTGGATGGGATCAGGCCCACGGCGTTCACCGTGGGCCTTGTTGGTTCAGCTCACTGGCGCGGCGCGGTGCCGGGGGCGCCGGTTCCCGTGGCTGGAGCTGACGGTGCTGCGCCCGTCGCGCCTGTCGCCGGCGCGGCGCCCGGGGTTGTCCCGGCGGGTGCGGTGCGCCCGTAAGCCTGGTTGAGCGCGTTGACCACATCGGCGCTGATGTCCATCCCGCGGGTGAAGTAAAGAGGTGTGCACGCGCCCTGCTGGAGCTTGCGCATGATGTTCATCGGGCTCCAGTATTCCTGGGAGGTGGTGGCGTCGTTGTAGCTCAGAACCATGTCGAAGCCCTGGGACATGGCCACGCGCTGCGAGGCGTCCTGGACTTCCTTGTAGATCAGGACAAGGGCGTCATCCTGACGCTTGGCCATGACCTGCTGGGTTTCGTTCGACAGGTCTTCCAGTTCGCGCTTCAGTTGCCGGGCCTGCTTTTCGTATAGTTCGCGCTGATCGGGCTTCGTCTGCGCTTCCTTGGCGAGCGCCTCGTACTGGGTCGCCTTGGCCTTGGCCCTTTGCTGGAAGGGGGAGGCGAGATCCTTCAACTCATTGTTGAGAACCACGGCCTTCTGGTAGTTCTTGAGCACATGCGACAAGTTCAGCAGCGCCACGCGGGAGCGGCTGTCGGCGCCTGCGACCGCGCCGGATTGGGCCGTCAACCGGCCACCCATCCACGCCAGTCCGCCGAGCACCACGGCGATCATTCCAAGGGCCACGATTCGCTTCACGGGGCTTGCCTCCTGCTTTTTCGCGACGACACCTCGGGTCGCGCCCGCGGGGCCTTCGTGGCCACCGCAATCCGCCGGGGTTTCGAGCCTTCCGGCACTCCCGGATCCACTTGAGGTTCGGCGCTTCTACCCATGCCTCCAAGGGGGGTCAAGCCGAACAACCGGCGGGTGGTTTTGCATTGCCTTGGCCAAGCTTTTCAGGCTAACTTCCGCGTCTGAGAGAGTTGTCCACGCGCGGTGCGCCATGCCCCCACTTCCGGAAACAATCCAGCGCGATGAGGCCCCGGCCTCTTGGTGGGAAGGAAAATGGCCTTGGCTTGTCGTCGCGGGAGCCTTTGCCGGTGGCTTGGCTTTTGCCTGGTGGGGGCCCAAGTCTTCCAAAATGGCGGGCGATTTGGTCCCGGTGCAAGGTGTGGTCTATTATCAGGACCGTCCACTATCAGGGGGAACCATCGTTTTCAGCCCTGATCCCAGAAGGGGGCAGGACGGGCCGATGGGCATGGGATCCACCGACCAGCAGGGTTTTTTCCGTATTTGGTCCGATGGTCGGGAGGGTGTGGCGCCCGGCTATTACGCTGTCACCATCGCGGCACCGTCACTACCCGCGCGCTATCTGGATCCCGCCGAATCCGGGCAAACCGCCGAAATTCGGCTCGACTTGAATGCGCCCCTCGAATTTCACCTGAAATAAGCGCGACGATCACTTCGGTTTTTTCGTTCAAATCATCATGGCCGAGCGATTAGGCAAACATGGCGCAAGTTGCTTAACCGGAATTGCCGATACCACCCGAGAACACCACGCATTCGCGGCGTTCCATCCCCGTCGATTGAAGGGGAGTCGGAATCCGCGGGGTTGGGTGGATGCCTTGGGGGTTGATCCATGCGGATCCTTCATGCCGCCTTGTTCGCCGTGGCGGGCCTGTTTCCGGCCAGCACTGTTTTTGCCCAGTCGGCCCATTCGCCGGAACCTGGTAATCCGCCAGCCCTGACCACGCTTCCCCAAGACACCAATCGTCTTATTGTTCCACCGCCTATCGCCACCGGGCCTTTGCCCGACATAACACGGCTGGTGGAACCCAACGGCGCCCCAATGGCTGGCGATTTCTGGACTTCCTTGGACTACCTTTGGTGGTTCGCGCAACCCAGCCCCATGTCCATCCCGTACATGACGATGGGACCCCGCACCAGCCAAAGCCAAGTTCTGGGAAATGGTGTGTTGGGGAGCACCGGGACATCGGTGTACTTTCCGAAGAACGATGTCACTTATGGCACTTTCAGCGGCATGAGGCTGCTGGCGGGCGGCTGGCTCGACGACGACAACACATTTGGCCTGGAGACTTCGTTCCTTCTCACCGAGCGACGCACTTACGGGTATGGCGCCCATGGTGACGACACCACTCAGTTTTTTCCCACCATTCCCTT
>CAWUNZ010000226.1:0-5774 GCA_963923445.1 uncultured bacterium
ACCGGAAATCGACTCAAGGGGGGAGATAGTGTCGGGATTTCCAGCAAATGTATGATTGATTGAATGATTTCAAAAACCTTTTAATTTTGTGATTTTCAGACCCATGCGCCGGTAATGCCGCCTTGATCCGCCATGATGGCGAGGGCAGGGAGGGCGTGTTATTGTCGGTCATTCAATCCATGAATTGATGGTGCACCATGAAAACGGCAACTGGTCGTTTGAGAATCGTTGGCGGAAAAGTGTTCGACGGAACCGGGGCGTCCGCCTTGGTTGGCGCCGAAGTACGGGTTCGAGATGGTCATATCGAGGCTGTCGGCGCGGATTTAGGGCCAGCGGATCCCTTCGCAACTGTCGTGGATGCCACCGGTTGCACCGTGTTACCAGGATTGATCGAGGCTCATTTCCATCCAACCTATTTTAATGTCGCTGCCCTCGAGGATCTCGACATCAAATATCCGATCGAATATGTGACCCTTCTTGCCGCCGCGAACGCCCGATTGGCGCTGGAATGCGGCTACACCGCCGCCCGATCGGGCGGTAGCCTGCACAATATCGATGTCTGGCTGAAAAAGGCGATCGAGGAAGGACTGACTCCCGGTCCGCGCTTGGCCGCCTCAGGCCGGGAGATTTGCGGTTCGGGTGGCCTCATGGATTGGAATCCGGAATTTCGCAAAATTGGTATGGAGGGCCTTGTGTTTCTGGTGAACGGCCCAGTGGAGGCGCGAGCGGCGGTAAGGAAACTGGTCAAGGACGGTGTTGAGTGGGTGAAAACCTATCCAACGGGAGATGCCGCCGCGCCGGATACCAACGACCACCACACATTGTGCATGACATTCGAGGAAATGAGCGCCGTTGTCGCTGCGGCCCATAACCATGGCCTCAAGGTGACTGGCCACTGCCGCGCAACGGCTGGAATCAAGAACGCCCTGCGCGCCGGTTACGACGCCGTGGAGCATGGGACATTCATGGATTCCGAGTGTCTGGACCTGCTCTTGGCCCGGGATGTACCCGTCGTGCCTGCACTTTATTTTGAAAAGGCCAGCGTTGAACGGGGGCCGGAGTTTGGAATGTCGCAGCGGGTCATCGATGGGCATCGGGAGACTCTCGAGGGTGGGATTGAGAGCGCCCGGATGATTCTCAAGGCGGGAGGATGCCTTGGTATGGGCGGTGATTATGGGTTCGCATGGAATCCCCATGGAGACTATGCGCGGGAACTATCGTTTTTTGTGGAGGATGTTGGTTTTACTCCTGCTGAGGTATTGGTATGCGCCACGCGAAATGGAGCGAAAATCCTGGGACGGCATTCCGAATTAGGAACTCTTGAGCCCGGGAAGTTGGCGGATGTGCTGGTTGTTCGTGGAGACCTGCTGGCTGACATCAAACTGTTGGAGAATCGCTCCAATATTCGCGCCGTGTTTCAGGGGGGCGAACTGAAGGCTGGAACAATGGCAAAACCAGGTTGAACCCGAGTCGCTCCTCGGCCGGATCGGCTACCCTTAAAAGATGGATATAAGACAACCCATTGAAAAGCATGTCGTTCTTGCCGGGGCGGGCAACGCTCATCTAGTGGCGTTGCGCCAACTGGCAATGCGGCCTGAGCCAAGAATTTCAGTCTCGTTGGTGAATTCGTCTGCCGTGTCGCCCTACAGCGCCATGGTTTCAGGGCTGATTGGCGGTGACTACAGTCGGGATGAAATCCGAATTGATTTGTCACGCCTTTGCCGGGCCGCAGGCGCCAGGTTGGTCGTGGGAGACCTGGCGGGAATCGATCCGGTTGCCAAAACCATCACGGTTTTGGGTAGACCGGCCATCCGCTATGACACTCTGTCGTTGTCACTTGGGTCGAACCCATGGATGCCAGTGGGGGAATCGGCTGGTTCCATTCGTCCTTTGGGAAACTTGGTTCACCGTGTCGACCAATTGGCCGTTGAATTGGCCGCGAACCCGCGCCCCTACCGGCTTGCGGTGGTGGGAGGAGGCGCCAGCGGATGCGAATTGGCCATGGCCATTCACAAGAAACTGGGTCGGTATGCAGGCTTCCAATTGGTTCTGATTCATGCGGGTGAAAGGTTGGTTCCCGCTTTTCCCTCGCGGGCGGGAAAAATTTTGAAGCAAACCATGGAGGCAAGAGGCATCGAGGTGAGGTTGGATCGGCGCGTGATTGGGCGCGATTCCGGCAACCTGATCCTGGGCAATGGCGAAAGGATCGTTTGCAGTGAGGTTCTTTGGGCCACCAACGCCGTGGCGGCCATGGCTGTTTCCGGATGTGGATTGGAGACTGATCCGGGTGGTTTTCTCGCTGTTGACGCCCACCTCCGGAGCGTGTCCCATCCGGATGTGTTCGGAACCGGGGATGGAGTCGCTGTCAGACCGTATCCAGGTTTGGCAAAAAATGGAGTCCATGCTGTTCGGCAGGGGAAAATCCTGTGGACGAACATTCTTGCCTCTCTGATGGATGCACCCTTGGTTCCATGGAGCCCCCAAAGAGCCACCTTGAGTTTGCTCAATACCGCAGATGGCGAGGCTTTGGCCACATGGGGGCCGTTTGCCATCAAGGGAACCATCTGGCGGCGCTGGAAGGATCGAATCGACCGGCGATGGGTGGCGATGTTCACTGATCTACAACTCATGGGGAGAACTACCGAGGGAGTTGAATCACCCCTCATGCGATGCGGGGGATGCGGCAGCAAGGTTTCGAGCGATGTCCTCGGTTCTGTACTCAAGGAGTTGGATACCGGTGCCGACGCCAGACTTGTGGTCGGGGCGAGTGATGGGGAGGATGCCTCGGTTCACCTCATGGATCCCGCGCTTTACGGCGAGCCTGGCGCGGTGGTGGAAGTCCAGACCGTTGATCATTTTAAATCTTTTATTGACGATCCGTATTTGTTTGGAAGAGTTGCCGCCCTCCACTCTGTTTCCGATATTTTTGCCATGAATGCCCGGCCCTTCTGCGCCCTCGCGGTGGCAACCGTTCCCTATGCCCGTGGTCTGATCCAGCAGGACCTGCTGAGGGAAATGCTTGGAGGCGCCTGTCGTGAATTGAAGGCGTTGGGAGTGGTGCTATCGGGAGGACACACCACTGAGGGTAGCGAATTGGCATTGGGGTTGGCAGTCACGGGGCATGGGGAAAAGCACAGGCTCTTTCGCAAGGGGGCCTTACGGGCGGGCGATTTGTTAATTCTGACCAAGGCCTTGGGGACTGGAGCGATTTTGGCGGCTTGGATGCGGGGGAAATGCAGGTCCGAATGGCTGGGCGGAGCGGTTGCGTCGATGCTGGTTGCCAATGACAAGGCAGCCAAAATTTTCGCCCGGCATGATGTTGCCGCCTGTACTGATGTCACCGGCTTCGGTTTGGTTGGGCATTTGCTGGAAATGCTAGACGCGAGTGCCATGGGGTGCCGCCTAAGGGCCGCGTCTGTGCCGGTGCTTGAAGGATTTCAACAAGTGGCCAAGGCCGGAATCCTTTCAACCCTGCACCCGGATAATCAACGTCAGGCTTTTCGGATTGAATCAACGATCGGGGCAGTTCCGGACTGGTTATTCGATCCCCAAACCTCCGGTGGTTTGTTGGCTGGTATACCAGCTGACAAGGCTGAAGAGATTTTGAAAGACCTCGCCAATGAGGGGCTTGCTGAGGCCGCCATCATTGGCGAGGTGGTTCATCGCGTGGCGGATTCGCCACCGGTTCTACTCGGCTGACCGCGGTCGACTACAGCTCGACGACCTTGGCCTTGGGGCCGTTGCTTTTCACGGATGCCACTCCCTTTTCCATGGCCGCTTCCGTGTTGTAGGTCTCGCTGGAGCCGATCACCCAGCCATTGGTTGCCTTGAGCACGAAGTGGAATCCCTTCTTGGCTTCCTTGCGGACATAGCGGTCCTCGGAAGCCGCGTTTGCCTGAACCGAGGCCACCGCGCGGAGGGCGCTTTCGCGTGTGGAGTACATCTGGCTCGAGAGGATAACCTGGCCATTTGAGGCCTTCAGGTTGAAATGATACTCGCCATTCTTGGCCTTCTTGACTTCAAAGACACCAGCCATAGATAAACTCCTTGTAGGGATCCGGCTCCATTCCGGTTCATGATGTATTAGCCTAACACCATTCAGGAGGAAAGGGGGATTCCCGGCGAGGCGCTCAGCCGGCGCCAGCACCAGTACTGCATCCGGGGATGATGAAAGCAGCTTTTCCAGAGGTTTCCCTTGATTGTGTTGGACAGTCTGCCGTCGCGGTGGAGGTAACCAAACCATTCGCCATGCACCGCGTCGGCAAAGTGGCGATGACTCCACTCATGGACCAGCGCGTGCCAGTTGGAGTACTTGGAATCGTTTGTGGCTTGCCAGGCCATGAGAGTGGCGATGACAGCCTCGTTGTGCGGCCACCAGAATTTCATGTCATGCCAATACTCGCTGACAGGCTTACCTTCGATGTCACGAAAATAGAACAAGCCGCCATATTCCTTGTCCCATCCTCGTTCCCAAGCGTAGTCAACCATGGAACAACCGAGTCTGGACAGCGATTCATCGCCGCGGTGCTCAGCTTCCCGGAGAATGAACCAAGCGCCCTCGATCGCATGTCCCGGGTTTAATAACCGGCCGTCGAAGTGATCGATGATGGATCCATCGGGCGCGACGGTCTCCATGACGGCGCGAAGGTCATGCTTGACGAACAACTTGTCGATTTCGTCGATGCAGCGATCAATCCAATGTGTCCATTGCTTGCTCTCCCCCAAATTGGCCCGAAGTTCCTGGGCGGTCACAATGGTGATCATGCGGGGACCAAGGGCGATGGCGGGGCGCATCCCGGTATCCTTGGGTGGCATGAGCCCGGGGGTGAAGTTCCAACGGGTGAACTGGTCAAATAACAAGGCGGCTTTGCTGGCGGATTGGTCACTACCCGTGGCCCGCGCATGCGCCGCCCAGGCAATGGCCGCAAAAGATTCGGAGTAGGCGTACCTACGCTTTCTCAGGGGGGAGCCATCCCTAGCCAGGTGGAAAAACATTCGCCCATCCGTGTCGAATGCGTGGCTGGCGAGGAAATCGAGGCCCGACTGCGCCCAATTCAGCCACTCAGGTCGCCTTTCAACCGTATTGTGGAGTTCCAATAGCAGCCAGGACATTCGGCCTTGGGCCCATACTGATTTGTCGGTGTCGATCAGGGAACCGTCGGCATCCCGACAATGGAGGTATCCGCCGTGTTCCTCGTCCACGCAGCGGGGAAACCAAAACGGGATGGTGTCCTTCAGCAGACCGTCTCGGTAAACGGTGAGATAGTGCGCTCGGCCTTCTTCCGAATCCAAAGTGTGAGTGATCATGCTTCCAGCAAATCCTTGCGTGGACGAATCAAAAGGACCAGACCGGCTGAAAGGGCAGCCAGAGAGGAGAAAACCCCGAAGATGATTTCAAGAGGGACATGGTTGTCCCGGAGGGTTCCAAATCCCCAATCGGCCAAACCGCCGCAACTGATGCTGACCAGATTCATGATTCCATAGCCTGTGGCGCGGAGTCGGGGCCTGACAATCTGGCAAAGGATGGGCATGTTGTTACCATCGAAAAAACCCCAGCCAATGCCAAACAGAATCAGGCAAACGACGGCTGAAAACAATGATCCGGCAAAACCAACGCCGAGAATGGCGGGGACTATCATGGCCATGCCCAAGGCGCTGACATGGATGCGCCCCCTGTGGGACTTGGCCGACCATCGATCAGCCAAGGCGCCACCCGCAATCGCAGAAATAATTGCCGCCACCTGCCAATAGAGGGTGGCTGAAACTCCCGCAAG
>CAWUNZ010000227.1:0-5763 GCA_963923445.1 uncultured bacterium
TCGGAAAGCTTGCCGGCCTGCTGGCGGCCGACGGCCTCGAAGATGCTGACGATATCGAGGGCCTCGCCGTGCTCGCCGACGCCCGGCATGATGCTGCCGCCGTAGACGAAGACGCCGGGGATGTTCATGCGGGCCATGGCCATGAGGCAGCCGGGCATGTTCTTGTCGCAACCGCCGATGGCGATGACGCCGTCGTGGTTCATGCCCGCGGAAACCACCTCGATGGAGTCGGCGATCACCTCACGGCTGACCAGCGAGTAGCGCATGCCTTGGTGGCCCATCATGATGCCGTCGGAGGCGGTGGGCGCGCCGAAGATCTGCGGCACCCCTCCGCCTGTGCGGATACCTTCCACCGCCTTGCGGGCGAGCCTGTCGAGGTGGGCGTTGCACGGGGTGATGTCGCTGAAAAGGCTGGCCACGCCGATAACGGGCCGGTTGAAATCCTCATCGACAAAACCCACGGCGCGAAGCATGGCGCGATTGGGTGCGCGGCCGGGGCCGCCGGTGGTCATCAGGCTCTTGCGTTGATCCGACATGTCACAACCTTTCAAGCGGGAGGGCCGACGACGACGCCGGCTTGGAATCGTGAAGCTTACAGGGGGCGTTCGGGCGGGACAATCGCCCGGGCGTTTCCGGCGGTCTGCTTGACCGAGTAGGGCAGGGCTGGTTGTCGATGGGTGAAGATCAGCAGTTCCGCCAGCCAGCCGAGGGAAACCAATTGGATGCCGACGAGAACGGCGGTCACCGCCAGGACCAGCATGGGGCGCTTGTGAAGGGGTTCGCCCATGTCGGGGTCGAAGATTCTGGCAAACCATACTCCCCCGAGCCAAAGGAGCATAAGCAGGCCGAACCCCATCACGAGCAAACCCATACCGCCGAGCAAGTGCTTGGGCCTGCCGCCAAAGCCGGTGAGGAATCGGACGGTGAGCAGGTCGATGAATCCCTTGAAGAAGCGGCTGAACCCATACTTGCTGCTTCCCGAGGTGCGTGGGCGGTGCCTGACGACCATCTCGCCGGTGCGGAATCCGCGCGCCGCGGCAAGGACCGGAACAAACCGGTGCAGTTCGCCATACAGGGCAACCTCCCGGAAAACCTCGGCCCTGTAGATTTTGAGGCCGCAGTTATGGTCGTGGAGCTTGACGCCCGTCAGCCAACTGACCATGCCGTTGAAAACCCTGCTGGGAAAAACCTTGTGCCAGGGATCGTGGCGTTCCTTTTTCCAGCCGCTGATGATGTCGAAAGGCGCGGTACGCCCCTTTTTGCCGACAGGACCGCCCGCCAGCAATTTGGCCAGCATTTCGGGAACTTCGGCAGGGTCGTCCTGCAGGTCCGCGTCCATGGTCACGATGAAGTCGCCCGAAGCCTGTGCAACCCCGGCCATCAGCGCCGCGGCCTTGCCGAAATTCCGACGCAGGCGGATGCCGATCATTTCAGGATGCTTCGAGGTGAGTTCCTCGATGACCTGCCAGGAATCGTCCCGGCTGCCGTCATCCACGAAAATCACCTGCGGGGCATGGCCGCCCATGGGACCCACCGCGAGGATTTCACTCGCCAATTCCCGGAGCGATCCCTCCTCGTCGTGAACCGGAACCACAATGGAGATCATGTCAGGAGGTTCCGCGCGCCGAAGCTGGGATTTTTTTTCGCCACAAAAGCCACATTACTAGCGCTGATGCGACTTCGGCAACGGTCCAGACGATTCGAAGCAGAAGCGAGGCCAAAAGTGCCCGCTCCGGGCCCAATTCGGGAAGCAGGGCCTGCTGGAGCAAATACTCCCTGACACCGAGTCCACCCGGGGTGGAGGCGATGAACCCGCCGACATTGGCCAAGGGCACCCATGCCAAGGCGGGCAGGGCCAATTTCCACGCGCTCCCCGGGGCGATTCCCTCGATCAGTGCGATCAGGCTCATGGACAGCAACAGCCATCCCAAGGCCACCACCATGGCACCCGAGGCCAACTGGCGCGCGCTGAAATGGAACGGGTTGTCTCCGGCATCGAAACCTAGCCGGCGGGCTGAAGCGCGCGCCAACCGAATGCTCCATGAGGGCCAGGCGGGAACCAGTGTGATGGCCACTATGGCCAGGAGTTTGGGCACTAGCCATGGATCGGTGGAAACGGCGAATCCACCGGCCCATTCGAGGGAGCAAGCCACGATCAACGCCAGCATGGATCCAACAGCCATGGTCCAGAGGACCTCGATCATTCCCGTGGCCAATCCGATGGTCATGGGGACTTGGTGATCGCGAACCATGCCCGCGCGAATCAGAAGAGCCAGCCCTTTCCCGGGAACATATTTTCCCATTTGACTCACCAGGAAGGCTCGACCCGCAGCCAAGGGGGGCACGGAATGCCCGCAAGCCGCCATCAACATGCGCCAGTAGGCAGCGGAGGCGAGAATGCCCGCCAGGTACAGGCCCGCGCAGACGATCCATGACCAAGCCGGGATGGAAGCGATCAGGGCTCTTGAGTCGCTTTCCTCCAAAGATTTGAAGGATCGATAAAAATGCCATCCCAAAAACGCGAGCAGCACGGGGGGAAGCAGGAGACGGCCCCAGCCGACCAGGGAGCGCTTGGGAAGGGACATGGTCAGCGGTTCGGGGGCGGTGGAGGAGCGGGAAGGGCGTTTCCGCCCGCCATGGGAGCAGGCGCGATCTCCGCCGCCGGCTGAGGGATTCTGGGGAGCGGTGGAAGGGCGCCCATGCCCGGGACCGGTGGGCCGGGAACCGCGCGAGGCTGTGGTTCAAAAAAAGGGGAAACTGAACCTCCGTCCCCGGAGTCAAGGCGAATGGACGCGGCTGATGCCGGGGAGGTGACAAAAATCACCGTGTCGATGCGGGCCATTTTCAGCCCGGCCAATTCCACGAGAACGCGCACAGCGCCCTCCAGGGTGACATCCTCCAGGCCGACCGTGGTGCTGGCCTTGGCCTGATCCATCACCCTGGGATCGACCACGATCGTGGCCCCCGTCTGCCGTGACAGGTCGCGCAAGGCGGCGTGAAGCGGTTGAGGGCGCGCCGGCACCGTGACTCGCTGGCCCAACAGGCGATGCATCGCCATCTCCGCCGAGGTGACCAGCAGGTGATCGCCCATTTTCACAGGCCTCAGGTCGAACGGTTGCAGGAAGCGGCGAAGAACGAGATTTCCGGATCCTGGGCCCGGGACAAACTCCAAGGGCAGGTCCTTGGGTTCGACCTCTCCCCATCGTCCCTGAAGTGCAGGCTTGTCGAGCAGGATACGGACATCGCAGGCAGCGGAAACCTGATCGAGGGCATCGAGCAAGGTCGGCTTGCCCATCAGGCGGACCTGCTTTTCGAGGCCGGCAAACGGGCCCTCGCCCTCGTCCAATGGGGCGTATCCCGGCAACGCCAAGGCCGAGGCGGCAACAATAATCGCAAGCATGGGGCACGCCTCCCGGACTTAGGACTTCAGGTGGTCACGAATCCGCCTGAGCGCATCACCCAAGTATGCGATGGCGCCGTAGTGGGTGCAATCGAACCAGACGATCTCGGGCTGGCCCGCTGCTTTCCACAGGCTTGTGGCCATGGCCGGGGAAATGATCTCGTCGCGCGAGGCCTCGAGCATAAGCACCTTGCGTCCCTTGAGTCGGCCTGCCCAGGTGACGGGGTCGTAAGGGGCCAGCAGGAAAGCGATGACCTCCTTGGTTAAGCCGTAATCGGCAAGGATTTGGAAGGTGGGTCTGGCCTGGGGGTGATCGTGGAACCCATCCACCATGCCGCCTCCTCCCAGCAGGATGACAACGCGGTCGAAGCGGGGCTCAAGAGACCCGGACAACGACGCGAACAGACTGCCCAAGCTGGTGCCAGCCACGCCGATCCGTTTCTGGTCCACCTCGGGGCGCGAGGCCAGCCAGGCCCTGGCGACGCGGATGTCGAGCACGGTTTGCCTGATGCCGGGCAGGGTGCGGAAAAGGTTGGTGGACATGAGCTTCATGGAAGTGGAGGGAGGCCTGCGGGGCCCGTAATAAGCCATTTGCATGAAGAGCGCGCCGACGCCGTTGCGAGCCAGATAGGTGCTGATGAGGCGCGAAAGGCTTTGGTCTCCACCCGTGATGTCGAGAACAATGGTCGTTGGAAAGGGGCCAGAGCCTTTGGGTCTGTAATACACGGCGTGGACGATGTTGTTTTCCGGAAACGGGCTGGCGATAGGAGAGTCGAAAGTCAGTGCCTGGGTGGTGTGTGTTGGTTCCGGCGACTTGGGCGCCTCGAGGCGGAATTCGTGCCGCCGAGCGGCAAGTTGGTACATGGGGGGAATGGACTCCTCCCCCGCCGCCGGTGAGAAATCGAAACGACCGGATTCGGCGACCGGGTCGGCGCAAGCGGCAAGGAGAGACAAGGCGACAACGAGCATGTTTTTCCTCCTGCTAACCCTTGCAGCCGAGAAGGCGGTGCTCCCGGATGATCCGCGCCACCTTTTCGGGGACCATGGTTTCCCATGTGCGGTCGTTGGCGGCGATCTTGTCGAGGACATCCCTCGAGAAAATGGGCAGGTATTCGGGCGTGAAATTGTCGAGGTAAACAAGGCAGCCGCGGTCGACGAGATAACCGTAGAGCTTGCGCAACTCGGCGGCGACCTCGAGGTTTTCAACGGTGACCAGCGCCCCGGTGGCCTGCTCGAGGAAGGGATAGATATAGAGCTTGAGGTCGAACTTGAAGAGGCGGCCGAAGGACTCGAGAATGCCGCCGTCAAGATTTTGATAATACTTTGAGTCGAAAAGTTCTTTGAGGCTGGCCGCTCCCATCACGATGCCGACCTTGCGCTGGGAGCGCTGGCACAGGAACGCCGCGAGGCGGTAGTACTCGGAATAGTCACTGATCATCACGGTGAGGCCGCAGGCGGCGAGCATGTCCACCCGGGCGAGGAAATCGCGGTGGTTGAGGGAACTGTCGGTTTCCAACAGGTTGCGCATGGTGAGTTCGGTGACCGTGACCACGCGGGAGCGCTCGTCGGGTGGCAGGTCGAGGTCGAACTTCTCCCTCGCGGCGCGGAGCATGTCGATGTTGACATGGGTGACGGGGCGGAAACTGCCGCGTTCCACCAGCACCGGGCGCTTGCGGAAGACCTCGGAAGGTTGGAGAACGGCACCTTCAGCGTCGAACATGGCGCACTTGCTCAGGCCGACCTGCACCAGGAGCAGACTCATGACCCGGTTGTCCACCTGCCGGAAGCCGATGCCCGAGAATTCGATCATGTCGATCTCGATGCGTGAGGTGGTGAGGTTGTCGAGGAGCGACTCGACGAGTTGCTCGGGTTCGTGGTGCAGGAAAAACGCGCCGTAGAGGAGGTTCACGCCGATGATTCCGAGGGCCTCCTGCTGGAGGACATTTTCGGTGTCGAGCATGCGGACATGGATGATGATCTGGGTGTCCTGGTCGCGTGGAAAGACCTGGAAACGGACGCCCATCCAGCCATGGCATTCGTTGTTGCCCTTGAAGTTGCGGGCCGAGACCGTGTCGGCGAAGGTGAAGAAGGCGGTGGAATCACCGCGGGAATCCTTCAGCCGTTCAATGGTTAAGCCGTGCTCGTGGTCGAGCATGGACTCAAGGCGGGCGCGGCAGACATAGCGTTCGCAGGGTCCATAGATGGCGTCGGAAACGGCCATGTCGTAAGCCGAGATGCTTTTGGCGATGGTTCCGGAGGCGCCGCCCACCCGAAAGAACCAGCGCACAACCTCCTGGCCAGCGCCGATCTCCGCGAAGGTGCCGTACCTTCGCGGATCGAGGTTGACGCGCAAGGCCTTGGCG
>CAWUNZ010000228.1:0-5739 GCA_963923445.1 uncultured bacterium
GCCCCCTTGGGGGGAATGGTGATGCCGGGCGCGGCCCGGCTGGATGTTCCCGGGTATCTGTCGGCTTCCAGGCGCCTGCTCGGGGAAACGGGGCTTTGCCGATACCTTTCCGCCCGGGTGCCCGTTGATGGCGGACTTTCTCGTTGCCATGAAGGCTGGCGCTTGGAACCGCCAGGACTGCTAGCCCGGCGGGTGGTGTTCTGCCAGGGTTTCGAGGCGGCTGACAACCCCTGGTTCCAAGGCCTGATTTTTAATCCTTCCAAGGGGGAAATACTCGACATCGAGGTGGATGAATTGCGCGCCACCCGCACGATCCACCGCGGCGTGTGGCTGGTGGCCGAGGACACGGGCAAATACCGCGCCGGTTCCACCTACACCTGGCACGACACCACCACCACGCCGACGGAGAAGGGCAGGGAGGAGGTCGTGGCCCGGCTGAAACGGTTCCTGCGCCTGCCGTTCACCGTGACCGGCCAGCGCGCGGGTGTGCGTCCCAACATCCACGGGTTCCTGCCGGTGATCGGCAGCCATCCCGTCGAGCCGGGATTGGCCATGTTCAATGGTCTGGGTTCCAAGGGGTCGCTTTTGGCTCCCAAGATGGCGGCCATGCTGGCCGGGCACCTGCTTTCGGGCGACGCGATTCCGCGCGATATCGATGTCCGCAGGCGCATGGCCGGGGAAAGGCCATGAGCAGGCCGGCGCTTCCGCTCACCGACCAGGCCCACGCGGTGCTTGCCGCGGCCTTGAGGCCCGGTGACCTGGCGATCGACGCGACATGCGGTTTCGGCAGGGACACGCTTTTTTTGGCCCAAGCGGTGGGTTCCCAAGGCCGCGTGCTGGCTATGGATATTCAGTGTGTGGCCGTCGAGAAGACACGCGCCGCCCTGCGTGAGGCGGGTTTTTCCGGGGTCGCCGATGTTCTGCTTCGAAGCCATGCCGAGTTGGGGCAGGTCGTTCCCGCCGGTTGGCGCGGGTTTGTGGGGGCCGTGACATTCAACTTGGGCTATCTTCCCGGTGGCGACCATGGCATCACCACCACATGGCAGGAAACCGGGCCGGCCTTGATGGTCGCGACGGACCTGCTGAGACCCGGCGGCGTGCTCACCGTGATTGCCTACACGGGGCACCCTGGCGGTGCCGACGAGAAGGAAGGGGTGGAGCGCGAACTGCGGTTGCTGGACCCCGAAAAATGGGTTCTGGAGGTTCATCAACCGGAAAAGGGTCGACGATCGCCGCCCTGGCTCTATGTTGTCCGCAGGATCGGAGGTTCCCGACCTTGCCACGACGCGCCTCCTTGCCGTGCCTCCTGATGGCCGTTGTTTCGGCCCCTTCGCAAGCCGTTTCCCTTTCATTCCCAGAAATTTCTGCCGAATGGGTCACCCGGGCATCGGGCACGGGCCCTGAGGTTTTTCTTCGCCTGCGCAATCTTTCGCCGAATCCAATGGGTATGCGGCTGGTTTTGGTGACGGAAAACCTCGCGGACGGCTTTCGCGTCGAGGCGCATGGCGTTCATTTCTTATCCGCGGGTGAGACATTCGATTACGCGGCCGGAACGGTTCCCGACGGAACTGACGGCGCGCTAAGGCATTTGCGGCTGGCGGACCCCGGTCCATGGCGGGTCACCGCGTTAATTTCCGGCACCGGGCCGGAATCGCCAGCCGTCACCAAACTCTCCCTGGTTGTCAGGAAACCGCCCGAAAGGGTTATTTCCCGGTCGCCAAGGAAAGCGTTCGCCCTCCGGGCGAGTCATGGGCTTGGTCCCAAACGGAAAGGGAGGTGTTTCATGGCCGGCAATATCGAACGCACCTACCGGATGGAGGTGCGCCGCCCGTTCGCGGTGAAGGGTGATGGCTTTCGCCACATCCTTACCAAGGGAACGGTGTTTCAGGCGCGCGTCCGGACCTACCACCGAGGCGGAATCGAGGTGGTGGACCTGAAACTCGACCAATGCGGTCAGGCCGGCGCTCCCGGCGTCGCCACGGCCGTTCCCTGCGGCAGCATCCGATTCGCCGAGGATTCCGCCAAATCCGAGGGCCGGGCCACGGGCGCCTAGCGCGCCTCGACGCGGTTTTCAAAGTCCCGGGCCGGGGGGATCTCCCCCGGCCTTTTCACTTTCATGGGGCCGGTGGTGGTGGCCGCCATGAATGTTGCTAAGACAAAGGGTGTTGACTCGACTTCAAAGGAGAAACAGCCATGCCCGTCCCCACCCATTTGGCCGCCTGGAAAGCCCTTGAGTCGCACCGCGCCGAGTTGGGCGCCACCCACATGCGCGACCTGTTCGCGGCAGATCCCGGCCGGTTCGACAAGTTCCATCTTCGTTTCGACCAAATCCTTCTCGATTTTTCCAAGAACATCGTCACCGACAAGACGATCGGCCTGCTGCGCGACCTGGCCCGCGAGGCCGGAGTTCCGGAAATGGCCAAGCGGATGTTCGCCGGCGAGAAGATCAACACCACCGAGCAAAGGGCGGTCCTGCATGTGGCGCTTCGCAACCGCGCCAACACCCCCATCGTGGTGGACGGCAAGGATGTCATGCCCGATGTGAACGCCGTGCTCGCGCACATGAAGCGCTTCTGCCACGAGGTCCGCTCCGGGGCGTGGAAGGGGTACACCGGAAAGGAGATCACGGATGTCGTCAATATCGGCATCGGCGGGTCCGACCTCGGGCCGGTGATGGTGACCGAGGCCCTCAAGCCCTACGGGCACGAGCGGATCCGCGTGCATTTCGTCTCGAACATCGACGGCACCCACCTGGCCGAGACCCTGAAAAAAGTGAACCCCGAGACGGTGCTGTTCCTGGTGGCCTCGAAGACCTTCACCACCCAGGAGACCATGACCAACGCCGAGAGCGCCCGTGAGTGGTTCCTCGCCGCGGCGAAGGACAAGGCGCATGTGGCCAAGCACTTCGCGGCCCTTTCCACCAACGCTGCGGAGGTCTCGAAGTTCGGCATCGACACGGCCAACATGTTCGGGTTCTGGGACTGGGTGGGCGGTCGCTACTCCTTCTGGAGCGCCATCGGCCTGTCGATCGCCCTGTACATCGGCTTCGACCGGTTCGAGGAACTGCTGGATGGCGGCCATGCCATGGACCAGCACTTCCTGAACACGCCGCTTGAGCGGAACCTGCCAGCCACTTTGGGCATCCTTGGTGTCTGGTACAACAACTTCTTCGGGGCCCAGACCCACGCCATCCTGCCCTACGACCAATACCTGCACCGATTCGCCGCCTACTTCCAGCAGGGCGACATGGAAAGCAACGGCAAAAGCGTCACCCGCGACGGCGAACCGTGCCTCTGGTCCACCGGCCCGATCCTGTGGGGCGAACCCGGCACCAACGGCCAGCACGCCTTCTATCAGCTCATCCACCAGGGGACGAAGATCATTCCCTGCGACTTCATCGCCCCGGTGGAAACGCACAACCTCCTAGGCCAGCACCACCGCATTCTGCTTTCCAACTACTTCGCCCAGACCGAGGCGCTTTTGAAGGGCAAGACGGCCGATGAGGTTCGCCGGGAATTGGCCGGGGCCAAAATGTCCGCCGGGGAACTAGACAAGCTGGTGCCGCAGAAGACCTTCGCCGGCAACAAGCCCACCAACTCGATCCTGGTGCAGAAAATCACGCCCCGCTCCCTCGGCATGCTGGTGGCCATGTACGAGCACAAGATCTTCACCCAGGGGGTGATCTGGAACATCAACTCGTATGATCAGTGGGGCGTGGAACTGGGCAAGCAGTTGGCCAAGGCGATCTTGCCTGAACTGGAAGGCGCCGCCCCGGTGGCCAGCCACGACAGTTCCACCAACGGGTTGATCAACGATTACAAGAAGCGCAGGCCCGCGGGGGCCTGATGCCCGCCGGAAACGGAGCGACATCGCCGTGTTGGGACCGATCTTCACCCGGGAATGGCTCATTCTTCCCCGCAACGGGCGCCTGCAGGCCCAGCGCGCGGCGTGGATGGGCCTGTTTTGGGTGATCGCCCTCACCACCTGGCTGAGCACGGCGGAATGGAGTCGCCCGGGGCAATACCTGGAACTGGCCCGGCTGGGGCCGCTCATTTTTCAGGTGTTCGCCGTGGTGCAGGTCGTGCTGCTGGTGTTCTACGCCGCTTTGTCGGCGGCGAGCGCCGTGGCCTTGGAGAAGGACCGCCGCACCTTTCTTTTGCTCCTCATCACCGACATGGCCGATCGGGAAATTGTGCTGGGGAAGATTCTCGGCAGCATGTTGCCGCTGCTGAGCCTGCCCTTGGCCAGCCTTCCGCTCATGTCGCTCCTGGTGCTCACTGGCGGCGTGGGGGCCTGGCAGGTGCTGGCGGTGACGGCGCTCACCTGGACGGCCATGCTGGCCAGCGGCGCCTTGGGCGGCCTGATGGCGTTGTGGCGTGAACGCACTTTCCCCGCCCTGGCCCTGACGGCCCTGGGCCTGGTGCTTTACCTGCTGCTGGCCCGGGTCGCGGGCCTGATCCCCGGCGCGTGGGGCGAGGCTTTCACCACCATCCTCGACCCGTTTTTGGCCCTAGGGGTGGCGCTGGATCCCGCGACTCTCATTCTTGACCGCGGCTATTGGCTGTTGGGCCACTTGGCTTGGATGGCGGGCCTGGGCTGCGGACTTCTGGGCGCCGGCATGGTGATGCTGCGGGTGTGGAATCCCAGCGGCGAACCGATCATGCAGCGCGAGGTCCCCGATGATGCCCCCGCCGAGGAGGTGGACCGCATGAAGGCCCACGCCGCGCCCGGCAAGGTGCGGCATGTGGAAGGCAACCCGATCTTGTGGCGGGAAACCCGCACCCGGGCTTATGGCCGGCGCCCGTTCCTGATTCAGGCCGGTTACCTCATCGTGCTTGGCCTGATCCTCTACGGGGCCTTGGTGCCCGTGCTGGCGGGCCAGCGGTTCCCCTTCGCCGCGGCGTACGGGTTGGTGCCCGTTTTAGTGCTGAGCCTGTTGCTGGTGGCCGCCCAGTCGGTGACAGCCATCACCACCGAGAAGGACTTGGGGGCCCTCGACCTGCTGCTGGTGACCGACCTGACGGCTGGCGAGTTCATCTTCGGCAAGTTGCTGGGGATTCTTCGCAACACGCTCCTGTACATCGTTCCGCCGTTGGCATTGGGTGGCGTCTACGCCCTTTACGGATTCCTGGCCACGCCGCCGGTGCGCTACCCCGAATTGGGGCAGTCGATGAACGCGATGGCCCTTTTGTGCCTGCTGGGCGGGTTGTTGGTGGTGTTCGCCTTCTGCATGGTGCTGGGCATCCACATCGCCCTGCGCAGCGCGACCAGCAGGGCGGCCATTCTCACGGCGCTGGGAAGCGTGTTTTTCCTCACGGTGGGCACCATGGTGACCATCGCGTTGATCCTGGTGAATGGCCGGTTCGAGTACCAATGGGCCAGTTTCCTGGCCTTTTTGGGCGCGGGCATCGGCGGCCTGTGGTGGGTTCTCAACGGGGAAAGGCCATCCGGGGCCCTCACCCTGGCCTCGTGGTTGTGCCCGTTGGCCGTTTTTTACACCGCCGCCACCGTGGTGGTGGGCAAGCCCGGCACAGGCGAAACCGGCGACCCGCTGATCCCGTTCCTGGTGGTGGCCGGGGCATTTGGATTTGCCGTAACTGCCATGCTGGTGCCACTTTTGAGCGAGTTTGATGTGGCCATGGGGCGTACCAGCGGCGGGGCGGATTAACCCCACCCCCATCCCGCTCAAACCCTGTCGGTTTGCCTTGCCACGCCGGTGTTTGGTGGTAGGATGGGAAA
>CAWUNZ010000229.1:0-5697 GCA_963923445.1 uncultured bacterium
GGATCAGGGCCACATGATCGACCCATTCATCCTCGGCCCTGGGGAGCGAGAACGAGAGGTCGTCATCGTCCTCCGGATCGTGGTTCTCGTTGGACAAGGGTTATCCGGTGGAATCAGGGGGTGTTGGGGCGCAACTGGTTTTGGATGGCTGCAAGCCGCTTGCGGTAATCATCTGAAGCGAGTTTGCGACCGCGGCGTTCGGCTTCAAGGGTGACGAGAGCATCTTTGTGAAGCGGGTTTTTGGCGAGTTCGTCGTAACGGGCCTTGGCTTCATCGAAGCGGCCCAAAGATTCCAGCGCGCGGGCGGCGCCGATGGCGCACTCCCTTTCGAGGGCTGGAACGGAACGCAGTTTCTTGGCGGCGAGGTCGAAGCCCTGAACCGCCTGTTCGAGGTTCGCCTTGATGTCGATCGGTTTGTCGTTGGCTGCCTTGTCCTTTTCCTTGTCGGCGCCGGGGGCGGTGATGATGGGGGTATCGTTGGGTGGAGCGACCGGGAATTCACGCAAAGCCATGGCGAGTTGGGCCCGGGCCATGTCAAGCTGGGCGACGGCGCCAAGGTAAGTTCCGGAATTTTTTCGGGCCAGGTCGGCCATTTCCTTTTCATCCTTGGCGGCGCTCAGGGCCAGCCACAGGCTGCTTTGCTTGCCGGCCTGCGAAGTCCAGTAGGCACCCACCAAAAGGTATGCCGCCGCGGCGACTCCAATTCCGATGGCGGTGAGAACCGCGCCCATGGGAACCTTGCCCGCCTTGGCTGAGGCGTTGGAATCCACAACGGGAAGAGACTTGAGAGAGTCGTCCATGATGGGTGTTCACATCCCTGACAGGAACCAATGGCGAGACAAATCAATTGTCAGGATAGAAGAACGCCACCGATAACGGAAGAGTCAGGCGGCGTCGGACACATTCAGGCCGGACTTGGCCAACCATGGGACCAACGAGACAGCGCCTTGCTGGGCCTTTTCGCAGCCGACCGGGTAGCGGGTCAGGGCGACATACCAGAACTTTTCACGATCGCGTGGGGGCAGGTCGTCGGGATTCAAACCAAGGGTGCGAGCCAACTCCGGGTCGATGCGCGCCGTCTTAAGCAGGGAAGCGCATTCGCGCCAGGTAAAGCCCTTGCTGACCACCTTGCCATCGGTGTCGACCAGCGTTTTGCCAATGAGAAGGTGAAGCAAACCGGGAAAATGCTCGGTTGGGAAACCGGGAGAACGGACGCGGGCAAGCATGGAACGGATCGCATCCATTGTTGATTACTCCATTCTTCAACAATCTAGGCAGGGCAGGCGACAACGGGAAGAGAGAAACAGACGGGGAGACACGAAAAATTCACATTTTGCAAGTCTATCGGTGGTTGGATCATGAACTCTGAGGGGTCAAGAAGCGTAAACTTGAATGATTCTTATGTTTGCCGCAAGGAAGCGCGGCAGTTGTTGCAGAAGCGAAAGGAGATCGGCAGCAGATTCACCCAAGCCGAGGGCTTGACATGAACAAATGTTCAGTCATACTCTGGGCCATCCAGGAGGGACACGACATGCCACGAACGGCCCGACGCTTTTCCGATGATGCACCCCAGTGGGATTTGTCCACCCCACAAGCCAAGGCCTTGTGCATGGTGCGGCGCGGTGGCGCCATCCTGACCCCGTGGCGTTTCGCCAGCTCGGACCGCACCTTCGGTCTGGATCTTCAGGAACATCGAAACGCGGGAATCTTGTGGCTTGATGCCCGATCTGAAGCTGGGCATGCCATTGAGGTGTTCGCCGCCACTCCCGCACGGCTCGAGATGGAACTGGAAAGGATGGCCTTGCCTCCCAGGGCGGTTTTCCTGAGCCCGACCAGTGATCCATTCCATGGCACCGAGGAGGCGCAGTCTGACGCGGTTCTGTGCGCCGAGATTTTGGCCAGGCGTGGAATCACCACCTGGATTCGCACGCGTGCCCGCATTGCTTGCCGATTGCGCGACAGACTTGCCGCGTTGGGTGACAGGGTCAGGGTGACCATTCCCCTGTGCACCACCTCCTTTGAACTTAACCGGCAATTGGAACCCGGGACGGCTTCGCCGATGACCCGGCTGCGTCAGTTTGATCGGTTGAAGGACGCGGGCATTCCCGCACTCATAAGCCTTGATCCGTTGGTGTTGGGTGTGCACGACCGCCAAGAGCGACTGCTGCCCCTGCTACGCCTGTTGTTCAACCGGGGTATTCATCAGGTTACGGCCGGGTATCTGGCGTTGCCGGAGGGTGCTCACGGCAGGGTGAACAGTCTTATGGGTGCGGAGCAGGGCGCGCGAGTCACCGCTGAATACCAGTACGGGCCCCTGACCACCCTTCCTTCCGGTGTTGTCGCCAAGCTGCTTCCCCGGATCACCAGGCAACGGGCCTATGCCCGTCTGGCCGGCTTGGGATCGGGAGAGGGCGTTTCCATTCATGTCTGCCGCTGGAGCAACCCTGATTTTGTTGAGAAGGTTTCCCCAACCACGATCGAGCGTCCGAGGTCGCTGCGGGATCGTTGGCAGGAAGCATTGGAAGCCGCTGGCAGGAATTAACGAAGCGCTTCCAGGGGCTTGACAAAGGTGGCATTGACAGCTGGCAGCAAGCCACCCAGAAAACCCATGATGAATGCTGTGGTCATGCCCGCAAGAAGAATGGGTGTGTCGACTGTCATGCGGAGGACGACATTCTTTCCGCCTCCCGCCCCGCTGGAAATGATGCTCGAAGCGGTGAACCCGTCTCCCAGCGCACCAGCGGCGCAGCCAAGCAGCCCGCCAATGATTGCCAGAAGCATGGCTTCGAACAAGAAAGCCGCCATCACCTGAATGCCTGAATAACCAAGAATGCGAAGGACGCCGATGTCCTTGATGCGTTGGCTGATGGCGGCGAACATCGTGTTCATCAAGCCAAGGATGCCGCCGATTCCAACAACGACCGCCACGAAGAGGATCGCGAAGAGAAACTGTTGATTGGTCTGGTTCAGGCTTTCGTAGTATTCCGTCTCGGTGCGGGCCCTCAGGCTGGCCTTTTTGAAGTTATTGGTGAGATCCTTGGCCAGCTCAGACGCTTCGGAAGGGCCGGCGGTCCGCAGGACGATGGTTGAATAACTGTCCTTGCCAAATTTGCGACCAACAAGGGAATGCTTGGCCCATATTTCGGAATCGAAGGTTGATCCTTGTGAACCCATGACGCCGGCAACAATAAAGGGCTGCGTGCTTTCCCCAAGGGAAAACAGGTCCCCGGGCTCCAATGTGGGTTTGTCGAGGTCGGATGCGAGTGTTCGGGCGATGCCCTCGCCAAGGATCGCCTCAACGGCGGTGCGCCGCTGATCGCCTTCGCCGTAAGGCCTGACTCCCGCTTGGGAAAAAAGCTGACCGGAAACAAGTTTGAGGTTGTGAACCTTGAGAGACCTCGAGGGGTCGTCGATGCCGCGCACCTGGAGGAACCGCCTGGAGCGTTCGAGCTTGATGAGGGAGTCAAGGTTGAGCGTTCCGGAAATCGTTGAGCCTTGCCTGGTTGCCTGGACAGCTATGCCGCCTGATTGCCGGCCAGCCAGGACCATGCGGAGGTCTTCCTGAGAAGCAAGAGGCCGGTTTGCCCAAGTTGTGATGATGTCTCCCGCCTTGAGGCCAGCGTTTGCCAAGGGACCGGACGATTGAACCGATGCTATTTCGAGGGAATCGGAGGTGAAGCGGCAGCCAAGCCTACGACCGTTGATGATGGGAAGGGGAAGGGGTTGGTTCACAACCACATAAACCTCCCAACTGGCAAGGGGCTTGGAATCGGGATCGTCTAGGTCGCGTTGCACCAACGGGTGCCTTTCGACATCGGAGGAATCCCGGTACCCCAGATTGCTGAACAACTCGTCGGTGGAACCCTCGGAAAGAACGATGACATTGCCCGGCACGCTGCTGCCGGCCGTGAGGTTTTGGAGGCCGCGGACGAACGAAAGCATGACAACAACGATGCCCACCTGAAGCGTGAAGGCTGCCAACAGCATGGCGGTGATGGGCCAGCGAACGACGATATTGCGGGCGTTGTAGCGGGAAAGCAGCTTACCGATCCAGCCAAGGCGGGGAACCAAAACCGCGACAGACGCCAGAAGCGCGGCAAGGATGGCCAGCATGGCAAGAGTTGGATGCAAGTGGAATGGCCTCGGAAAGTGTTCAGGAAATACGGGAAAACACTTCGGAAACACGGATGTTGCACGCGGACAAACTGGGAGTCAGGCTTCCAGCCAGCGCGGTTCCCAAACCGATGGCGGGTCCCCACCAATACGCCTCGTTGGGAATGAGAAAAATCGGGAAGAAGGCGATGGGAAACTTAAAGCCTCCCAGATAGTAATTGAAATAGGCGATCGTGCCGGCGGAACCGACAAAGCCGCATATTCCTCCCACGAACAATGCCTCTCCCAGGACAAGGATGAGGATTTGGAGAGGGCGGAAGCCAAGGACCTTCAACACGGCTATTTCCTTGCGCCTTTCGCGAACACCAATCGAAATGGCCATGGCGATGATGAGCGACATGGTGGCCAGAATGAAAGGAACAAGAATCCACTGAAGTCCCCAGAGCATGTCCTTGTAGGCATCGAGAAAACCGGCGACGCCGGAGGAGGCGGTCTCGATTTTAACCGCAGGACTTTTAAATTCTGGTGATGAGGTGATTTGCCGTTCCACCTGCTGGAATGTCGCGGTATCGGGCACACGCAACCAAACCAAGTTGAGGTTTTTGCTGGCCAAGGGGTGGGGTTTTCGGTTTTTGCGTTCGTATTCGTCGAGAGACCTGTTGAGACGCTCGCGGGACATCATGGCTGATTGCCCATAACGGCCCTCGGGGAATTCGGCGCAAATGGTCATTTCCAAATCGATTCCCTGGTAGTTCAATCCCGTGACCTTGATGGATTCGCCAACCCGTTTGTTCATGGCCTTGAGCTTTTCCGTGCCGATGATCACCTTGGTGAAATCTTTCTCCATCTCGGCGATACCAGCGCGTATGAGATCGATGTCTTCAGGCTTCATCTCGTCGATTCCATCCATCATGGTGAGGAATCGGTCAGGTTCCATGGCGAAGAAAAACAGGCTGTTTTCCCGGGTGCGGTTTTGAGGATCGAGGGTGGCACCGAAGAACGCCCAGGTCATGGAATCGCGTTGGGAATCGAGGCGGACATCACCGGGTTCCCGTGGTGCGCCCTCGGTAAGCCTGGCCGCGTAGGAATAGGGCATTTGACTAGGTATTTGCCAGCGTTCCGTGACAATGGCCTTGAGGTTGTTGGCCTTTTCGCTGGTGACATTGGCGAGGAACACCAGCACTGTCCAGACAAGGGTCACCACCAGGACAAGAACGATGGTCGCAAATCCGGTGAGGGCGGTTCGGATTTTATTTCGCCAAAGATTGCGAATGATGAAACCAGCGTAAAAGAGTGCCCGAGGGAGAATGGCGATGGCACCCAAAACGCAGAAGGCACAAATAAATTCCACCAAGGTCACCATCAAGGTGTCGCGAGGTGTTTGAACGAGGGGAAGCAGTCGGCCGTCCAGTTGTTCCCAGAACATGACCAGCCCTCAAGCGCCAGCGCCGACAAGGGCGGCAGGAGGATTGAAAACTTCCTGAGCCAACCTTCCTTTTTCCAAATGAAGCACACGCTCGGCGTACAGGGCGGCCTTGGGATCGTGGGTGACCATGATGATGGTTTTCTCAAGGCTGCGCTTGA
>CAWUNZ010000230.1:0-5638 GCA_963923445.1 uncultured bacterium
GCCAGCGCCGGGTCGTCGCGATCCTCAATTGTTTTGGCGATGGTGGCGATGGTCCGGGCCAGCTTGCCGGTCCATAGGACCTTGTCGCCCTTGGTCACGGTCACGGGGGAATCGAGATTCGCCAGACGGTCGTCAAGGCGGATGATCAGCGAAGTGATCCCCTCCGCTTTTTCAATCATGAAGGTGTTGCCCCTGCGGGAAACGGCCACTTCCTGGCCGGCGCGCGGTTGGCCCTGCGGCATCGCCAGCCAGTAGAAAGTGTCGTGGGCCACATCGTCCTGCCGCCAGACCACCTTGTCCGGTACCGGGTTGCGGCGCATGGGTGCCATCCACGGCAGGGCGAGGCGGTCTTGCCTGTCCATCCAGTGCCCCTTCCCCTCGTGGATCTTGACGAGGTGAGGGTAGCCGCCGGGGTCGTCCTTTCGGAGTTTGTCGAGGGATTCGCCCCACGACTTGGCGATCGCGCTGCGGTTGTAGGCCTTGTCGAGTTCTCCCACCTGCAGCACGAATGGCAGGTTGCGAAGGCCGGCGGGCCTGGTCTCGTTGGGATGGCCCGCCATCATCGCCGCGGCGGCGAAGCGGTCGGCCATGCGCGGCGCCACCTGATACACGCCGTCGCCGCCGGCTGAATAGCCCATGAGGTACACCCGGTCCAGGTCGATGCCGTGGGCGATTTTGGCCACCAGGATGAGGCGGCTGAAAAGGGCGTCGATGGCCCCCTTGTGCCAGAGGTCCCAGGTGTCGTAGGGCGACCGGGGGGCGCAATAAATACCTTCGTCGAGAGCGTATAAGCGTTTTTGGTTTTCCCACTGGCTGTCGTTCAGCGCCGGTGGTGCGCCTCCGCCGCCATGGAGTGAGATCCAAAGGCTGTGGCCCGCGGGTGGCGCCTTGCCGAAGGTTCGGAAGGAGCAGCGCATCGACTCACCGCCGGCCCGGACAACGGCCAAGCCGTCCTTGGGCATTTCCGCCATGGCGCCGGCGCGGGCCTGGTCCAGAGCGTCGGCCGCGAGAAGCGCGCGAGCCTTGGCCGCGTCCTCCTTCGACAATGGTTGGCTGGCGAAGTCCTGTGTGGAGACGGGTGGCCTGCTGGCGGGTGAAACCAGCAGGAACGACTTGAGTGCTTCCAACGCTGAGTTCTCGCCGTTGACAGGCAGGCTTGCCGCGGCGGCCATGGAAAGGAATGAGCGTCGGTCCATCGGGATCATGGTGTGGTTTTCCGTGCCGTGGTCACTTCGGCATCATACAACATGGAGGTTGATCTTTGGTCATTCCACCCAACCGGTGAACCCATGAAACCGATCGTGACCTTTTTTGCCTTGGTTATCCTGACAGCCACGGTACTGGTGTCCGCGGGGCAGGAAATCCGCAAGAAATCCGTTTCAATTCCTGCCCCTGGGGATACCTCCGGCCGCCGCTACGATTTCAAGGTGCGGGCCAGCGAGATCGACCCGCGCGCCAAGCCGCATCCCGAATTGGGCTTCGTCTTCGAGAAGGATGGCAAACCGGCCGATTTCGAAAATGCCTCCGTTGACACCCGGGTCAAGTCGCAGGGAAGGCTCGTCATCTGGTTGATGGGCCATAGTGGTCCGTTGTTCGACCGTTTGGCCGGTTACGGCCTGCACGCCATCCAAGTGCACTATGCCAACGGCTGGTTCGGCACCTTCGGCAAGGAACCCGCTCCCGCGGACCCGATGCATCTGGGCAAGATCCGCCTTGAGGCGGCGACTGGAGAAGACTTTTCCGATCTGGTGACGATCCCCAAGCCGGATGGCATGAAGGAAAGGGCCCTGCAACTGGTCAAGCACTTGGCCAAGGCGAATCCTCCCGGGCGCTGGGAGCAGTTCATCGCGCCCGGGGGCAACGACCTGCTGTGGGAAAAGGTCACGGTGGCGGGAAGTTCCCACGGATCAACCACCGCCGCGCGCTTCGCCATCCATCAGAAGGTGGGGCGGGTTGTCATGCTGTGTGGACCCCGCGACCAATACGAGACCTGGCAGGGATTGCCATCGGCCACTCCGACCAACCGTTTCTTCGGCTTCAGCCATGTTCTGGATGGCGGATGGAAGGGAGACCACTATTGCCGATCCTGGCTGCTTCTGGGGCTTAACAAGGTGGGCCCGATCGTGAATGTGGACAAGACACCCGCGCCCTTCGGCAACAGCCGACGCCTGATCACCGATGCTGATGTCAAGGGGGATGAGAAGCGCGCCCACGGCGCGGTGACACCCGGCGGTTCGGCGGTGAAGGATGCCAAGGGCAATTACATCCACGAGGAGGTCTGGAAGTACCTGTTCAACCATCCCGTTGACAAGGTGGGCGAATCGGTTCCCGCCGAGAACGATTGCCGGATGAACCTGAGAAAAAAATAGGATCGCTCATGCGACCCATCGCGGACTGTTGCCCTGACCATTGGCGCCTGGTCAATGACGATGTGATGGGTGGCTGCTCGGTTTCACGGGTGCAGGCCACCCCCGTTGGCACGATTTTGTTTTCAGGCGAGGTTTCCCTGGCCAACCGGGGTGGATTCGCCTCCATGCGGACAAATCCTCGCCTTCTTGACTTGAATTCTGATGATGAGCTGGTTGCGAAAGTCCGGGGCGATGGTAGAAGCTACCTTCTGAACCTCTACAGCCGAGGGGCACCCACAGGTTTTTCCCACCGCGCCGCGTTTGAAACCGTGGCGGGGGAATGGCTTGAGGCGCGGTTTCGGGTTGCCGATTTCAAAGCCACCCGCTTCGGGGTTCCGGTTCCAGCGCCCCGGGCGGCTCAAGCCATTCCGGTGGTTTCCCTGGGAGTGATGATCGCCGACGGAGCGGCGGGGCCATTCTCACTGGAGCTCGCTGGGATTTGGATCGTCCCTTGAATTCGTTCGTCGCGGCGTGGATACCGCCATGCGGGGGCGTCGCCAAGAAGTGGTTAGTTCAATCAATCAGCAACAGGTCGATCTCATCCATGGTTGGAAGGACGACGGCGCCATTGGTGAATTCGAGGCGTCCATGCCTGATCGAACTGACAGACTTCGCGCCGGCATAACCGGGAAGCTCGACCCGAAGATTCCTGACTGGCTGGAGACTTGCCCGGTTGAGAGCGTTTTCATTCCGAGCATAAGACCAATTGATGAGCGCCACGCTCCGTTGGGATCCCTTTCTCAGCGCGATCGCCTCGACGAGCGGGTCGGCGGGAATCGCGGGGCGCCATACATTGAGCGCGATCGCGGGCCCGGCGATGAGGTCGCGGAGCATGGGGTCGAAGTCGGTCCGCATGTTGAAGTCGGGCCTGCGAACGGTTGCCGAGTATGAGATGCCGCTCCACAGGCCCGCGGTGACCGATTGTCCCTTTCCTTCGCGGTTCCTGACAACGGCAGGCTTTCCGTCCGCGAACCTGGAAATCACTTCAGCGGTGGCCACATCAAGGGGTTCCCGGGCGACGCGGGCAACAATCTGGCTGTTACCCGATCTGATCACGGCCGAGGCCGGGGAGTTCTTTTCCACCACAGGCTCAAGGGTCGTGGCGCGGTATTGGGCGACGCTTCCCCAGGATTCGAGGTTTCTTGCCTTGAGTCCCAGCAAGGAGTTGACCAGCGGGGCCAATTGGTTGGCCTCGTCGCGCGAGAGTCCTGTCGCGTCGGTCCAGAGCGTTCCACCTTCCTTGACCCATCCGAACAGCGAATTGGCCGCGGCATGGTGCAGGTGAGGACCGGGCACATAGATGGCCTTGTAACGGGCCAGTTTGCCCTCGGCAAGCTGCTGCTCGCTGAGAACATCAACCGGGATGTGCGCGTGCCTCAGGGCGAGGTAAACCCATTTGGCGTTTTCAAATGAAGTGAGGCTTGGGTCGGTGACCCGGCTCCAGATCTCCGAGGTCCTGGGCGTCACGAACGCCACCTCGGGTTGCCCGTCGAATCTTGCCTCATATAGGTGGGGCTCGGCCTGGCCCAAAAAACGCGCCGCCTTGCCGACCTGCTCGAGAAGTTCGGGTGATTGCGAGAAGCTGTCGCCCTTGGAGTAGTCGGGCCCGTATGTGTACCACTCCAGGGCGGTGGCACCCCGGGCGACGACGCTGAGCATGCGCTGGGCAGGTGCGCCGCGGTGGGGCTTCACGAGACATCCCTGAACCAATCCATGACGCATGGCGATGCCGCGGCCGATGTCCGCGAGGTAAGACTCCCATTGCCAGACGCGGGCGTCGCGGTTGGAAGTTTCGAAGACGAAGGCGCGGTTTGGCTTAAGGTCGTAAAATTCATGCCAGTCGAGGCTTGAGCCGTTCCAACTCGGCGTCGGTCCCTGCATGGCGTAGAGCTTGATTCCCGCTTCGTCCAATGTCCGCGCCGACTCGGTGAAAGCCATCCCGTTGGCGTGGGTCATCAGGCGGTAGGTGTAGTAGTAGCGGAGCGCTTCGCCTGGGTTTTCCGGCGCCGGGCGAAACCCGGTCGGGAAAGACTTCTTGTCCTTCGCCTCGGCTTCGGTGAGCCAGAGCGGATAAGGCTTGATGTCCTGGTATGAGCGTACGCCCATACTGATCGGGTGAACAAATTGGGCCATGAGATAGTCTTGAAAAGCTTTGGTGCATTTTTCGCAACGGGCGATGTGGTCCTTGGCATAGACTCCCATCTCGTCGTCCCAAAGCCCCCACGATTCCTTGGCCCCGGCGGCCTGATGCACCTTGATGGCCTTGGCGACGGTCTCGCGCATGTAGGGCTTTAGTGCCGGGTCGAACGGGCATCCATCGGGCATTTCGGTAGATTTTTTTCCCTGCTTGAAAAAAGCCATGGGGTTGCCGGATCCCGGAGGCCCCCAGAACATGCGCCGGAATTGGTCGCCAACCCCCGCTGCATCGGCTAAAGCGATCGAATCGACCATGCCATTGACGCCCAGAAGGCTCAGGACCCTGAATTCATCACGCAGGATGGCCGGATTGTTATGTCGCACGCCGAAGCCGTGGCCGCCCCGCAACCCGGGGGGGCCCTCGCCATATCCTCCCATGTGGCCGATGACCGCGAATTGACGCGGCATGGTTGCCGGATCAGGAAACGCCTTTTCAAGCCTTTCGCGCCTCAGCCTTGCGTGGGTGCTCAGGCCGTTGAGTTCGGACGCGAACCCGGCGGAGACAGTCCGGGCGAGCAACGCCCCGGGAAACGCGAAACCCACCGTCGATCCCTTCGGCGCTGTTTCGGTGAATGACTTGAAGGCCTTGCCCTGCTCGGCGAACTCGAAATCGACCACGACATCGGAAAGGTTGGGGCCAGGGTTGAGCGACTTTCCCTTCATGACGGGTTCGCTGGTCACCACGACACTGGGAAACTCCCAACCCTTCGCTGTTCCGACGATTTCCTTGAGCGAGACGGGTTCGGTCCATTCGCCAAGCGGGATCACCGCCTTGCCACCGGCGATGGTGAACTGTCCGCGGACCACGGTTCCGCCAAGGCCTTCGCCGCCCCGGCGCCAGTTGACAAGCACGGAATCGCGCGCCGGTACCGCCTTGGTGACGCGGACGCGCACGGAAAGCCTGCCGGTCGCCGCGCCGCGCGCGGCGACATCATTCCTGTCGATCTGCTCCTGGGCCGATGCCAAAAGCACGCAGGCGGCGGCAAGCAACAGGGAAAACCGGTTTCTCATGGGATCTCCTCATTGGGGCGCGA
>CAWUNZ010000231.1:0-5622 GCA_963923445.1 uncultured bacterium
CGCCTGAGCGCCTGGCACAATAAAAGGCTGCTGTCAGCCGTGACAGGATCATCGGCCGCATGGATAAGAAGGAACGGTGGGCAATCCTTGGGGATTTTCACATGGGGTTGGAGGGCCGTGGCATCTTTATTGGCCAAGTAGGCGGGATAAACAAGTATCGCGAAGTTGGCGCGAAACGATTCCTTGTCCGCTGAGTCGGTGGGCTCGTACAGGCGGTCGGCAAGTAGTGCGGCCAGGCCTGCCGTTTCGCCACCCGCGGAAAATCCTAAAATACCAATTCTATTTGGGTCGACCTTCCATTCCGCCGCCTTGGAACGCACGAGGCTTATGGCGCGCTGGGCGTCCTGCACAGCGGCCCGGTAGCGCATGTTCTCGTCACGGGCAGGAACCCGATATTTCAAAACGAACGCCGTCACACCAATCTTGTTGAGCCATTCGGCGACTTCAGTTCCTTCCAAATCCCAGGCCAGGATTCGATGGCCTCCCCCCGGGCAAATCACCACCGCCGCTCCGTTTGGATTCGCAGGCAGGAAAACATCGAGGGCCGGGGTGGAAACATTTCCGATGCGAATGACAGGTTTGCCGGCTACCGGCCTGTCATTGGGCCCAGTGGTGTTTTTCTCGGGATCCAAAACTTTGGTTTCCCCGGGTGGCTTTCCGGGCCAAATGGAGATCATGGCCGGTCGATCGGCAAGTGGATACAGGGCCAAAAAACCTGTGATTAACCATTGGCTGACCATGAAGCACCTCGCTTGGATTGTGAAGATTGTTGTAGAAACCCGTCCCGGTCGTTGCCATTGACCACACTCGCCAAGGAAAGCTAATGCAAGCCAATGGAAGGTTTGTAATTGAGGCTTGGCAGGTTGGAGCCTTTGGGAATGCGGCGTCGGCCGGACCGAATTTGGAAGCGCTGGGTGGTTCGGGGGGTTGTCTTCGGACTGCTTGGTTTTGCCGCCACGGTGGCTTCCCTGTTTTGGGCCTGGACCAGTCCGGGCCTGCTGCGCGAAACCGTCATTCAAGAGTTTCAGCGGGCTCTACCCAAGGCCATGGTCGACCTGGAGTCGGCAAGCATGAGGCTTTTGGGTGGCATCACCCTGAGGGAGTTGCGCCTTTCCAGACGCGATGACTTGAATCGTTCCGATTTCTTCCATGTGCCCTTGGCGGTGCTTTACCACGACAAGGAACAACTGATTGATGGTGTTCTGGCCATTCGCAAGGTGGAGTTGAAGGGCCCGCGCATGAGGTTGGCCCGCAACCGCGAGGGGGCATGGAATCTGGCTGAATTGCAAGGGAGCGACGGTTCGCCATTGGCCGGGTTCCCCACGGTGGTGGTTGAGGGCGGAAGTTTGCTCATCGAGGACCATGGCCCGGGGCGCTCGTCCACCCGTGGGCCAATGTCCGTGGAAGTGCGCGACCTGTCGATCCTGGCCATCAGCAATCCCCCCGGCAAACTCCGGGTCGAGGCCAAGGGGGTCAGTGATTTGCTCGGCCCGATCAAGATCGATTGGGCCCATCGAAGGCAGGGGGAAGGATGGACATGCCGGGTGGAGATTCCGGAGGTTTCCCTGGGGCATGAGGCGAACGAATTCCTGATGTCCTACTTGCCGGATCCGGTCCAAGGCCAAATGAGGGTGGTTTCGGGAGTGGTGTCGATCACCCTGGAGGGATCGAGCCTTGAAAACGATGGGAAAGGACAATGGCAGGCAACCTTGTCCGCGCGCGATGTCGAGGTTTCGTTTCCTTGGTTGCCGTGGCCTCTTAAGGGATTGTCAGCCCGGGCGACGGTCGCCGATGGAAGATTGAAGTCGCTTGAAGCCAAGGGGCGCGCCGGTTCTGGAACGGTCGAGGCCATGGCCAGGGATGTCGGTGCCGCCCCGGGCACCGTCTGGACGGATCTGGGCAAAATCGAGGGCACATGGAGCGTCGACGCGCGTGACATCACGGTGACGCCGGGTTTGCTTGGCCGATGCCCGTGGCCGTGCCCGCCGATCGAGGCGCTGTTCAAGCCCTCGGGGCTTGTCCAGATATCCTACCGGCATGAATACGCCACCGGGGGGGCGCCCGGGGCCACCCGTGATGTTATTGAGGTTCGGCCGAGGGGGGCATCCGGCGCATTTCAGTATTTTCCCTGTCCATTGAGTGAGGCTCACGGTCTTGTCCGTGCCGAGTTGCGTGGCCCAACGCCACCCCGAATCGACATCGACATGCGAGGCAAGGGGGCCGGGGCTCCCGTGGAGGTGAAGGGCGTCTTGATGATCTGTCCCGGTCCTTGGGGCCTTGATGTGAATGTGACGGCCCAGGGAGTCCCGATCGGGAGGGAAATACTGGGGCCGATTCCCGCACCCTACGACTCCATCGCCTCCCAATTTCATCCCGAGGGGGGGCAAGCGCAAGTCTCGGCGCGGGTGACTCGCCGGGCGGGTGAGTCCGTTTGCTCAAGCTGGTACACCGTGGGTGTCGCCGGGGCGTTCGCCAAGCATGATGCCTTTCCCTTGCCGCTCAAGAATGTGAAAGGAACCATCGAGATACGGCCGGATGGGTGGGAATGCAGGGATTTCACCGGGGAACATGGCGATGGAATCGTGCGGGCCGCATGCCGCGATTTTCCTGAACCGGGTGGCGCCACTGGATTCCGATTGGTGCTGCGGGGTGAGAACCTTCCGGTGACCGATGATCTCCGGGCAGCCTTGGTGGCGCCCGGGGTGGGTGACCGGGCCGTTTTGTCCGATGCCATGAAGGGACTCGGCGTTTCAGGGCGATTGGGATTCGACGCGGATGTGATCCGGAGAACGGGACCGGTCGCGGACCTTCAGGCGGAGGTGGCCCTGCGCGGTGCAACCATGACACCGCGCTTCATGCCATGTCGGTTGGATGATGTTCAATTCGTCTGCAGGTACACGCGTGACCGGGTCATGCTTCGCGACCTGTCCTTTCGCAGGGGGGAGAGCCTGATCCGCGCCAAGGAAGGGACAGTGGCCCTGCGCGGGGATGGCGGTTACCGAGCGCGATTGGAAAAAGTTGAAGCGGATCCTTTTTACCTCGATGAGGAGCTGGTGGCTGCCTTGCCACCAGCTCCGAGAAGGGCCGCGCAGTCGCTGGGGCTCAAGGCCCCCGTGGCCTTGTCAGGCTTGGTGACGGTCGAGGCCAATCCCGATTCCGGTCCCGTTCCGGCGGTCGAGTGGGAGGGGCAGGCCAAGCTAAGCGACACCAGCCTTCGTGCCGGACTTGAATTCACAGGGCTGACGGGAACCGTTGCATGCCAGGGGCGTTTCAACGGGCAAGCCCTTGAGTCCCTTTCCGGCCAGGCGGCCATGGAAAGGCTGTCGGCTGGTGGCCAGCCTGTATCCCCTGGGCGGGCGAGGTTCGAGGTTCGTTCCGACACTCCCGACACGCTTCGTTTTTGGGAACTGCAGGGCGAGTTGTTTGGCGGAGTGATCGGCGGGCAGGGGCGTGTTGAATTTTCCGCGCGACCGCGCTTTGAGATCGACATGCGGGCGGCCCGCGTCGACCTGGCCAAGGCCGCGGCGCACAACGGCATCGACGCCACGGAAATCCAGGGTACCGGCCACGCATGGCTCAGGCTGGCCGGCGAGGTGAACGATCTCGGGAGCCTGCGCGGTGAAGGCGCGCTTGACGCGCCACAAGCCCGGATGTATCAGCTTCCAGTCCTTCTGGATCTGGTCAAGGCCTTGGGTCTGCGCGTGCCGGACCGCACGGCCTTCGAGCAGGCAAGGGCCAGATACACGGTCGAGGGTGCCAAGGTGCGGTTCCAAAGGCTTGATTTGTATGGAAACGCCATCAGCCTGCGCGGCGCCGGCACGATCGGCCTTGAGGATCAGGATACCCACCTTGACTTTCATGTCGACCTGGCGCGCCTGAATCAGGTGCTTCCCGCGGTTGTGGATGAAATACCCAAGGCGGTTTCCAACCAGCTTCTGACCCTCAGGGTGAGGGGCAAACCGGGAAACTTGCGTATCGACAAGCAGTTGTTACCCGTGCTCAATGACCCCCTTCGGCGCCTTGCCGAGGCGGCGCAGCCCTGAGCCCCGAGCCTTCGGCGGAGAACCGGCATGTTCGGCGGCATTTTGTTCAGGATGATCTTCTGGGATCTGGTGCGTGTCTTTTCCGTGGCGTTGTTCGCCATCACGGGTATCCTTCTCATGGCCGGGATTGTGGCGGAAGCCACCCAGCAGGGACTTGGCCCCGGGCAAATCCTTGCCGCGATTCCGCTTCTGGTGCCCAGTACGCTCCCCTACACTCTACCCGCGACAACCCTTTTCGCCGTTTGCGTGGTTTATGGCAGGCTCGCCGCGGACAACGAGATCCTGGCCATCAAGGCCGCTGGGGTGAATGTCATTTCGGTGGTGATGCCAGGGTTGTTCTTGGGCGTCATCATCAGCCTCACCACCATGGGGCTTTATTACCGTATCATCCCCTACACGCACCATCTTCTTCGGGCTATGGCCTTTCATGATGCGGAGGAACTCCTTTACACCGTCCTCAGGAAGCAGGGCATGCTTGCCCATGCCAACCTGCCCTACGCGATGTTCGTCAAGGGAGTGCAGGGCAGGAAGCTTATTTCGCCGACTTTCAAGAGGCGCGATGCCAAGGGGTTGGTGGATGTCGTCGCCCAAGCCCGTGAGGCCAACCTGCGCGTGAACATGGCGCGCAAGATGGTGCTTATCCACATGCGCCACGGGGTAGCCACCACCGACGACGGATCAAGGGGTTATTTTGAGGACAGAGTCTGGGAGGTTCCCCTTCCGGGAAACATGAACAGCGAGGCGAACAGGCGCGCCCGCGACATGACTTGGCAGGAGATCCTGGCCAAGAAGCGGGAATGGGGTGAATCGATCGAGAGGAACTCCAGGGAGATTGAGTCGGCCCTGGCGACCAACCTGCCCGATGCCGCCTTGCATGCCAAGAACCTTGAGGGGCGAATCAAGCACGAGAAGCAGCAAGTCCTCTTCCTCGATGTTGAGTTGCAGATGCGACCGGCACTGAGCCTCGGGTGCCTTTGCTTTGTCCTTGTGGGGTGCCCTGTCGGAATCTGGTTCTCGCGCAGTGACTTCCTGAGCGCATTCATCACCTGCTTCCTGCCCATCGTGATCATCTACTATCCGATCATGCTTTGCGGCACCGGCATGGCCAAGGAAGGGAAGGTTGACATCGTGGCCCTGGTGTGGGCGGCCGATGCGGTGATGGTGGCGCTTGGCACTGTTTTGCTGGTGAAGCTGACGCGAAACTAGCGCTTGCCGTCGCCTTCGGGGCCCTTGAGTTTCCGAATGGCCGTGAACGCCCCGGACGGAAATTTCATGTGTGCCAAGGTCGGGCTGTCGTGCTCGTCCTCGATATCGCCGACGATCTCCTCCAGCACATCCTCCAAGGTGAGCAGGCCGACCGTTCTTCCGCCGCCGTCACGCACGACCGCCATGTGCCTGTGGCTCTGCTTGAAGCGCCTCAGTGCGGTTGTCACTGGCATTTCCTGATCCAGGAAGAGGGTGGGATAGAGGGCGTCCTCGAGTATGACCACCCCCTGCAGAGTGAATACATAAAACAGATCTTTTGTATTTACAATGCCGACGATGTTGTCGAGGTTGTCCTTGTAGACGGGAAGCCGGG
>CAWUNZ010000232.1:0-5608 GCA_963923445.1 uncultured bacterium
AGCGGCCTGGCATCCAAGGTGTGCGACAAGCCGGCGGTGGCCATCGATCCCGAACCGGATCAGCCGGGCGGATTGCTTCGCCTGGCGCGGGCTCTGGCGCACCTGGCCGCCCTGGGCCTGCCCGTCAAGCTTTCGGCTTGGGAATCACCGGCTGACGACCCTCCCGCGCCCACGGCGATGACCGTGCCGCTTTCCGGCGCCAATCACATGAAGCCCCGTCCCGTGACACCGCCCCTGGCCCCATTGTCCGCGGCTTCGCCCCGGCCCGCCGCCACCCCCGCGACCACTGTCCGCACCGAGGAACCCCGCGTCATGTCCGCATCCCAACCCGCCCCCGGCAACGCGGGGCTGGCCCGCGAGGCCATGGCCTTGCTGGCCCGCATGCATGAGGACAACGCCCGCCTTCACCGCCAATTCCTGGAAACCCAGGATTCGGCGCAACGGGCGCTCATGGCGTTGGTGGAGGGCCGACCGGTGGATTTCACCGCGCCCGCCGCCCCGACGACTTCGGCTCCCGCACCCGTCATCCACCCGCCTGTCCAGGCTTATGCCGCACCGGTCGCGACACCAGCCCCGGCATATTCCGCTCCGGTATCGAAAACGGCCCCGGCATATTCCGCACCCATCGCGGCACCCGCGCCGGCGGTTCCACCCGCGCGGCCGCCCGTGTCCACCAAACCCGATGTTCTAGCTGTTGTCCGATCTGTAATTTCTGAAAAAACCGGCTACCCCGTCGAGGCCCTGGGCGAGGACCTCGCCCTCGACGCCGACCTGGGCATCGACTCCATCAAGCGCGTCGAGATCCTCGCCGGGGTGCAGGAGCGCCTGCCCGACGCGCCCGCCGTCACGCCCGACCAGATGGGCACGCTCCGCACGCTCCGCCAACTCGCCACCTACCTGGGCGATGCCGGAGCCAATACCGCCAGCACGGCGGCGCCCCCGGCCCATCGCCCGGTCGCGCCCGCTCAACCCGCCAAGGCACCCGACTCTGTCCTCGGCGTCCTGAGGGCGGTGATCTCCGAGAAGACCGGCTATCCGGTCGAGGCCTTGGGCGAGGACCTCGCCCTCGACGCCGATCTGGGCATCGACTCCATCAAGCGCGTCGAGATCCTCGCCGGGGTGCAGGAACGCCTGCCCGACGCGCCCGCCGTCACACCCGACCAGATGGGCACGCTCCGCACGCTCCGCCAACTGGCGGGCCATCTTTCCGGATCCCAGGCGGCCTTGGCGCCAACAACCCCGGAAAAAAAAACGACATTGGAGCGTCACGAGCTGATTTTCGAGCCGTGGACGATCGAAAACGGCCCGAATTTGCTGCCACCGGGTTCTCGGGTCCTGCTCGCGGGTGACTTCCCCGACCTCGCCCGGGAACTGGAACTGGCCGCCCGCTGGCGGATTGACAAGGTCAACGACCCCTCGGAAATCCAAGGCCCGCTCGACGGCCTCGTGCTTGCCCCCTCCATGCCTCCGGGCGCCGACCTGGCATGGGAAACCACGCGCTGGTTGCAGGCGGCCCGGGAAGGGCTTTCGGAATCGGCCCGCAAGGGCACGGCGCTGTTGGCCGCGGTGGTTCGCATCGATGGCTGCTGGGGTGGCCTGGGCGGCGACCATGCCGATAACGGACTGCTCGCCGGCGCCCTGAAAACCGCCGCGCGCGAATGGCCGGGAACGGTGGCGCGCATGATCGATCGCGGGCCGGGCGTCACCGCCACCACCATCGCGAACGCCCTTTGCCGCCTCGCCACGCCCGCCGAGGTGGGTCTGGGTGTTTCCGGTCATGTCGCCGCCGTGTTGCGGCAGGTTGCGCGTCCGGCGCCCGGCCGTTGGCCGCTCAACCGTGGCGACACCGTCGTGGTGAGCGGGGGTGGTCGCGGCGTGACCACCGAGGTGGCGCTGGCAATGGCCCGGGTCATGCCGCTTCACTTCGTCATTGTGGGGCGGACGGCCATCGATGCCGCGACCCACAACCTTGCCGAATATACCGATGAACCTTCCCTGGTCAGGGCGTTTCTGGCCATGGGCCTGCTGCTGCCTTCCGCCCGCTCGCAGGCCGCCAGGGTGCTGGCCAGCCGCGAGGTCGAGTTCGCCATGGCCCGCCTCCGCCAGGCCGGATCTACCGTGGAGTATGTGACCGCGGATGTCACCGACGAGTCGGCGCTCCAAGCCGCCTTGTCGCCGAAACTCGCGGCGGGCAAAAAAATTCGGGCCCTGGTTCACGGGGCTGGAATCCTGGCCGACGCCCGCATCGAGGCGAAAACCCCGGCCGATGTGGCGCGTGTCTGGAACACCAAGGTGAAAGGCCTGGATAACCTCCTCCGAATCATTCCGCCCGCGGACTTGTCGGCGATGGTGCTGTTCGGATCGATCACCGGTCGGCTTGGCCGGGTCGGGCAAGTCGATTACGCCATGGCCAACGCGGCTCTTGCCTGCCGCGGCAGGGCGCTGGCCCATCGGTACCCGGCCTGCAAGGTGGTGACCGTGGATTGGGGCCCATGGCGGGGCGGAATGGTGGACGGCGCCTTGGCCAAATTGTTCGACGCCGAGGGGGTGGGCCTGATCGAGCCTGAGGCCGGAGGCGAGTTCCTGGCCGCTGAATTGCAATCCAAGGGTCCGGCCGAGGTGCTGGCGGTGGCCGCCGGATCAAAGCTGCCTGAGGAAAAAGCTCCCGCGACGGCGCGTGAAAGGCCCGAGTGGTCGAGGACCTTGGCGACATCGTCTCACCGTTTTCTCGAGGGCCATGTGCTCGACGGTCGCGCGGTGCTGCCGTTCGCCATGGCGGTGGAATGGATGGCTCACACGGCGCTCCTGGCCCGCCCGGGACAGGAGATCTCCGAACTAGCCGATATCCAGGTCCTCAAGGGCGTGATCGTCGGGGATGGCGAGCAATTTGAGGTCGAATCGGTCACCCGGGGCCGGGAGGATGATCGGGTGGACACGGCGCTCCGTTCGCCACGCGACCGCGCCGGGATGGACCGATACCGGGCCGCGGTTCGGATGGGCTGGCCCTCCCCCGACAACACGAGCCGCCTGGAACGGCCCACGGGCGAAGGCCTGCCCGCTCACGACCTTTATCCTTCCCGCCTGTTCCACGGCGCGGAATGGCGGATGATTGAGACGCTCGAAGTGGCCGGCACCGGCGGCGTGGTGGCCAGGCTCGCGGCGGCGCCCGCCCCGGCCCGAATGATGGACTCCCCCCTGCGCGGTCGCTGGATCATCGATCCCTGGGCCCTCGACGGCCTGTTCCAGGCGGCGATCCTGTGCGCCCAGGAAAGGGGATTCGCCGGATGCCTGCCATCGCGTGTGGCCCGCCTTGAGTTGTTCTCGCGTTTCCCGGCCGAGGGCTGCCTTCTGGTCATGCGCGTGGTGCGCGCCAGCGAGCATTCCCTTGTCGCCGACGCCGAATTCCTGGATGCCGCCGGCCGGGTGGTGGCGCGCGTGACTGGAATGGAGTGCACCATCGACCAGTCGTTGGCGCGGGCGTTCCGTCAAACCAGCCTGCGCGCCGCCGGGGCGCCCTGAGAAACGACCATGGCCCAGGCACGGCAGGAACCGGTCGCGATTGTCGGCATGGGAGGATGGTTTCCTCCCGGGGTCGATGTCGACGGCCTGTGGCGCATGGTGCTGGCCCGGGAATCAGCGAGTGCTCCCGTGTCGGCCTCGCGGTGGGGCGCCGACCCCACCACCCTTCACGATCCCTCCGGAACGCGCCCCGACAGCGTGCTTTCCACGCGCGCCTGCCTGCTGGGTGAACTTCCGCCCGGGCCGGGTGATCCGGGTTGCGCCTTGGCGGTGCGGGCCGGAATCGCCGCCGTGGGCAGGCTGGGCTTGCCCGATCCGTCGCGACTGGGCGTCATCCTCGGGCATATCGCGCTGCCCACGCGGGAATCGATGGCCCGGGAACGCCGCGAGGCCGGCGCGCCCCTGCGGGCCCTTGGGGCCGTTATTCAAACCGCCGCCGAACCTATTGACGACTTGGTGAATCCGGCATTCGCTCCCGCCCGCGCCCTGGCCAAGGAACTCGGTGCCAAGGGGGCGTGCCTCACGCTCGATGCCGCCTGCGCCTCCACCTATTACGCCCTGGCCATGGCCATGGGCGAACTCAGGCGCGGTCGGGCCGACCTGGTGCTGGCCGGCGGAGTTTCCTGCCCCGACCCGCTGTACACGCAGACGGGTTTCTCGCGCCTGCGGGCCCTATCGCCCTCAGGATTCTGTTCCCCGTTCGACAGGCGGGCCGACGGCCTCGTGGTGGGGGAGGGCGCGGGAGTGTTCGCCCTCAGGCGCCTTTCCGACGCCGTGGCCATGGGGGAGAGGATTTTGGGCGTGATCGTTGCCGCCGGCCTCTCGAACGATCCCGCCGGGCACCTGCTCACCCCGTCCACAAGCGGACAAGCCGACGCCATGCGCCGCGCCCATGCCGCCGCCGGCTGGACGCCGGCAATGATCGACTATGTCGAGTGTCACGCTCCGGGTACGCCCCTGGGTGACAAGGTGGAGTTCGGCAGCCTGCGCGAGGTGTGGGGCGACGCGCCCGCCGGCGCCTGCGCGCTGGGTTCGGTGAAGGCCAATGTGGGCCACATGCTCACCGCCGCGGGAACCCCGGCGCTGGCCAAGGTGCTCCGGGCGCTCGGCGAGGGCGTGCTTCCCCCGGCGACCGGGTTCGAGTCTCCCGCCACCGGCATCGACCTGGAAGGCAGTCCCTTCCGCCTGCCCACCCGGGCCGACGAATGGCGGCGCCGGGCACCCGATACACCCAGACGCGCCGCCCTCAGCGGCTTCGGTTTCGGCGGGGTCAACGCCCATGTGCTGGTGGAGGAACATCTGGGCGGACGGATCGCCGTGGCCGTGGACAAGGTCGCTCCCCCCACACTCGCGGTGCTTGGGCGGGAAACCGCCACAGCGGGCGCCACGGCGCCCGAGGCGTTCCACCTGGCCATCCCGCCCACCGAGTTGGAGGGGATGCTGCCCCAGCAGGCGGTCGCCTGGCAGGCGGCCTCGAGGCTGCTGGCCAGGCTGGAGGGGGCCGGGTCCCTGCCCGGACGCACCGGCGTTTTCCTTGGCGCCGGACTCGATCCCCGCGCCAGCAGGTTCCATCTCCGGCACCTGGTGGGCCCGGACCTTCGCGATCATGTGCACCCGCCCTTGGATGCCGAACGGACACTGGGCGCCCTGGTGAGCCTGGCCCCCAGCAGGATCTCGCGGGAATTCCGACTGACAGGGCCGTCGATCACCATTTCCGCAGGCGCATTGTCCGGTATCGCGGCGCTGCAGGCCGCGGTCGACGCGCTGGAACGCGGCGAGGTGGAACTGGCGATTGCGGGCGCCGTCGAGGCGGATGAGGCCAACGGCCCGCCCCGCGCCGTGGCACTGGCGGTGAGCCGGCTGCAAACGGCGGCGCAGGCCGGGCACCTGCCCATTGCCATCCTGAGATCGATGGCGTTCGAGGGTGGGCCCGAAGCCGGTGCCGCCCAGCTTTGCCAGGCGGTGGAGTCGGCCTTGGCGCCCTCCGAGACCCACCCCGGCGCGGTTCAGGCGTGGATGGTCGCCGATGGAGGAGAGGCCGAGCAAGCCTTGGTGGAACTGCTCGCGCCCCGCACGCGCCGCGATGGCA
>CAWUNZ010000233.1:0-5602 GCA_963923445.1 uncultured bacterium
GGGGTAAATCGCCGGCAAGACAAGCAGTGTGAGCAGGCTGGAGGTGACCAAACCCCCGATCACCACGGTGGCAAGCGGTTTTTGCACCTCGGCGCCTGCCCCATGGCTGAATGCCATGGGAATAAAGCCCAAGGTGGCCACCATGGCGGTCATCAGCACCGGCCTGAGCCGAATCAGGGCGCCCTCGTGGGCGGCGTCATGGGCTTCCTTGCCCTCTTGGCGGAGACGGACAATGTAGCTGACCAGCACCACGCCGTTGAGCACCGCGACGCCGAACAGGGCGATGAACCCGACGCCGGCGGAAATGGAGAATGGCAGGCCGCGTAGCCACAAGGCGATGATGCCTCCCGTGGCAGCTAACGGAACATTCAGGAAGATCAACAAGGCCAGGCGACCCGAGTCGAACACCATGTACAACAACGCCACGATCATGAGCAGGGCGAGGGGGACGGCGATCATCAGCCGGCCCGAGGCTTCCTGAAGGTTCTTGAACTGGCCACCCCAGGTCATCGAGTAGCCGGGGGGGAGCTTGACCGATTTCTCCACCATTTTCTGGGCGTCGGCGACGAACCCGGCGAGGTCGCGGCCACGGACATTGCACTGGATGATGGTGCGCCGGCGGATGGCCTCGCGGCTGATCTGGGCCGGGCCATCCTCCAGCTTGATCTCGGTGAGTTCCTCGAGCGGAATCTGCCGGCCCTTGGGGTCGGCGATCTTGATGCGGCGGATTTTCTCGAGTTCGTCGCGCCACTTGGGGCCGATGCGCATCTGCACCGGGATGCGGCGCTGCCCCTCGAACACCTGGCCTATTTCCTGGCCGCCGACGGCGCTGATGGCGGCGAGCACATCGCGCGCGTTGATACCGTGCCGGGCCACCTTGGCGCGGTCGACAATGAGGCGGAGGTAAGGCAGGCCGCCGGTCTGCTCGGCCTGGACATCGGCGGCACCGGGGACCTTGTTGATGGCTCCGACAATCTCCTCCGCCAGTTCGCGCAATCGGACGAGGTCGTCTCCGTAAAGGCTGATGCCGACATCGGAGCGCACACCGGCGACGAGTTCCGCCACGCGCAGCTCAATGGGCTGGGAAAAGCTGTAGATGTTGCCGGGAACCTGCTCGCCCAGAAGGCGTTCCATCTCCTCCACCAGTTCCTGCTTGGTCTCGAACCTCCAGGTGGAGGGATCCTTCAGCGTGATCATGAGGTCGGAGAGGTTGATCGTCATCGGGTCGTTGGCGATCTCGGGCCGGCCGCTCTTGCAGATGACCGACCTCACCTCGGGCATAGTCAACAGTACTTTTTCCATCCTCGTTGTCATTTCCACGGTGGTCTCGAGCGACACGCTCGGCAGGCGGGCGGCCTGAACGGCGATGGAACCCTCGTCGAGCTTGGGGATGAACTCGGCGCCCAGCCCCATGGCCAACGCGATGCTGGCCACAAAGGAGAAGACCGTGATGCCCATCACCGTGGCAGGCCGGCGGACCACCCAACCCAGCAGCGGTTCGTAGATGAGTTTGGCCCACCGGACCAGGAACGGTTCGTTCTCGCTCACCGATCTCAGGTAGATGGAGGCGAGCGTGGGCATCAGCAAAAGGGCCAAAAGCAGTGAGGTGATGAGCGCCAGGATGACGGTCATGGCCATGGGGCGGAACATTTTCCCCTCCAGGCCGCGCAGCGACAGGATGGGCAGGTAGACCAGCAGGATGATGCCGACGCCGAAGACCACCGGGCGCGCCATCTCCACGCACGCCTCGCGGACCAGCGAGACCGGGGCCTGGTCCACCTTGTGGTGGTGGCGGTGTTCGGCGACGCGGCGGACGACATTCTCGATGAGCACCACGGAACCATCGACAATGAGGCCGAAGTCGATGGCTCCCAGGCTCATCAGGTTTCCCGAGATGTTGGCGTACACCATGCCGACGAAGGCGCCGAGCATCGACAACGGCACGGCCAGGGCCACGATGAGGCCGGCGCGAAAACTGCCGAGCATGATGAGCAGCACGATGATGACCAGCGCCCCGCCCTCGAGGAGGTTGCGAGTGAGGGTGTCGATGGTTTTCTTCACCAACTCGGTGCGGTCGTAGAAGGTGTCGATCATCATGCCGGGGGGCAGGGTCTTTTCCACCTCGGCGATTTTGGTTTTCACGCGCTCCACGACGGCGCGGGAGTTCTCTCCCGCCAGCAGCATCACCACGCCCACCACGCCCTCGCCCCGGCCATCGCGGGTGACGGCGCCCTGCCGGATGACGGGCGCGAAACGGACATCGGCGATTTGCTTGAGGTAGATGGGAGTGCCGTCGCCTCGGGTCTCGATGACAATCCTTTCGAGGTCCTCAAGGGAGCGCACGAGACCCTCGCCCCGGACAATGCGCTGCTCCTGCGAATGAAGGATGAGGTAACCGCCGCCGGCGTTGCCGTTGTTGTCGCGCAGGGCGTTCATCACCTGGTTGATGGAGACGCGGAGATCGAGCATGCGGTCGGGGTCGATCTGCACCTCGTAGGCGCGCAGGGCGCCACCGTTGGTGTTCACCTCGATCACGCCGGGCACGCTGCGCAACTGGAAGGCGATGTTCCAGTCGAGTTCCTCGCGCAGTTCCATGAGCGAATGCTTGAATCCCGGTTTCGACCTCACCTCGAACTGGTAGATCTCGCCCAGGCCTGTGGCGATGGGACCCATGCGGGGCGAGGGGATTTCGGGGGGGATCTTCTCGCGGGCGTCGAGCAGGCGCTCACCGATCTGTTGCCGGGCCCAGAAGATGTCGGTCCCTTCCTCAAACACAACCGTCACCACCGAGAGGCCGAACTGGGAGACGGAGCGGATCTCCTCCACCTTGGGGATGCCGCTGAGGGAGTTTTCTACCGGGAAGGTAATGAATTGTTCGGTTTCCTCGGCGGCCAAGGCGGGCGCCGTGGTCATGATCTGCACCTGGACATTCGTGACATCGGGCACCGCGTCGATGGGGAGGCGCACCAGCGCCACTCCTCCGAAGACGATCAGCAGCACCAGGAGCATGAGCACCAGGAAGCGGTTGTCCAGCGCCCAATTGATCAGCCGTGCGCCCATGCGTGGTGGTCCCGTGGGGGTGTGTCGCGGGGGATCATTCCCCGGCGATCAGTTCCTTCATGAGTTCGGACTTGAGGATGAAACCGCCCTTGGCGACCAGTTGCTGGCCGGGCTTGAGGCCCTCGGTGACAACCACGCGCCCTTCCGATTCGGCGCCCAGTCGGACCGGCACGCGGCGAAACCGGTCGCCTTCCTCGTGCAGGAAAACAAATGGCTCGGTTCCCTCGCGCTGCACGGCCTCCAAGGGGATGGATATGGCATCGGGCACCTGGCGGGTCAGTTCCACCTCGATGAACGACCCGGCCTTGAGTGTTCCGTTGGCATTGTCGACATTGCCCCGGACGGTGACGGTGCGGGTGGTAGGGTCGACCGAACCTGACACGGAGAAAACGGATGCCTCGCCGCCGATGCCCTGCTGGCCGGGAACCCGGTAACGGACTCGGCGGCCGGCGAGATTGTTCACCAGGCCCAGGTCGGTTTCGAACACATCCGCGTTGAGCCATAATTTTGAGTAATCGGCAATCTGGAATAGTTGAATCATGGGGCCTACTCGCTCGGCGGTGACGGCGTGCTGCTCGACGATGCTTCCGCCCAAGGGGGCGCGCACGGCGTGCAACGATACCGCGGCGCCCTCGCGGATGGGGTCCATCCTGTCGACCTCCTCCGGTTGGTAGCCGTACATCAGCAACTGGGCCCGGGCGAGCGCCTGGCCTGTCTGGGCCTCGCGCAGTTTTTGTTCCACGGCGCGGATCTGGAGGTTCCCCTGGTTGCGGGTCTCCTCGCACAAGGCCCGGTACGCCGATTCGGCGGTTTCGTATTCCGCCCGGGAGCGGATGATGGTGGCTTCGGAAACGGCGCCAATCGATTCCGGCCGGGTGACGGACTCGTACTGCGCCTTGGCCTGCAGGCGCTTGCTGTAGGCGCCCATCAGTTGCTGGCGCATGTCACCGATGGGACGGTCGCGGAACTGCTGCTCGATCTCCGGGATCGTTTTGCCGGCCAGCATCATGTCCACCATCAGCAGGGCGTTCTCGGTGCTTTGGCGGGTGCGGTCGTACTGGCCTTGGGCGAATTCGAGTGCCAGGCGAACCTTCACAAGTTCAAGCTTGGCCTGGCCCACCTCGCGGCAATCGAGAATGGCCAGCACCTCGCCGGAGGAGACTTTCTGGCCCAAGCGCGCCCGAACCTCGCGGATGATGCCGTCGACCACGGGCGAAAGATGCGCCACCCGCGATTCATCCACGGCCAGACGGCCTGGTCGCCAGTGGCGTTCGATGAACGGGGCGACCTTGGTTTCCTCCAAGGCGATGCCGCTTGTTTCCCAACGGCTCTTGGGAAATTCGACCGTGTCCTTGTGCTTGTCTTCCTCGGCCTTGGTTTCGGCTTCTGGCCCACCGGCGGGATGGCCATGCATGAACAGCCAAGCCAAAACGGCCAAGCCCGTGGGCGCACCCAGAAGCCAGGAAAGGATGGTGGTCCAGCGAATGCCGGCGTCCTTGGGCGGGGCCATAGTGGTGAAGTCTCCAAACCGTGCAAAACCAGCAATTTCTTAATTTAACCCAATCCATGCCATGGCGCAGGACGGTTCCATGAATTCCAAGCGGACGACACCGCCTTGACACCGGAACAACCAAATTCTGACGATGTTGCCAAGAATTTCTGTCAAGGAGGCCGGAATGATGTTCGCGTGCGCGCTGGTGACAATCATGTGGGCCGCCTGCGGCCAGGAAGGGGCCGCAAAGCCCGGTCCGCTGGAGGGTTCCTGGGAAATCATTTCGATCGTTGACAACGGCGAGGTTTTACCGGCCCGGGTTGTCTTTGAGAAATTCACCGAGGATGGGCGGATCACTGTCAACGGCAACACCGTGCGTTGCAAGCACCCCGTGCGCAAGGACATTCAGCAGATGGCCTGCGTGATCGATGCCACCAAGACGCCCGCGACCATCGATCTGGCCGGCGCTGAGAATGTGAACAGCAAGGGGATCTTCAGCCTCCAGGGGGACATGCTCACCTTCTGCTTTGGCAGCCCTGATGTCTCCTCCCGCCCCGACAAGTTCTCAGCGCCTGTCGGCAGCCGAAAGCTGCTGATCGTGATGCACCGCGTGCCCACCACCGAACCGCCCGCGCCACCGGTTCTGGTGCAGCCAGCCGTGCTGGTGGCGCCATTGCCCGCTCGTCAGCCACCGCCTCCGGTGCCCTTGGCTCCTGGTACCGTCACCCCGGCGGCACCAGCGGTGAGCAAGGAAAAGCTCATCGGCACCTGGGGCCATCAGGACGAGCACCGGATCTCGTACAACACTTTCAATCCCGATGGCACCTTCAGCGGCCTGGTGACCTACAAGAACGGGTTCCAGAAGATTTTCCATATCGAGGAAAGAAGGAGCGGGACTTGGAACCTCGCCGATGGCGTTGTCACCCTGAGATACACCGGCAGCACCGATAAGAAGGATGTCGGTCAGGTGTTTTCGATGCGTGTTCAGCGCATGAGCGACAGTGACATGGTGTACCGCGATACCCAAGGCGTGGAGCACATCGAGTGGCG
>CAWUNZ010000234.1:0-5563 GCA_963923445.1 uncultured bacterium
GGTGTTCGATGGTCACGCGCTGGCGTTGGTGAAGAGTTTCATACCCTATGTGCCGAATTTCACCGGTGGCGTGTCGGTTGCCGCTGGTGATGTGGATGGTGATGGCCGGGCGGAGGTGATCACCGGAGCGGGGGCAGGGGAATACTCCCGGGTGAAGGTGTTCAACGGGACGACGGGAACGCTGCTGCGGTTCTTTTTCGCTTTCGGGCAGTTGTACCGGGGCGGGGTGAAGGTTTCTGCCGGAGATGTTGACGGCGATGGCAAGGCGGACATCATCGCCGGTTCGGGACTCAACATGCGGTCGACGGTGAAGATATTCAAGGGTACCAACGGGGCGCTTTTGTCAACGATCCAGCCGTTCGCGGCGGGTTACACGGGTGGGGTGACCCTTGGATCCGGCGATGTCAACGGTGACGGGCATGCTGACATCGTTGTGGGAACCGCCGCCGGGATGGTGGGCACGGTGAAGATTTACAGCGGCGCCAACAACGCCCTGTTGAAGTCGTTGAACCCGTACGGCACCAAGTATGCCGGTGGGGTATCGGTATCCGCGGCGGACCTGAACGGCGACCTGAAGGCGGATGTGGTGACGGGAACCATGCAGGGTAATACTCGCCCTGTGGTGAAGGCGTTCAGCGGGGCGAACTACTCTCAAATTGATTCGTTCTTCGCCTATTCCGGATTGGTGGGCGTTTCGGTCGCGGCGCGCTGACGCGCGCTTGCCGCCTGACTAAACCCACCGGCATCAGAACTTGAGGATCATGTCGAAGCCCAGCATCAGTTGCTGGGTTTTGGTACCGTCGTTGTAAGGCAGGGCGTCGCCGCTGTAGAAGTCCCACCTGAGTTCGGGGCGGATGAGCAGGTTTTCGGTGGGCAGATAATTCGGCCCCACCGTCAGCGAGAAATAGTTGCCCGGCAAGGGTGGCTTGTTCGGGTTGGAGGGACGGTTAAGGCCCACCCGGGTGCCGTCGGTGTCCTGGAACCATTCGAAGCGGGCGCCCGCTTTCCACTCCTTTGAAACGGAGTAGTACAGGTACTGGTCGATGCCCGTCCACAGGGCGGTGCCGCCCAAGGGCGCGCCATCGGACTGCGTTCCAAGCCATTGATGAAAGACATATTCCACCCGGTTGGTGGGGCGGGCTTCCAGGATGAGGCTGTAGCGGGTGCGGTTGGAGTTGGTGTTGGCCACTGTCGGCAAGTCCGCCACATTCGAGTCCTGGTCACCGGTGATGATGGCGAACGACGCGGCGAGCGAATTGTTGTCGTTTTGCGCGCGAACCTTGCCGAGGAAGTTCACGGCGTTGGTCGTGCCGACGATCGTGTTCCAGCCGTTGACCAGCCCGGCATCGACCTGGATGTTTTTGCCCGGCTTCCACGAGGCCAGGCCGCCCCACTCGGTGAACGGCCCGGCGAACTGGTAGCTGTAGGCCTTGGAATAGAAGAAATTGCCCGTGGAAGGCACACCCTCGTAGCCGACGATGGTGTAAAAATGTCCGAGCTTCACCGAGAATTCGCCGGTGCCGATTTCGCCATACAGTTGCGGGATGGCCAGCCCGTAGTACTGGCCGCTGTTCCAGCTTCCCGTGCTGGTCGTTGAAATTTCCCACCCCTGCGACATGGCCAGCACATAATCCTCACCGTAAAGCAGGTCGACCCGGCCGCCGACGCCGAAACTTCCATCGGTGGGCAGGAGGAATTCGCCGATAAGGTAGGCCTGGTTGAACATCGCCTCGTTGGCGCGGTCGACGGCGTTGTAGGGCCCGTTGAATTTGCTTCCCGGGTTGCCGGTGTTGCCCATCAGGCCGCCGTCGAGCCAACCGCGGAAGTGAAGCCGCTCCCCTTGGGGAAACAGATACCAGCCCTGACCCTTGGGGATGATCCCCGACATCACCTCGTCGTTGAGCACCGGGTCGCCTGCTTCAAAGCCCCCCGGCCCGTTTGCGGACGAACGCGGGGTTTCCGCGGGGGGTTGGGCCATCAGGCGCGCGCCCGTGTTCGTTCCTGTCGCCACCAAGGCCCAAATAACCAACGACGAGGTCAATGAGCGGAACCGGGGCATGGGAATCCTTTCCCCAAGGCAAAGGGTGGCCCTGAAACGGAATTGTCTTTGGAATCGGACGCGGCATCGCTGAACCGGTGGTCATTTCCCGGCCCGAACAGGCCCCGTGGAATGGTCGGATTCCATAATCGGCAAGGGTTGCCCCGTCGGTGCGACCCAACCTTCGCGGAAAAAAACGCATTCAGCGGGCCAAAGGCGACTCAAGCAGGGTGAGGGTGCCGGCGTTTGCGTCGATCTCCACCAGGCCGCCATGGGGAAGGGTGGCGTTGGCGGGGGCGTGCCCCGAAGGAAACCCGGTGATGACCGGGACCTTGAGGCTGCCAAAATATTCGCGCAGGATGGCGTCGATCTTCGCGGGTTCGTCCGGTTCCTTGGTGGTGAAGCTTCCCAGCACCACTCCGGAAACCTTGTCCAGCACCCCCGCCAGGCGCAGTTGCGACAGCATTCTATCCACTCTGTAAGGGGCCTCGTTGACATCCTCCAGAAGCAGGATGGCCCCTTCCGGTTCGATCGCGTAGGGGGTGCCGATGGTGGCCGCCACCAGGCTGAGGTTGCCTCCCAGCAGTCGCCCGCGGGCCTTACCGCCCACCAGTTTCGATGGTCTTGGACCTTCCTCGGGCACACTCACGACTTGCGCGCCGTGGCTTTCAAGAGGAGCCAGAATCATCGACTTGAACGACCGGTACGCGAAGGCGTGGGGTTCCGTCTCGCCCTTGTGCAGGCTGTGCATCGGCAGGGGGGAATGGAAAGTGACCACGCGGGCCTTGCGCGCCACGGCCAAATGAAGCGCCGTGAGATCGGAATAGCCGGTGATGATTTTCGGATCCGCTTTCAGGGCCTTGTAGTCGATCCTGTCGATGATTCGGGTCAGCCCGTAGCCGCCCCGGGCCGGGAAAATGGCCCGGACGGCCGGATCCCGGATCAGCGCGTTCATCTCGTCGGCGCGCTGGGAATCGGTTCCCCCCAGATGCCGGTCGCGGCGACCGAGCATGCCCTCGGGAATTCGGACCTTGTATCCCTGTTTTTCCATGAGTGCGGTGAACGCTCGAACTGGTGCCTCCTCCGCCACGCCCGCGGGCGCGGCGATCGCGATGATGTCGCCGGGTTTCAGTGGCTTGGCCCTGATCCAATCGTTTGTGTCGGACGCGAATGAAAACAAAAGAAACGGCAGAAGGTTCATGGGTTTGGTCCAAAAGGGAGGCCCGCCATGGAGGCGGGCCGGTTCAACGAAAAACCGTTTTGGCGGGCGCTAGTTCGAACCGGGAGGCGCGCCGAAGGGATTGGTGCCGCCCGGAGTGCCGGGGGCGCCGCCCTTGCGGGAATCATCAATTTCCTTCTTCACCTGCGACACCCGCGCGTCGTATGCCTTGAGGCGTTCCTTGCGTTCGGGGTCGATTTCCGTGGTGGCGCTGTTGCGGCCGAGAAGGCGACCATCGGTGGTGAGAATCATCGATTCGGCCCAGGTGTCGGGATCCTGCTTGGAGTTGAGGGACGGGCGCTTGGGATCCTCGATCCGGGTGGTGCTGGTACGGCCATCCTTGCGCTCGACGCGCTCATGAAGGAAGTAAGGCCCCTCGAAGTCGGCCAGCATGAATTGCACGGGCGCGGTGCCGCGGCGGGCGACAAGGTTGACCATGACGGCGGGTTCGCCGGTGGCCTTGCCGCTGGCTTGGGTGGATTGATCGTGGAGGAAATCGGAACCGTGGATCGACCTGTTCCAGGTGGGAACACCTTGAACCAGGGTGTCGCGGCCGATGAAGTCGCCCCGTGAAACCTTGTGTCGGGGAACGACAACCCACTCCCCGACATCGACATCGCCGCCGCCCACGGTCGTTTTTTCCACCCAGTGGTGGATTTCCATGAAGGCCTTGTTCCGGTCGGACTCGGGCACGAGGCCCTCATTGACGACCGGGAGGGCGGCATACATGAACTGTTCCAGTGGCGAGGTCACAGGCGGGAGTTCGCGCCACGACTCGGGATCGGGACGAAGTTCCTCCTCCTTGGCGTAGCTTTCCTGGGCCACATCGCTGCGCATGTAGTTCGGGTTCCGAAGTTTCACGCGCATGCGGTACTGGTAGGTCTTGCCGCTTTCCAGGGTGAAGTCCATCACGCGAACGATGCAGTCGTCCGGCGGCGGCAGGTCCGCCATGGCCGAGGTTCCGGGTGCCATTCCCGGGCCGGCGCCGGGCATGCCGCCGAAGCCGGGCTTTAACCCGCCCCCGGGCATTCCGGGAAAGCCACCCACGCCGGGTCCACCCATGGCGGGGGACCCACCACCCGGCATGCCGGGCGAACCGCCGGGCATGGTTCCCGGAGCCATTCCCAAGGCAGCGCCGGGTTGGTCCTCCTCCTCGTTGCGGTCGAGCAGTGATTTTCGCTTTTTGCGCTGTTCCTGAAGGGTTTTACTGGTTTCCGCCTGCTTGAGCCGGTCCTGAACCTTGGCCAAGCCCTCCTCCAGGTTCGGATACATGCCTTCAAAGACGGCCTTGGGCCGTTTCCAGTAAACCGGTGATACCGGCTTGCCGGTCATGCTCATCTGAATCTGGACCAAGTCCAGCCATCGGTCGTCATCGGTCTCGAACTGGTTGAACGACAGGTTGCGATACATGTCGTAGTCCTTTCGGACATCAACGCCCTTGTACTCGCTCCACTTGCCATCCGGGAGTTTTTCGCGTCGTTCGACCTCAACGCCGGAGAAGTAAGGCATCTCATATTGCCCTTCGGGCAGGCGGAGCCTGGTTCGGTACTCCTCCATTTGATCCTTCAGGGGGAATGTGGCGGCGATCTCGGCGATGCGCACGGCCTTCACATCGATGGCGGGTTGGTATCCCTTGGCCTCGAACTCCTGCTCGGTGACCATCTCGGCGTTGTAAATCGGTCGCGGGTCGTCCTTGGCCTTGCCCAACTTGCCCGTGTTGCGTTTGGCTCCACCCGCGGCGCGCTTGGCGATGTTCTTGAGAAGATCTGCGTTGCCGACGGGTCCGGCCGGCGCCTTGCCCGCGACCCCGCCAGGAAGGGTCATGCCCGGGGCCATGCCGGTGGCGCTGTCGCCTCCGGGGGCGCCGGGAAAGCCGCCCATGGGGCCCTTGGCGCCCATTCCGGCTCCCTTGTAATCCTTGAGCACAAGGATCCTCGTGCCGCGCTTGTCGTCACCATCCACCACCAGGGTCTTCAGCGCCAGAAGGGCGACAGCCGACTTGGCATCCGGAGAGACTTGAAGAATCTTGGGCTGCTGACGCTTGGGTGAGGCCACCGCCTCGTCGGTGAAAAACGGGTCTGTCTGATACCCCGATGCCGGTATCGGCTTGAACTCGGCGTAGGCCAGCTTGGCGCGATCCTTGGTGGGCTTGTCGGAATCGGAGGGTTCGGCGGCCATGAACCGGCCGTCCACATCCTTGTTGATCTTGGCCAGCGCGGCCTTCTTGTTTTCCGGGCTGTCGGCGGTCTGCATGCTCACCATGCCAAGAATCAGCAGGATGAGACCCAGGGCGGAGAAAACGCCCA
>CAWUNZ010000235.1:0-5552 GCA_963923445.1 uncultured bacterium
AGGCCCACCCCGGCGAGATGTACCTTCACAGCCGCCTGTGGGAGACACCGCTCAACGGACCGCGGGTCGCCTTTCAGGTGGTGCGGCACTCGCCACCCGTGGAGTCCCTGACCCCCGAGTATCCCATCCGCCTCACCACGGGCCGCAGGCTGGATGATTACAACACCGGCGTGCAAACAGGCGGCTTCGCGTCGCCGTTAAGGCGGGGAGAAACGATCGACCTGAGCCCGGAAGATGCGGCTGGCCTGGGGGTGTGTGATGGCGAGATGGTGCGCGTGGTTTCGCCGCGGGGCGAGATACGGGCGCCCGTGCGACTCACCCGGTCGCTGAGGCCCGGTCTGGCGTTCATGACCTTCCATTTTCAGGATTCCGTGAACACCAACATCCTGACCATCGACGCCACCGATCCGCGATCCGGCACCGCCGAGTTCAAGGCCTGTTCCATCCGGGTGGAAAAGATCGGCGCTGGCGCGCGATCCTGACGGGGAAGATCCGATGGATATTGTCGTTCGCGGCCCTGAACCGACGCTGGCAGAGCGCCTGGCCGTGGATGGCGCCTTGGGGAAATCGGTTTCCGCTTGGGCCGGTGGCCTCCGCGACCTTGCCCGAGAGGGGCGCATCGCCCTGTTGGGCGGGGCCGATGCCCGGGAACTCCGTCACCTGCTTCTACCCGCCCTCCACGCCGTTCAGGACCGCTTCGGATGGCTGCCTCCGGGCGCGATGGCCTACATTTCCCAAAGGCTGACCGTCCCCCCGGCCGAGGTTCATGGAGTCGCCACATTTTACCATCTTTTTAACCTGAAAAGTGGGGCGCCAGTCCACGCGCATGTCTGCGATGACATCGCGTGCCGGCAGCGGGGCGGCCTTGGGTTGCTGACTGAATTGCAGGCTCGCCACAAAGGATCAAAAACCGTTGAAGTGCATTCAAGCCCTTGCCTGGGACTTTGCGAAAAGGCGCCAGCGGCACTTGTGCTGCGCTCGGGCGATCATCCGCAGGGCAGCGCGGTTGGGCATGCCAGCGCGGCGGCAGTGGAGGCGGCGCTTGTTCCCGACGCGTTTCCAGATGCTGGAAACGACTGGCTGTTGAGCGCCGTGCCCCAGCAGGGGCTACCCGGGTCGGATTTGGCCCTATTGGCCCGGGTGGGACGTTGCGACCCCGGCAGCTTGGAGCAGTACACATCCTCGGGCGGCTATGCCGGATTACGCCGCTCCGTGAAGATCGGGCCCGAGGCCACCGTGGCGGAAGTGACAGCGTCGGGGATTGTCGGCAGGGGTGGGGCGGCTTTTCCAACCGGCCGCAAGTGGGACGCCGTCGCCAAGGCGGTTGACGCTGAAAAATATGTCGTCTGCAACGCGGATGAATCTGAACCAGGAACCTTCAAGGACCGAGTGGTGATGGAGGGCGATCCATTCGCCCTTGTGGAGGGAATGACGATTGCCGGCCTGGCAGTCGGGGCGGCCAAGGGATTCCTGTATATCCGTGGTGAGTATCCACTTGCCATCCGGCGCATGGCCGCCGCCCTCGATGCCGCCCGGGCGGGCAACCTTCTGGGTGGCAATATTCTCGGCTCCGGCCGGTCGTTCGACATTGAAATCCGCCGGGGGGCCGGAGCCTATATTTGCGGCGAGGAGACGGCGCTGTTCAATTCCATCGAGGGGCAGCGAGGCGAACCGCGGAACAAGCCGCCGTTTCCAGTGCAGCACGGCCTGTTCAACAAGCCCACGGTCATCAACAATGTCGAGACTCTTGCGAACATCCCTCTCGTTCTCCGAGAGGGGGGCGCGGCCATCGGCGCCCTTGGAACGCCCGGTTCCAAGGGGCGAAAGCTGTTTTGCGTCTCCGGCAATGTCACTCATCCTGGAGTTTACGAGTTTGTTTTCGGGATAACATTGCGGGAATTGATTGAAAAGGCGGGTGGTGTCCCGGGACGCCGATCGGTTCAGGCGATTCTTCTGGGGGGCGCTGCTGGCGCATTTGTCGGGCCCGAGCAGTTGGATGTGCCGCTGACTTTCGAGGGAACCCGGGCGATTGGCGCCACCTTGGGATCCGGTGTTGTCATGGTGTTCGACGAAACTGTTGATCTGGGGGATATCCTCACGCGCATTGCCGCCTTTTTCCGAGATGAATCGTGCGGCCAGTGCGTGCCGTGCCGGGTGGGCACAACCCGGCAGGAGGAATTGGTCCATCGGTTGCGTGCCGGGTCACCGCTAGGTTCTCCAAGCCAGGAAACCGACCTGCTGAACGAAATCAGCCAGGTGATGCGCGATGCCTCCATCTGTGGTCTTGGGCATACGGCTTCAAGCGCCCTTCAGTCGGCAATCAGGTTGTGGGGCCCGGGAGTTCTTTCCGGTGAAAAGGTGGTGAGAAGCCATGTCTGAGCCATTCCGGGAACCCGAGATGTGGTTTCACGCGCCTCCGAGGCCAACGCGCATTCCGTTGGCCCCCGTGGGCGGTGAAAAGCCGGCCATTGAATTGACCGTGGATGGCCAACTTGTCAAGGTTTCCGCGGAGTCCACCTTGTTGGAGGCCTGCGCTGCCCGGGGATTGGATACGCCCACCGTCTGCTATCACCCCAACATGACGCCGGTGAATGTTTGCCGGGTCTGTGTGGTCGAGTTGGAGGGATCCCGAACGCTCGTGCCATCGTGTTCACGCAAGGCGGAGCAGGGAATGGTGGTGCGGACCGACACGGATCGCGTTCGGGCATCCAGAAAAATGGTGCTCGAGTTTCTGGCAAGCTCGGTAGACCTTTCCACGGCTCCCGAACTTCAAAAAAGGTGCCGGGAATATGGCGCCCGCCCCGAACGCTATGGTGTTCCCGGCCCTGAGCATTCCAATGGCGACCGCGATAACCGCGTCGCGGGGCATCATCATGACCCGGAACCGGGGATGGCCCAGCGTGTGGCTCAGCCTGTGAAGATCGACAACAGCCTTTATGTCCGTGACTATTCCAAGTGCGTCCTCTGTTACAAGTGCGTCCAGGCCTGTGGCGATGAGGCCCAAAACACATTCGCCATCGCCGTGGCCGGCAGGGGGTTTGACGCCCGCATTTCAACCGAGAACGCTGTTCCGCTCACGGATTCAGCCTGCGTCTATTGCGGCAACTGCATCGGAGTCTGCCCAACCGGGGCGCTCATGTTCAAGAGCGAGCATGAAATGCGTCAGTCCGGGGAATGGGACGAGTCAAAGCAAAACCAAACCGACACCATTTGTGGTTATTGCGGAGTGGGTTGCACACTCACCCTGCATGTGCAGGACAACCGAATCGTGAAAGTCACCTCACCGGCCGACCAGGAGATCACGCGGGGCAACCTGTGCATCAAGGGGCGGTTCGGTTTTCAGTCAGTGCAAAACCTCGCCTGAATTTCTGGTTTTTGTGGTGGGTGATGCACTCAAAAGCTTCCACGGATCATCATTTCGATTTCTTCAACAAGTCAATCATTGCCAGTCCCATGGCTTCGCCCACATCCATGTAAACCTCGGCCTTGCCGCCGTAGTGGCCGTTCCCGCTGCCACCCTGGGCCATGGGGTGGGTGTAAACGGTGGCGACATTCCCGATGAAGTCCGGATACTTTCCGGAACTGCCATCAACGGCGAGTTGGGCCTCCAGCACCCGCGCGCCGCGGCCGGTGCCACCCTTGATTGATTCTCCCATGGTTGCGAGCACGAATTTCGCGCCGGGGGCCTTGAATTCCGAGCGCAGGGCTTGGATGAACGCCACGAGGTTTTTCTCATAATGCGCGGCGTGGCCGTCGTTGCCGCCGTCCCGTTCACCCTGCCAGAAGAAGAACCCCTTCACCTCAACGCCCTTGGCACCCGGGTAATGTTTCTCGAGATCACCCAATGCTTTTTTCGCATCTCCAATATCGAAATCCCATTGCTTTCCAGCGTACCAGTCAATCAGTTTTCCATTCTTGTCCAACCATGGCGCGGGTTCGGTCTTCAACCCCTTGGCGGGATCCATTTCCCAGAATTCCGGCTTGTCCTTGTAGCCCGCGTAAACGAATTTTTTCTCAACGCCCTTGGCATCCTTGGTGATGAACTCCCGGCGCTCGCTGCCTGGCGGAAGCAAGTCCCATCCCAAGGCCCGGTTCCCGATGCAGCACTTGAGGATCAATACCGGGGCCTCGATCGCGTTTCCAAGGCTATGGCCTATGCCGTATTCGGGCCCGAGGTTGCCACCCTTGACGGTCATCCATTCGTTTCGCAGAGGGCCTCTCCCTGACATGTATTGCGCGTAGCGGACATCCTTTCGCTCGACCCAACCGCCCATGGGGTTCACAAGATACTGGTACTTTTTCTTTTCCTTGACGGCATGCTCAAGTGAAATCTCGCTGCCGGCGACCTTTCCGAGGCCGACCATGTTGGATTGGCCAAGCAGGAGGAATACCTGCACCGGCTTTGTCATGTCCGCCGGTTTGCCGTCGGTGCGGGCAATGGGGGTTGAATGATTTTGCGAAAAGGCAATCGCGGGCGTGAAGATGGCCGAGAAAAAGACAAAAGCCAAAATATTTTGCGCAATCTTATTCATGGATGCACCCGGCTTAAGGAGCGGCAAATTACGGGGCGGATCTCGTTTGACCGCGAGAAATTATCGTATCTATGATCGAATCACGGGCCAGTGCCAACCCCTTGTAGGCCGCCGCTTCAGGTGACATGGTCCGGAGGAGGCGCGTCAGGTTTTCGGTGATGGTTGGCGATTCAAGTGCCAGGACAAGCGGAACAACCTCGACCCGAATGAAGAAAAGGACCGCCCCGCTTCGGGGGAGTTTGTGCAGCATCTGGTGTTCCAGACGAACCCAGACTTCGTTGCAAGAAGTCGCCATGCCCATGGTTTGCTTGGGTTTGTCCGGATGCTGATTTCGTTCCGGTGACAGACTGAACCCCGCGTTTTCACGACACCATGCATCCCCGGCGACAAGTTTGTTGAGGAAGGTCGCAATCTGACGACCCAAGGCGGCGTTGAGTCCGGGAACCGGACCATGTGTGTCATCGATGGTGCCGCCCAATTTGTCGGTCAGCGACCAATGGCTGGGAAAGCAAACCACGCCTCCTTCTATGCGTGGCACTCCAGCCTTGTCAGGGACTAGAAAGATAAAATCGGGTTCCCACGATCGGCCGAGCGCCAGCATTCGATCTAATAAAGATCCAGACTGTTTTATTTCGGCGCCAAGGGAATTTGCCAAGTCGATGGATTCAAGGAGGGCGGGTTCCGCGGCGGTTGTAAGGGCGGCATATTTGTTGGGTTCGCTTGAAAGAAACCCGGTTCTTTCCGCGCGAACGGCATGCGCTGACTGGGTTGGCGCTAAAAATGTGGCGACATCTCCCCTTCGTAGGCCCATGATCCAGCGGTGATCACCTCCTGGAATGAATCTGTTCCACTCGATGTGTCCGCCGGGATCTGCGGGCTTGGAGGAATCCGAAGGCATTTTCATGGGATTTTCTCCGATGATCCCGTTTTTCGTAGGCTGTTGGATTTAACCCGGATGGCGACACAACGGAAGGCCTTTCAATCGTTGTGTTTATCGCAATGAGATGGTCCAAGGATCAG
>CAWUNZ010000236.1:0-5517 GCA_963923445.1 uncultured bacterium
AAGGCGACAAACCCATGCCCGGTCAAGGTGACAAGCCCATGCCCGGACAGGGCGATAAACCCATGCCCGGACAGGGTGCAAATGATCGCCCAACCGCTCCGGGGATGAATCCGACCGCCGAAGACAACCGCGAAGCCATCAGCGGGAGTCGAGACAAGCCGGACGCCATCGATCCTTCCAACGCGAAGGCAGCGTTGACCCAACTGGAAAACCTTCAGGACCAGATCAAGAAGAACAAGGACAAGCTGAAACAAAAAGGAATTTCCGACGAAGAAATTCGCAAGTACGAGGAATACCTTCGCAACCGGCAAAACACCTTGGAAAAAGACATGAGCAAGCAGGAGCAAGTGGCTCCCCAACAAGGAGCCGGCTTGCAGTCCGTTGGCGTGAGGAAGGCTCGAGGCGGAGCGCAGGAGGGCGCCGAGGTCGGTTCCGACAATCGCCCTCCACCCCCCGCCGAGTATCAGGACGCATGGCGCGAATTCACGCGGAAACGCAAGCTCCCCACGGATCCCAAGCTCCGGTGAGACGGCCATGACCCGGCATGAAAGCCCGCGCCACCTGGTGCGGTTTCACCCCAAACTTCTCCGGCATGTCTTTGCTGATGTCCTCATCCTTGGATCCGGTATCGCCGGACTCAGGGCCGCATTGGCCACTCCGCCCAACCTACGGGTACTGGTGATCGCCAAGGAATTGCCGGAGACCAGCAACAGCGCCTGGGCGCAAGGCGGACTCGCCGGAGTGCTGTCTCCCGAGGATTCCATCGCCAACCATGTGCGTGACACCCTGATCGCGGGCGACGGCCTGTGCGATGAGCCGGTGGTTCGCGAGGTGGCGGATGCGTCGCCCGGACAGATCGCGGATCTGGTGCGTTTCGGTGTGGAGTTCGACCGCATCGATGGTCAATTGGCCCTCACCACGGAGGGCGGCCACAGCCACGCCCGAATTGTCCACGCCCTGGGGGACGCCACGGGAGCGGAGGTCATGCGCGGCATGATCGCCCATGTCCGGAAACAGTCTCATATCGAGATCTGGGACAGATGCATTTTGGTGGACCTGATCACCAACGACGGCTTTTGTGTGGGCGCCCTGATTGCCAACCCTCAGGGGGAAAGGCAACTGATTTGGGCCAAGCAGACGATCCTTGCCTCGGGAGGGTGCGGCCGCATCTACCGCGAAAGCACCAACTCACCGATCGCCACCGGCGATGGGATGGCCGCGGCTTTTCGCGCCGGCGCCCGCCTGCGGGACATGGAATTCATGCAGTTTCACCCAACGGTGCTCTATGTGGCCGGGTCCAGCCGATCCCTCATCTCCGAGGCGGTGCGGGGAGAGGGTGCCTACCTGCGCGACAAGGATGGCGACCGATTCATGCTGGCGGAGGACCCGAGGGCGGAGCGCGCCACCCGGGACATCGTCGCACGGGCGATTTTCCGGGCCATGAACCGCACCCAGCACCCGAATGTTTACTTGGATTTGCGACACCTGGACCCGGAGCATGTCCACAGGCGGTTCCCCGGAATCGCGCGCGCCTGCCGTGAGTTCGATTTGGATATCGCCCGGGATCTTATTCCGGTTCGTCCGGGGGCGCATTACACGATTGGCGGCGTCGTGGTGGACATTCATGGCCGAACCAACCTGCCCGGCCTGTGGGCGGCCGGGGAAGTGACCAGTAGCGGCCTTCATGGCGCGAACCGGTTGGCCTCGAACAGCCTGATCGAGGGCTTGGTTTACGGCACACGATGTGGTGTGGGCGCCTCGGAAGAAGCCTCACGCCTGCCCGACAACTACCATGTCCCGCCCATTTCTGAATCCGAATCCCGCGACTCGGGGCAGAACCTCGATGTCGAAGACATCCTGAATTCGCTCAGGTCGCTCATGGGTCGTTCGGTCGGCATTGAACGCAATGGCGATCAGCTTGAAAAAGCCTTGGCGCAAGTCGATTTCTGGTGCGGATATGTGTGGAGGCGGGAATTCGCCGGCAGGGAGGGTTGGGAACTCTCCAACCTGCTTGCCGTTGCCCGGCTGATGATCCAGGGCGCCCTCACGCGCACGGAATCGCGCGGAACCCACTTCCGCATGGATCACCCCAAACGGGATGATGCCCGCTGGCGAAAACACATCGACTGTCCGATCCGGCGAACATCGGGACCGGCCGTTCCTCCCAGCGACGCGGGTGCTTAAAACCCGAAACCGATTGGCCGAAAGCCTTTCCGCCGTTAACATTGAGAGATTGATGGGACCTGTCGCCCATAGGGCGCGCGGCAGGCCCTCACCGATTTGCTTGGTGGCGCGATGAGCCGGGTGGAACTATACGACACGACCCTGCGTGATGGCAGCCAGGGTGAAGGCGTCAACTTCTCGGTGCACGACAAAATCGCCATCACCAAGCGCCTCGACGAACTGGGATTCGATTACATCGAGGGCGGCTATCCCCTGTCCAACCCCAAGGATGCCGAATATTTCCGCGCCCTTCGGGATTTGCAACTGAAAAACGCAAAGATGGTCGCCTTCGGCATGACGCGCCGGAAGGGAATCAGGGCTTCCGAGGATGGAGGCCTCAAGGCCCTGCTCGACGCAGGCACCCCGGTGGTCACCATCGTCGGCAAGACCTGGGACCTGCATGTGACCGAGGTTCTGGGAGTCGGCCTTGAGGAAAACATCGCGATGATCGCCGACACCGTCGCCCACTGCCGGGCTGCGGGCCGGGAAGTCTTCTACGACGCCGAGCACTTTTTCGACGGCTACAAGGCGAATCCTGAATACGCCTTATCAACCCTCCGGGCCGCCTGCGAGGCTGGCGCCACCCGGGCTATCCTATGCGACACCAACGGCGGCAGCCTTCCCGCCGAGATCACAAAAGCGTGTCAGGCCGCCAAAAGCGTGCTGGGGACCGCCCGGCTGGGAATACATTGCCACAATGATTGCGAGTTGGCCGTGGCCAACAGCCTTGCCGCCGTGGGGGAAGGAGCCATCCAGGTTCAGGGCACCATCAACGGCATCGGCGAACGCTGCGGCAATGTGGACCTGATCAGCATCGCCTCGCTTCTGTCGCTGAAATTCGGCCGCGAGGTTCTCATCCCGGGCAGCCTTTGCCGCCTGACGGAGCTTTCAAGGTTTGTCTACGAGACGGCCAACATGAACTTCCGGTCCGGCCAGCCGTTCGTGGGGACCAGCGCCTTCGCCCACAAGGGAGGCATGCACATCCACGCCGTCAGCCGGGTCAGCCGCAGCTACGAGCACATCGACCCGGCGCTGGTGGGGAACGAGCGCAGGATCCTCGTCAGCGAGCTTTCGGGGCGCGCCACCATCGCCAACAAGGTCTCGGGCCTCGACCTTACCGGCGACGCCGACCTGACCCGCAAAATCCTTGAGCGCGTCCAGGATTTGGAACATGCCGGGTACGAATTCGAAGCCGCCGAGGCCTCCTTCGGCCTGCTGGTTCGCAAAACAGCGGGAAAATTCACCCCCAGTTTCGAACGCGTGGCCTATCGGGTGAACATCGAGGCGGGCGTTGGCGGAATGCCTGCCTGCGAGGCCACGGTCAAGCTCCGGGTGGCTGGCGAACTCGTTCACACAGCGGCCGAGGGTGACGGCCCCGTCAACGCCCTCGACGCGGCGCTCCGCAAGGCTCTCCTGCCCGCTTTTCCGTCGCTGGGCGAGATGTCGCTCGAGGATTACAAGGTTCGGGTGGTGAACGCCCGCGAGGGCACGGCGGCGCGGGTGCGCGTGGTTTTGGAATCGCGCGACCATCACGATGTGTGGACCACCGTCGGCGTGAGCGAGAATATCGTCGAGGCGAGTTGGGTCGCCCTGGTGGACAGCATCGAGCACAAACTTTTCAAGGACGGCGCCCGAACGCGGTGAGTCGCCGCGCGGCGCCGCCATTCGCGGAAACGCCCATGACCACGGAATTGCCCAAGCAGTTCGAACCCGCCGCCGCGCAAAAGCGCTGCCTGGAACTCTGGGACAGGCTCGACCTGTTCACGGCAAGGCCAGGATCGGACAAGCCTCCCTACAGTATGGTCATTCCCCCACCGAATGTGACAGGTGCGCTGCACCTGGGCCACGCGCTGAACAACACCCTTCAGGACATCCTCGCCCGCCAGCACCGCGCCCGCGGATTCGATGTCTGCTGGGTGCCGGGAACCGACCATGCCGGCATCGCCACGCAAGCCGTGGTGGAACGACGCGTCCGCGAACTCGAAGGCAAGACCCGGCACGATTTAGGCCGCGACGAACTTGTGCGTCGAATATGGGAGTGGAAGGAGCAGTACGGATCCCGCATTCTCGAGCAATTGCGCGGCATCGGCTGCTCATGCGACTGGTCGCGCACCCGCTTCACCCTCGACCCCATCTGCGCCGCCGCCGTGCGCCGCACCTTTTTCAACCTCTTCCGCGACGGACACATCTACCGCGGCAAGCGCCTGGTCAACTGGGACACCCAGTTGCAGACCTCCGTCGCCGACGACGAGACCTTCACCGAGAAGGTGATGGGCGGTTTCTGGACCTTCCGTTACCCGTTGGTAGACGGTTCAGGCCATATTCGCTTCTCCACGACCCGTCCGGAAACCATGCTGGGCGATGTCGCCGTGGCCGTGCACCCCGATGATGAGCGGTACAAGGGCTGGATCGGCAAAATGGTGCGCGTGCCACTGGCGGGCCGTGAAATACCTATCATCGCCGATCCCCTTTTGGTGGACCCGGAACTTGGAACCGGGGCCGTGAAGGTGACCCCGGCGCATGACCGCAACGACTACGCCTGCGGACAACGAAACAACCTGCCCCTTGTGAACATCCTCAACCCCGATGGAACATTGAACGACCTTTGCGGCCCTTACGCGGGCATGGAACGGTACAAGGCCCGCGAGAAGGTCGTCGCCGACATGGAGGCCCTTGGTTTCTTCGAGGGCCGGGAAGACCGCGAGATCGACCTGGCGCACTCCGACCGCAGCAAGACACCGATCGAACCGATGCTGTCGGACCAGTGGTTTATCCGGATGGATGAACTCGCTGAAAAGGCCATGGCCGCCGTGCGCGACGGGCAGGTGAGAATCACTCCAGCCCGATACGCGACAACCTACCTCGACTGGCTCGGCGAGAAGCGCGACTGGTGCATCAGCCGGCAGCTTTGGTGGGGCCACCAGATCCCGGTCTGGCATGTCCGCTGCCCCCGAGAGGTGATCGAGGGCGCTGTTGCCGGCAGGGAGGGTGTCTTCTGGCGCGAGGCCCCCGAGGGAGGCTTCCATGTCTGCGGCATCGACGACCTGCCGGCCGACCTTCTGGGCCCGCAATACACCCTGACCCGCGACCCGGATGTCCTCGACACCTGGTTCAGTTCGGCGCTTTGGCCCGAAAGCACCCTCGGCTGGCCCGGCAACACCGCCGACCTGGCTCGCTACTACCCCACCAGCGTGCTTTCCACCTCGCGCGACATCATCACCCTGTGGGTGGCGCGCATGGTGATCTGCGGGCTGTACAACACCGGCCACATCCCGTTTCACAAGGTCTATATCC
>CAWUNZ010000237.1:0-5513 GCA_963923445.1 uncultured bacterium
TGGGTGGTGCGTTCCGTGGTCTCCACCGACAGGGCCAAGGGCGAACTGCTGGTTCGGGCCATGGGCATCCACCCCGGGCAGGACCCGTACCACGAGCATCTGGTTCGCGTCTCATTCGACGGCAAGGTGACCCCGCTCACCGATGGCGATGGCACCCACACCTGGGCGCTGTCACCCGACGGCCGATTCCTGTTGGCGACATGGTCGCGTGTGGACCACGCCCCCGTGTGCGAACTCCGCGACGCGATTTCGGGACAAAAAATCTTGGAAGTGGAACGGGGATCGCTCGAGGCGCTGGCGAAGGCTGGCTGGCAGAAACCCGAGCGGTTCACCGCCAAGGCCCGGGACGGCAAAACCGATATTTGGGGTGTGATTTTCAAGCCGGCGGGTTTCAACCCGGCCAGGCGTCACGCGGTTCTGGAGGAGATTTACGCCGGGCCGCAGGGAGCCTTTGTCCCCAAGGCGTTCCGCGCCATGCACCGGCCTCACCAGTTCACCGAACTGGGTTTCGTGGTGGTGAAGATCGACGGCATGGGCACCAACTGGCGCTCCAAGGCCTTTCACGATGTCTGCCACAAAAACCTCGCCGACTCCGGTTTTCCCGACCGCATCGCGTGGATGCGCGAGGCGGCCAAGACGCGCCCGTGGATGGACCTCTCGCGCGTGGGGATTTTCGGTGGTTCCGCCGGCGGCCAAAGCGCCCTTCGCGCCATGCTTTCCCATGGCGACTTCTACAAGGCCGCGGCGGCGGACTGTGGCTGCCACGACAACCGCATCGACAAGGTCTGGTGGAACGAACTGTGGATGGGATGGCCCATCGGCCCGCACTACGAGGCCCAGGCGGCACAGACCGACGCGCACAAGCTGAAAGGCAAACTGCTCCTCACCGTGGGCGAACTCGACACCAATGTGGATCCGGCGTGCACCTTGAGGGTGGTTGACGCCCTGGTGAAGGCGAACCGGGAGTTCGACTTCCTCATGCTGCCCGGGTTGGGCCACGGCGCGGGGGAAAGCCCGTTCGCGGCCCGAAGGCGCGCAAGGATGTTCGTGGATACCTTGGGTGGCCCAAAGTAAGCATCAGCGCTTGCGCAGCAGGATGGCATGCTCGGCCCGAGGCCTGTCGCGGAACGCCGCCATGGTGGGTCCGTGAAAATGCGGACGCTCCTGCGACGCCCGCGCCACGGGGTTGAATCCTGTTTCACGCCCCACGAACGCCACCACCTCCTCGGCGCGCAGCACGATATCGCCCACCGCCGAGTCCGCCATCACCAGAACCACGGGGCCGCCAGCAGGCAGCACCCGATGGGCCGCGACCAGAAACCGGCCAATCTCGTCGGCCCAGGCATGGCGGACATCGCCACGGGGCATGTTCCAGTAGGCCGTGCGCGAGCCGATCTCCCCGCGCGACAACGCCGAGCCATCGAGCGACAGCCACCGCATCCGAAGATCGTGGTGGGAAATGTAGTCGTATGTCGCCGCGTAAGGCGGCGAGGTGATGACGGCGTCCACGGTGCCCCGAACCGCGCGCAACTCGGTGGCGTCGTCCTGCGACACGCGCGCCGGGCGGACATGGGCGGGCAGTTGGGCGGCGAAATCCGACAACCTGCTGACAAGGTCCTCCACCCGGCCGAGGAAAAGGCGGGTGGCGAACCCCGGGGCCGTGCGCCGGGTATCCACCATGTCGGAGGTGTCGCCACGCTTGCGCGACAGTTTGATCAACACGCTGGAAAGGGCCAGGAACAGGTCGCCGCGGTCGGGGTCATCGCCCAGCATCTCGATCTTGTGCCGAAGCGAGTCGAGTTCCAGCAGCACATGGGGTTCGAACAGGCGCACATCCTCGTGCGGGAAGCGGCGCGAGGCCCCGGCGCGGGCGCGGCGCCGGTCTTCCGCGAACTGGGCACACTCCCGGGCACGCGAAACCAACCGGGAAAGTTCGGGGCCTGAACGGAGTCGGGTCTTGCACCGTGAAAGCATGACCGCCACGGGATTAAGGTCGCTGCCAACGGCCTCGATTCCCTGAAGCATGGCCTCGACCAACACGGTTCCCGAACCGCAGAACGGATCGAGCACCCGCCCCGCCGGTGGAACGAACGACCGGACAAGCCAAGAGGCGGTTTCCGGATGCATGCGCGCCGGGTAGGTGTGGAATCCGTGCACATGGGCCCGGGCCGGATCGTCATGCTCGTCCGAAGAGGGTTGAACCTCCAAGGCGCGCGCCAACAACCCCGCCTCCCGTTCATCGCCTTCCGTGTTCACCCGGCCGCCGACATGGGAAAGCGCGCGGCGCTTGCGTGGTTCTTGCATCATGGGGCCCAAAAATGATTGCCCCCTCAAGGTTTCAGGAAGGCGATGGTCAACCTTAACTCATGGGAACTGTCCCGGCCTGATGGCAACTTGGAAAGGTTCGGCAAATAGTTCCGATGGTATGGGGCTTCCGGGCTCCGAACTGTCACAACTTGATCAACCCTTACCCTCGATTCACTCGATACAAGCCTTGGAGTCGGACCTTGCGCCGTGCGGGAACGCATTTATGAATCGCGCTGGATTGATCACGGTGGCCACCGTCGCCCTGACGGCGGGTTTCTTGGCCGCCCAGCCAGTTCCCACCCTGCCCGCGCCGCGTGACATGGGCCTCGACGGTCCGGCGGGTACCGATCCGCTTGCAGGCCCCCGGGAGGCCAACACCACCCCGCCGTACGCCATCAAGCCTTCCGCCGACGCCTTGCCCGATGAGACGGTGCTGCCGATCAACCTTTCCTCCGCCTTCATGCTTTCAGACGCCCGCCCCCTGATCATCGAGGCCGCCAAGGCGGCGGAACTGGTCGCCGCGGCGCAAATGCAGCGAGCCAATGTGCTTTGGTTGCCCAACATTTACGCTGGCGTGGACTATTTCCGCCACGATGGGCTTTACCCGCTGCCCTCGGGTGGCGTGGCGATCAACAACCGCGCCTCGCTAACCATGGGGCCCGGCATCTCGGCGGTGTTCGCCACCACGGATGCCATCTTTGAACCTTTGGCTGCAAGGCAGATCCTCAAGGCCCGGCAGATGGCGGTGCAGGCGGCCAAGAACGACGCGCTGATGGAGGTCGCCGTCTCGTATTTCAATGTGCAGCAGGCCCGCGGCCGGATGGCGGGAGCCAACGACACGGTGACACGGGCCAAGGAATTGGTTCGCCGGGTCTCCGTGCTGGGCCGCGACCTGGTCGCGCCCATCGAGGCCGACCGCGCCAAGACCATCCTGGCCGAACAGGAAGAGGTGCTGGTCAAGGCTCGGGAAGATTGGCAGGTGGCGGCGGCCGACCTCACGCGATTGCTGCGCCTGAACCCGGCGGCGCGGATCGTGCCGACGGAACCGCCGCATTTGGCGTTGTTTCTGGTGTCGCCAAGCCAGGAGGTGGACACGCTCATTCCGGTGGGCCTGACCAACCGGCCCGAACTGGGAGCCTCGCAAGCCATCGTGCAGGCAACAATCGCCAAGCTCCGGCAGGAGCGCATGCGACCGCTGATCCCCAGCCTGGTTTTTCAGGGCAACAGCGGCGCCAACGGCAACTCGGCACCGCTGGTGGGCGGCATGGCTGCCGGAGGTGTGCTGGGTGACATTCAGTACGGATCGCGATTCGACCTCAACGCCGTCGCCTTGTGGGAATTGAAGAACCTTGGCGCGGGCAACCGCGCGCTGATCCGTGAACGGGAAGGCCAGAGGCTTCAGGCCAACATCGAACTGTTCAACACGCAGGACAAGGTGGCCGCCGAGGTGGCGCAGGCCCACGCTCAACTCCGATCGGCCAAGGACCGCGTGGCACTTTCAGACACGGGCCTGCGCGAGGCGCTGATCAACTACGAGGGCAACCTCAAGGGCATGGAGCAGACCACGCGCTTTGGCGACCTGCTGATGTTGGTGAACAGGCCCCAGGAGGTGGTGGCGTCGCTCCAGCAGTTGGACAATGCCTACAAGGCCTACTTTCAGGCGGTGCAGGACTACAACCGCTCGCAATTCAGGCTGTTCCGCGCCATGGGATACCCCGCCGAGGTGCTGGCGTGCCGCAACCTTCTCGACACTCCCGCCGAGGTGGACACCACCCGCCCGTTCGACCTTCCCCCCGTCACGGCCATCCCATGCGCCAACGCCCTGTGCGGACCAAGGCCGGGGCGATAGACTGAAAGCCCTGATATAAAAGACTCTCGATCTTTCAGGTTTCGGCAGGCGGGCGCATGAACCCAATCGTCTTCGCAATGCGCCACCCCATCACCATGATGATGCTGGTGGTGGCGCTCATCGGCGGCGGGTCGCTGGCCCTTGCCAAGATGCGCGTGGACATCTTCCCGCCCCTGAACTCACCCCGCATTTATGTGGTGCTGAACTACGGGGGCATGAGTCCCCAGCAGGTCGAGGGACTGGTGGTCAACCAGTTCGAATTGAACTTCCAGTATGTCGATGGCGTCTCGGCGGTGGATTCGACCTCCATCCAGCAGTTGGCGATGATCAAGCTGTCGTTCTTCCCCGGCACCGACATGGGCCTGGCCATGTCGCAGGTCACGGCCTGCGCCGGCAGGGCGATGTCGTTCATGCCCCCCGGAACGCTGCCGCCCCTCATCATCCGCATGGATGCCGGCAGCGTGCCCGTGGGCTATCTGGTGCTCAAGAGCAAGACCACGCCGCTTGGAATCGTGGCGGACCTGGCCCAGAACTATATCCGGCCACTGCTCCAGAAGAATGTGCCGGGCACCATCGGCACGCCGCCGTTCGGCCCCAACGCCCGGTCTATTTTGGTGCAGGTCAACCCCGACAAGCTTCGAAGCTACAACCTCTCGCCGCAGGATGTGGTCAAGGCCATTCAGAGGGGAAATGTCGTCATTCCCGCCGGAAACATCTATGTGCAGGACCGCATGCCCCTGGTCCCCACCAACGCCATGGTGGGAAAAATCTCCGAACTCGGCTCGATCCCCGTCAAGCTCGACACCAATGTCTATATCCGCGACATCGCCACCATCATCGACGGCACCGATGTGAACTACGGCCACGCGCTGGTTGACGGCAAAAAATCGGTTTTCCTCCCCGTCATCAAGAAGGACACGGCATCCACCCTCACCGTGGTCGCCGACATCCACGCGTCCATGCCGGCGTTCCGGGCGGTTCTGCCCGACGATGTCGAGATCGACTTCGAGTTCGACGAGTCGCCCACGGTGGTGACGGCCATCAAGAGCGTGGGCACCGAGGGCCTGATCGGCGCGGGCCTCACCGGGCTGATGATCATGCTGTTTTTGGGCGACTGGCGCAGCGTGGTGGTCGTGGTGTGCAACATCCCCCTCGCGCTCATGGGATCGCTCTTCGGCCTGTACGCCACGGGCAACACCATCAACATCATGTCTCTCGGCGGGCTTGCCCTTGCCATCGGCATCCTCGTGGACGAGGCCACCGTGGAGGTGGAGAACATCCACGCCCAGTTGGCCAGCGGACGCATGTCCCTGCCCCGGGCCGTGCGCCACGGCAACGAGATCACCGCCGTGGCCCG
>CAWUNZ010000238.1:0-5494 GCA_963923445.1 uncultured bacterium
CCCTTCAGCCTCGAGGAACTCACCAGCTTCCGGTTCAACCCGTTCATGGATCGATCCAGCCTCTTTATTTTCCACCCGTTCAGAAGAACCGGGGTGGGCTTCTACGATTGGACCGATGACGGCCGTTGGACCTGGTTCGTCTCTGCTTTCCGCGGCTTCCACGACTTTTACGGCAACGACCTGACCGACACGGGAGGCTACGGCTTCGCCGCCCGCGGCACGCATTGCTTCTACTACGAGAACGACGGCGCCGATGTCTGGCATTTCGGCGGCGTTTACTCGCTGATCGATCCGTCAGGCGGCAACATCCAGTTCGGCAAGTTCGGCGGAAACGCGCCTGAACTCGGACTGCTGCAGGGCCAGTTCGGCACCGCCAGCTTCAAGCAGGACCAGTCGATGGTGAACACCGGCAAACAACTCACCAACACCTACGATCCCAAAACCGGCAAGGGGAACCGCGGAACCGCCTACTATCAGGATTTCCACCTGGAAACGGCGATCGTGCGCGGACCCTTCTCGTTCCAGGCGGAAGGCGACATCGTTCCCGTCAGCATGAACGACGGACGCACTCCCATATTCGCCGGAGGCTACCTGTTCATGACCTACTTCCTCACGGGCGAGCACCGCACCTACGACCGGAACCTCGCCCTGTTCGACCGCATCAAGCCGAATATCAACTCGGGCAAGGGCCATCCGTTCGGCGGCGCCTGGGAACTCACCGCCCGCCTGAACTACATCACGCTCGATTCACAGGGCGTGAAAGGTGGCACGCTCATCGACCCCACCTTCGGGTTCAACTGGTACATGAACCCCTTCACCAAGCTCACCTTCAACTACATTCCCGTGTACCTGAACTCTCCGGAAAAATACGGCGACGGGAAGAGCCCTTCGGTGCGGTCGCAGGCCAACGCCTGGGGCCTGCAGGCTCAAGTGGACTTCTGATCCTAGAACACGGGCATGGGCGTGCCGTGGTACAGATGATGGGGCCTGTTCTCGGCATCGCGCCAGGCGGCGGTGGAGGGCAGGCCCAACGCGCTGTAGATGGTCGCCGCGAAGTTTTCCGGAGATTGCGGTTCAAGGATGGGATAACCGCCGGTCTTGTCGCTGGCACCCACCACGCGACCGGGCTTGGTTCCACCACCGAAGAGCAGCACGCTCTGCACGGCGCCCCAGTGATCGCGCCCGGCGCCCTTATAAAACTTGGTGAGGGTGCTTGTTCGCGGCGTGCGGCCAAACTCGCCAGCCACCACCACCAAGGTGCTTTCCAGCAGGCCCCGGGCGCCCAAATCATCCAACAGGGCTGAGACGGACCTGTCCATCGGCGGCAGGAGTTTGTCCTTCAGGTGCGGAAACGCGTTGCCGTGCGTGTCCCAGGTCTCGTTGTTGCCAAGGTTCACCTGCACCAACGACACGCCCGCCTCGACGAGGCGCGCCGCCATGAGCAGCGACCACCCGAAGGCGTTGGCGCCATAGGCCTCGAGGTCCCGTGCCGGGGCCTTGTTGGGATCGAAAGCGGAGCGCACCCGTGAGTCGGTGAGAAGGGAAACAGCGTCCTGCCGAAACCTGTTGAAATTGCCCGCCGATTGGTCGAGCGCCGCCCGCTGGGCGTCGATGTGCCCCAGAATGTCGAGCCGGCCACCGAATCGGTCGCCATCAATTCCCTGCGGCAGCGACAGATCCGGAATGGTGAAGGACTTGCGCTTGGGGGCGAAGGTTCGCTGCTGATGGTCGAATTCGTGGGTGGGATAGGCGCCGTAGGCCTTGGGCTCAAACGCCGAGACCTCGAGGAACCAAGGGTCGTTCCGACGCCCCATCACCCCGGCGAATTGCCCGGGAATCACCCGACCCGAATTGTGGACAATCTTGTCGGGCAGCACCAGCGCCGGGGGCAGGTTGTCGCGCCGGGGCAACACTCCACTGGCGATGGCGGCGATGGAAGGGTGGTCGGAGGAACGGGGTGCCGAGGGGTTGAAACCCTGCGGCAGGTCGGAGCGGCCGGTGAGCATGATGTGATGCCCGGCGGAATGGTCGTTGGAGCGGTGGCCAAGGCTGCGAACCAGGGTGGTTCGGTCGGCGCGGGCGGCGAGCATGGGCAGGTGCTCGGTGTAGCGAATGCCGGGAACCTTGGTCTGAATGCTGCCGAATTCCCCACGGACGACATCCGGAGCCTCGGGTTTGGGGTCGAAACTCTCATGCTGGGCCAGGCCGCCGGACAGGAAGACAAAAATGACGGCCCGATGCCCACCGGCGGGGGCGGCACGCAACTGGTTCCACTCGGCCATGCCGAAACCCAGGATGGCGGAGGCGCCAGCCTGCAGGCTCACGCGGCGCGTGATGTTTGGATGAGTCGCCAACGCATTCCCTCCCTTGCGCGCAGAAACCTCAGCCCATGAGGGCTTCCACCGGCCTGCCGCCGTCGGTCGCGGGTACCGGACGCGTTCCGTCCATCAATTCCAAACCCGGATTGACTCCCATGGCCGCCAGAATGGTGGCGTGGAAGTCCGGGATGGAAACACCCCCTTCGACCACCTTCTTTCCGGAATCGTCGGTCACGCCGTGGGCACCACGGTGCCGAAGGCCCCCACCGGCAAGAACCATGGTGAATGCCGATCCCTGGTGCCCGCGGCCTCCACGGCCGTCGAATTCCGGCGGGCGGCCGAACTCGGTGGCCACCACCACCAGCGTCGAGTCGAGCATGCCTCGCCTTTCCAAGTCGATCACCAACCCGTGAAGGGCGGTATCCAATTCCCTGATCAGCAGGTGCTGGTTGCGGATTCCCTCGTTGTGGACATCCCAACCGGTGCCGTTGAGGAAATTGAGGTTGTGCGAGACTTCCACGAAGCGAACACCGGCGTCCACCAGGCGACGGGCCAAAAGACAGCGCTGCCCGAATTCGCCACCGTAACTGGCGCGGACATCCGCCGACTCCTCGGCGAGGTTGAAGTGCCTCAGAAAAGATGGTCCGGAGAGCCTGAGCGCCTGTTCCTGAGCCTGACGGTACGAGGCCAAGGGAACCCCGCCAGGGGCGTCGGAAACCATTGCCGAAAGGAGTTTTTCCCGGGCTTGGGCGCGATCGGCGTCGACGGTGGCTGGACGGGAAAAGCCCGAGGGCCCGGCCTCGGTGTCCGTCAGGTACACATAACCCGCCTTGGTCCCCAGGAAGCCTGGCCCCCGGCTGACATTCGGGTAGCCGATGAGCATATAGCCGGGAACATCCGGAGCGACCGAACCGCGGGCATGGGAGATGATTGACCCGATCGACGGGTAGGTGACATTGCCGCTGATCATCCGGCCGGTATGCACCAGGTTGGTGGCGAACGCGTGCTCATCGATGACCTTGTGATTGACGGAGCGAACCGCCGTGAGCCGCTCCATGATTCCGGCGACCTTGGGCAGGTGCTCGCAGACCCTCACCCCGGGAACGGTGGTGGGAATGGAGGGATAGAGCGAACCGGGCTTGCCTGATCGCGTGCCATTCCCCACCGCCTTGGGATCGAAGGTGTCGATCTGCCCCATGCCGCCGCCAAGCCAGATGAAAATGCAAGCATCGGCCTTACGCCGGGCGGGCACGGCCATACCAGTTCCCGCCAGGGCGACCCCGGCGGTGGCGCCAAGCATTTGACGACGATCCGGATTGAAATTCATGGTGAACCTCATCGCGTGTGGGCGAATTCAGGTGAATTGGATAATGCCCAGACCACATTTTCAAGCTTCACCCTCCATTCGGGATTCAAACGGAGAGTGGGAGGATCGCCCGCCCTGGAGCGCGCCTCCTGCGCCTGCCTCACCACGGTGGCCTCGGGATCCAGGTGATTGGACCATGAGACATAGGGGTCCGGCAAACGGGGAGGTGCCGTGTGCTTCACGGCTTCGGATAGTTTCCTGGCGGCGAAACCGGGGCTGAGCAAGGCGCCGACCCTGGCCGATTCCGCCGGGGTCGGCTTGCGGGTCAGGTACCGCAGGTAAAGCCGCTCCACCAGTTGGGAAACTGAGGCTTCCTCAAGGGCCATCCGGGTCACGGCGTGTTCGTCGGTGAGGGTTGTCAGCCACATCCCCATGGTGCCGTTGGCCAAGATCGCAGGCTGGATCACCTCGGGAAATTCGTCGCGCAGGGCGCGCGGATCCTGCCGGGCGCCACGCCATCCAAACGCCTCAAGCACATCGCAGACAGCCTGTATCCTCGGCAGCGAAAGGCTCGGCCTGTCCCGCTCGTTGGAGGTGGAGGTGAGCATCCATGCCCGGTTGGGATTCCCCAACGAGATGGAATTGCCCTGGTCGCGGACGCCATCGATGTCGAGGCTGACTTCCTCGAGGCGCATGGCGCGACCGGATGCGGCGAAAAGCCCGTCCACAACCTGCTCGGCGGCAAGCCTGCGGCGGGCATGGGCACGGTACAGGGGATCGGCCGCGGCCAAGCCGGGATCGGAGGCCCGCTGGTAGGCGGACGAGGTCATGATCAGCCGCCTGAGGGCGGTCTCGTCATAACCCGACCTCACCAATTCCCGGCCGAGCCATCTCAACAATTCCGGATGGGTCGGCTTGGCCCGGTCCCAATCGTCGGGGGGTTCCACCAATCCCCTTCCCATGAGGGAGCGCCAGATCCGGTTCGCCTGCACCTGCGCGAACCTCTCGTTGGCGGCGGTGGTCAGCAAGGCCGCCAGGCGATCCCTCCCGGCCAAACCCTCGCCCACGGCGTCGGCCTTGACGATATCCTCGAGCCGCCACTTGGGTTTCACGGGAGCACCAGGCTTGAGCGAGACCGTGATCAGCGCCTTGCGGCCTCCGGCATGAAGCTTGTCCGCGGGCACGCTGCTGGTGGCCGGAACCGCGACATCCTTGCCAGCCAAAAGGGCGGCGAGCGAAAAAAGATCCTCTTGCAGGCGGCCTCCACCGGGCGCGTCGTGGCACCGGGCGCACTTGAGCTGAACCCCGAGGAAGGCGCTCGCCAACACAACGCCCTTGGTGGCCATCGGGGCATCGTTCTGGCTGGCCACGCCGAAACCGGCCGGTCCACCGTAGCGTTCGCTCCCGCGCATGGCGACCAATTCCGTCACCATGAGGTCCAATGGCTTGTGGTCAAGCAGCGATTCCCTCAACCACCACCGGAATGGCCCGGTGTTGTTGAGCGTGGGATTGAGAATGTTGGGGTTTTCGGCCAACAGGTCGAGCCACGCGGAAATCTCGTGATCGGCGCGCCGCGGGTCGGCCAGCAGCCTGTCCACGGCATGGGCGCGCCGCGCCTCGGGAGCATCCGCTAGAAAGGCGCTGATTTCCCCCTCGCTTGGCGGCACTCCCACCGTGTCGTAGGTGGCCCTGCGGAGAAAGGTGAGGTCGTCACATGGAGGCGCCACGGCAACGCGGGGACCGGCCACCGAGGTCTGCGGCCATGGCGCTCCGGAACCCAGCCATTCCGCCAACAGGGTGATTTCTGCGGAGTTCAAGGGATCGCCCTTGGGCGGCATGCGCTGGTCGGTTTCCGTTGACCGCAGCCTCG
>CAWUNZ010000239.1:0-5459 GCA_963923445.1 uncultured bacterium
GACTGGGATGACGCGATCGCCGAAATCGCGAAACACGAATAATGCGCGTCCGCATATTGAGGGAGGCCAAGGCCGACCTTAACGAAGCTTTTCGGTTCTACGAACGACAATCCCCCGGGCTAGGTCGGCGTTTCCTCGATTCCATGACGCGCGACGCCCGCCGACTCGCCGACCATGCCGGCATGCATGAGGTTATTTTTGGACTGCATGTGATGCAGGCGAGCACATTCCCGTTCGCGTTTTTTTACCGCGTTGACAACGCGGTCGCCGAGGTCATCGCCATTCTCGATCTTCGTCGGGATCCGGGTTGGATCGAGCGGAGGCTGGGCTGAATCAGCCTTTAGTTATTCATCGTTCAATCGTTTTCATGCTTCCTACAGCCCCACGCTCACCCCGAATCGCCATAATGTACCACCCACTTCATTCTCATGGGGCTGACGCCCCACGCTCGCCCCGATCGCCATCCCACGCTCACCCCGATCGCCATAAGCTGAGTGCATCCCACGGACGGAAGCACCCATGACCGAATCGTTATCGCAGGCTATCGCGCTCCACCAGCAGGGAATGCTCCCCCAGGCCCGCGAGGCCTACCTCGCCATCCTCGCCGCCGAACCGGCCAACGCCGAGGCCCGCCACTTCCTCGGCATGCTCGAGCACCTCGCCGGCAACGCCGAACTGGGCCTGTCGCACCTTCAAGCCTCGGTGACCATGGCCCCGAACAAAGGGTTCTTCCATGTCAACCTCGGCAACACCCTCAAGGACATGAGGCGCCCCGCCGAGGCCGAGGCGGCGTACCACCGCGCCCTGGAACTCGACCCCTCCGACGCCATCGCCCTGTACAACCTCGGCCACCTGCACCAGCTTTGGGGACATTGGACCGAGGCCTTGGGCGCGTTCAACGCCGCCACCCTTCTCCAGCCCGACTTCGCCGCGGCCTGGAACAAGATCGCCTCCATCCATCTCCGCCTCGGCAATTCCCGGGAGGCGATGGACGCGGCGGACAAGGTCATCGCCTCCTGCCCCGACTCGGCCCCCGCCTGGTTTCACAAGGCCGATGCCCTGGGCCGACTCGATCGGTGGCAAGAATCGGTCGCGGCGCTGGAAAAGGCCCTGGCCCTTCAACCCGTGTTCCCCGAGGCGCTCAACAACCTCGGCCTGGCCCGCAAGGCGCAAGGCGACATCACCGGCGCCGCCGAGGCCTTCCACGCCTCGCTGGCGCAGGACCCGAACTTCGCCGAGGCCTTTGCCAACCTGGGCCAACTGGCCCTCGACGCGCACCGGCACGAGGAGGCCTACGGCTGGTTCGCCAAGGGCCTGGAGGCCGACCCGGACAACGCCCAGGCGCGCTTCGGCATGGGCAACTTCATGCACGCCGTCGGCAGGCACGACGACGCCGCCAGCCACCTCCGCCGCGCGCTCGAGATCCGCCCCGACTTCGCCGAGGCGCTCAACAACCTCGGCAACATCCTGCTCAGCCTGAACCGCCACGGCGAGGGCCTCGAGGCGTTCCAGAAGGCGATCCGCATCCGCCCCGACTACCACGAGGCCCACGCCAACCTCGGCAACCTCCACCGCGAGGCGAGGTTCCCCGACCTGGCCGAGGCCTCCATGCTCGAGGCGATCCGCCTCAAGCCCGACTTCGCCGCGGCGCACTCGAACCTGGGCAACGCCTACTTCGACCAGGGCAAGCTCGACCTGGCCATCGCCAGCTACCGCAAGGGGATCGACCTGGGCCAGGACGACCGCGACTTCGTCCCCAACTACCTCTTCGCCCTCAACTACAGCCCCGCCTTCACCGACGCCGAGATCGCCGCCGAGCACCGCCGGCTGTGCAAGCGGAAATTCGACCACCTCAGGCCCTCGGTTCCCCACGCCAATTCCCCCGAACCGGAGAGGAAAATTCGCCTCGGGTATGTCTCGCCCGACTTCTGGATGCACCCGGTGGCCCGCTTCATGCTGCCCATCCTGGAGCACCACGACCAGGGCAGGTTCGAGGTCTTCGCCTATTCGTCGCGCTACCTCAAGGACGGCTTCACCGACGAGTGCGCCCGCCGGGTGAGCCATTGGCGGGAGGCGCACCACCTCGACGACGCCGCCCTGGCCGAAACGATACGCGCCGACGGCATCGACATTCTGGTGGACCTGACGATGCACTCGCGCGACTGCAGGCCGGGACTGTTCGCCCGCAAGCCCGCCCCCGTGCAGGCCGCGTACCTGGCCTATGTGGGCACCACCGGCCTGGAGGCGATCGACTACCGCGTCACCGACATCCACCTCGACCCGCCCGGAGGCCCGGAATCGCCCTTCCACGAGAAACCGCTGAGGCTCCCCTGGTGCTGGTGGACCTTCCAGCCTCCCGTCCGCACCACCATCGCGGAGGTCTCGCCTCCCCCATGCCTTGAGAACGGGTTCGTCACCTTCGGCAGCCTGAACAACTTCGTCAAGGTGAACGAGCGGGTGCGCGACCTGTGGGCCCGCCTGGTGGCCGGGGTGCCCGGCGCCAGGCTCATGATCCACATGAAGGAATCGAGGGCGCGCGACGGCCTGCTCGAGTTCCTGGCCGCCCGAGGCCTGCCTCCGGAGCGCGTGACCCTGGTGGGCTACCAGGACGGCCCGTCGTACATGGCCACCTACGGGAAGATCGACATCGCCCTCGACCCCGCGCCGTTCGCCGGCGGCACCACCACCTTCGACGCCCTGTGGATGGGCGTGCCCGTGGTCAGCCACGCGGGGGAACGCGCCTCCAGCCGGGGAGGCCTCAGCATTTTGGCCACCCTCGGCAGGCCCGAGTGGGTCGGGGCCAACCCGGAGGAGATGATCGCCATCGCCCGCCGCCTGGCGTCGGATCCGCGCGAACTCGCCGCCATCCGCTCCGGCCTGCGCGACGCCCTGCGCGCCTCGCCCCTGATGGACAACAAGGGGTTCACCCGCGAATTGGAGGAACTGTACCGCGTGGCATGGCGCCAGTGGTGCGCGGGGCATCGGTTGAAATGAGCCCCGAACGCGGGCGTGAAGCGCCCCGGTGAGCCAGCGGAATCCGGTTGCTTGAGGCAATTCGTCCCCTGGCCGGAACGAATCCCGCCCTAACAATGGTTCAACCGCCCGCCACGGAGGAAGGCCATGCCCCGGCGCCAGTCCGACCTGCCTGAAAAAATCTGCCGCAAATGCTCGAGGCCGTTCGCCTGGCGGAAAAAATGGGAACGCGACTGGGACCGGGTGCTTTACTGCTCGGAGGCCTGCCGCAGGGCAAAACAGCGTTCCCCCCAAGGCGGGGAACCGGGCGCCGCCCCCAAAAACAATTAAAAAACGATGAATATGCCGGCTGGTGTTATGCCCGCCCAGGGTGTCGGGGTATGCTCGGCATCATGGAAAACTGCCACGGGAACCACCCATGAACCCGCGATTCGCCGCCACCGCCGCCATGCTTTGCGCCTCCGTGGCGTTCGCCGACCGCGGCGACTTCAACGGCGACACGCGCGAGGCCCTGAAACACGGCTGGATCCTGAACTACCAGGACGGACTCGACCAGGCCCGCAAGCTGCGCAAGCCGATGATGCTGGTCTTCCGCTGCGTGCCCTGAACGGACTGCCACCGGTTCGACGGGCAGGTTGTCCGTCTCGAGAACATCGGCAAGGAGGCGCAAGGGTTCGTGCGGGTGCGCCTGACCCGCATCGAGGGCGCCGACCTCGGCAAGTTCAAGTTCGATTACGACCTCACCTTCATGGTGTTCTTCCTCGACAGCCAGGGGCGCGTCGTCTCGCGCTACGGGGGGCGAGACTCCCAAGACGCCGACAACCGCCAGTCGCTCGAGGGCCTGGCCCATGTGATGCGCGAGGTGCTGAAAACCTGCTCGGGCCCGTCGCCCCGGGTGATTCCCGACCCCGCCGGCGCGCCCGTGCTGGCCGAAAGGCTGGGCGCCGGCGGCAGGGGCTGCATCCATTGCCACCAGGTGCAGGAGGCCATCAACCGCAACCTGGCGCGCAACCTCGACTGGGATCCCGAATCTCCCTGGCGGTACCCGCTGCCCGAGAATGTCGGCGTCCGCCTCCATGTGGACAAGGGAAACCTGGTCGAGAAGGTCGCCCCGGGATCTCCCGCCGACAAGGCCGGCATCCGCCCGGGCGACCTCATCACCCGGGTGGGCGCGGTTCCCGTCATCTCGTTCGCCGACATGCTCCAGGGCCTCGAGGAGGCGCCCAGGCAGGGCGCCCTCAAGCTGGCCTACCAACGGCGGGGCGCCGAATCCGAGGTGTCGCTCGACCTGCCGGCGCGCTGGAAAAAGACCGACATCACCTGGCGCACCTCGCTGCGGGGGTTGGTGCCCGCGTCGCCCGTGGCGGGCCGGAACCTCACGGCCGACGAAAAAAAGGCCCTGGGGCTATCCGACAAGGCGCTGGCCTTCCGCCAACGCGACACCGTCTCCCAGGCCGCGGCCGACGCCGGCATCAGGCCCGGGGACATCATCACCGGCGCCGAGGGCGCGCCCGGGGAACTCGACAGCTACGGCTTTCAGGAATGGGTCCGCCGCGAGAACCTCGTGGGCGACACCATCCGGATCAGCCTGGCGCGCGATGGCGGGAAACTGGTCCTGCCCGTGGTGCTGGGACGCCGCTGAGCGCGGCAGGCAGGGGAGGTTGACCATGCGCGTGATGGCAAGAAACTGGTGGGCGGCCGCGGCGATCGGCCTGGCACCCGCCCTGGCACCCGCCCAAGGCCCCCCTCCCGAGGGACAGGGCCCGGCGCAGATCATCGAGAGGTTCAAGGCCCTCGACGCCAACAAGGACGGGAAAATCACCAAGGACGAGGTGAAGGACGAGCGACTCCTCCGCGTCTTCGACAGGCTCGACGCCGACAAGAACGGCGAGGTGACCCTCGAGGAGATCCGGAAGGTCTCCGCGCAGATGGAGGCCCTGCAGGGCGGCGGACGCGGACGCGGCGAACGGGGCCCCGACGGCCCCGGCAGGCCGCCCGAGGGCCGGGGCGGATTCGGGCCGCCCCAACCCGGACAACTGCTCCCCGGCCCGCTCGCCGACATGCTCAATATTTCTCCCGAGCAGAGGGAGAAAATTGAAAAACTCCAAAGGGAGACCAACGACAAGCTCGAGGGCATCCTGACCGCCGAGCAGAGGGACCGCCTCCGCGAGGCGCGCGAGCGGATGCGCGGCTTCAACCGGCCCGGCGAACCCGGGCGCCCTCCCGAAGGCCGCGGCGAACGCAGGCCCGGCGATCCCGGTCGGCCTCCCGAAGGTCGCGGCGAACCCGGGCGCCCGCCCGAAGGTCGCGGTGAACCCGGGCGGCCTCTCGAAGGTCGTGGGGAACGCAGGCCCGGCGCCGAACCCGGGCGCCCTCCCGAAGGTCGTGGTGAACCCGGTCGGCCTCCAGAAGGTCGCGGCGAACCCGGGCGCCCGCCCGAAGGCCGTGGTGAACGCAGGCCCGGCGCCGAACCCGGTCGCCCTCCC
>CAWUNZ010000240.1:0-5457 GCA_963923445.1 uncultured bacterium
CAATGTTGCGGGAACTGGCCAACCGAGATGGCGCCGGGTCGATTTTGATTGAAACGGTACATGATCATCACGAAGCACTGGCTTCAGTTCTGATGAACCAAACCACACGCGATGTTGTTCTGGTTTCCGGCGGAAGTTCTGTCGGCTTGGAAGATCATGCTCCAGATGTGCTGGCACGAGTGGGCACGCTTGAAGTGCACGGTTTGGCTTTGAGGCCTGCCAGTCCAGCGGGCTTTGGCAGGCTCGCTTCCGGAACGAGGGTGTTTCTTTTACCAGGAAACCCTGTTTCATGCCTGTGCGCTTACGAATTGCTTGCCGGAAGGCTTATCCGCCGCCTTGGTGGCCACTGCGATGATTTGCCACACAAAACTGTTCGTTTGCCGCTGGGCGCTCCGCTGATTTCAGCCTCAGGCCGAACGGACTTTGCCCGAATTCGGGTCCATGATGAAAAAGCCTTTCCCTTGGCCATCAGCGGGGCAGGGATGCTGAGCACGGTCGTTTTGGCGGATGGATTTGTGATTATTCCACCGGAAAGTGAGATACTTCAGCCGGGAGAATTGGTAACCGTTCACTTGTTCTGATGTTTAAAATCTTAATCTTTCTTGCCTGATCATCATTTCCTGACCTGATTTTCAGAAAGGTACCCCCTGTACCCTCCTATGCCCCTGCGGTAGATTGCTAATTACCTGCCTAGCCGGGCTGCGCCCCGGCCGCTCTCTTGGAGGAATGCCCGTGCAAGGAATCCGCGCGCTGGTCTTGATAGCCAGCATCTTGCCATTTGGTTCCCAATCGTTTGCGGCCGACTGGTCCAATTGGCGCGGTTCTGGGCAAAACGGCGTCAGCAACGAAAAGAACCTTCCGGAAAAATGGTCTCCCGACCCCTCAAAGCCTGACAACAACTTGGTCTGGAGGGCACCGTATGGCGGTCGCACCACTCCAATTGTTCAAAATGGCCGCCTCTACATGATTGGCCGCGACGGGGAGGGCCTCACGGAGCAGGAGCGCTGTCTTTGCTTTGATGCCAACACGGGAAAGCTGATCAAGGAACATCGTTTCAATGTGTTCCACACCGACATCGTTTCCGTCCGGCTCGGTTGGACCAACATGGTTGGCGATCCCGAAACCGGTAATGTCTACGCCCACGGCACCCAAGGCCTGCTCTTTTGTTTCGACAAAGACCTCAATGTTGTGTGGCAACACAGCCTCACCGAGGAGTTCGGGCGAGTCAGCGGTTATGGCGGACGCGTCACTAGCCCAATCATTGACGAGGACAAGTTGATCATCGGTTTCCTCAATGCCAGCTGGGGCGATCAGGGGATTGGCCGAAACCGATTCGTCGCCATGGATAAGAAATCAGGCAAAATCATCTGGTGGGCAAGCACGGGAACGCAACCCAAGGACACCTTCTATTCCACTCCAGTTGTCGCGCTCATTAACGGCGTCCGGACCATGGTGAGCGGTGGCGGCGACGGTGGGGTTCATGCGTTTCAGGCTCGAACCGGCCTCAAGCTTTGGAGCTATCCACTTGGGCCTGGAAGCATCAATTGCTCGCCCGTTGTGCAAGGCAATCTCGTCTACATAGGTCAGGGTGAGGAAAATGAGGGGGAAACCACCCAAGGCCGAGTTGTTTGCCTGGATGGGTCGAAGGTCGCCGATGGAAAGCCCGCCCTCGTCTGGAAGCTTGACGGCATCAAGGCGAAGTTCGCCAGCCCCGTGCTTCACGAGGGCAAGCTGTATATGTGCGGCGATACCGGCCAGCTTTATTGCATCGATGCCGCGAACGGAAAACTTCTTTGGGAGTATCTCTATGGCAAAAACACCAAGGGCAGCCCCGTTCTGGCCGACGGAAAGATTTACCTCGCTGAAGTGAATAGCAAATTTCACATTCTCCGTCCCACGGCTGACGGTTGTGAGAAAGTCCACACACAGTTCTTCAAAAGCAAAGCCGCTGGCGAAGAGGTCGAGATCAACGGCAGCCCTGCTATTTCCAACGGCCGGGTTTACTTCATGACTGGCACCGACTTGTTCTGCATCGGATCCAAGGAACCTGTCGCCAGCCCAGATTCAGCCAGCAAGCTCGATGATGGAAAGGCCGATGCTTCTCCTGCTAAACTCCAGGTTTTTCCCGCTGACATCACGGTGTTTGCCGGGGAAACCGTTGAACTTTCCGCCCGAGCCTTTGATTCGAAGGGTCGCCTGATCGGCCCCGCCGATGTGGCGTGGTCTCTGGCCGGCTTGCGTCCTCCCGAGGGCGTCACTCCCATGCCTGGAGCGGCGCCGGCGGCACCGCCACCTCCGTTGGCGGCAAAATTGTCTTCCGAAAAGGGTGACAAATGCTCGCTCACCCCAGCTATGGCTCCGCCCGCCCAGTTCGGCCGCGTTGTGGTCAAGAGCGGAAATCTGGAAGCGGAGTGCAGGGTCCGGGTGGTTCCCCGACTACCTTACGCACCAAACCTGGCGAACATTCCCGAGGGACGCACTCCAGGCGGATGGGTCAACTGCCAGGGCAAATTCGCCATTGTTCAACAAGACGGCAAAAAGGTCTTGAAAAAGCTCGCTGTCAACCCAAGTCCTCTGGTATCTCGCGCCAACGCTTACATAACCAAGCATGATGCCTCCGGTTACGCGATTCTTTCCGACATCATGGGCACCAAGGTCCGGGATGACCTGCCCGATGTGGGCCTTGTCGCCAACCGTTACACCCTCATGTTGGCCGGCAACACCCAGCAATTGCGCCTGGTGAGCTGGGACGCCCTGCCAAGGGTGGACAAGAGCATTGCCTTCCCATGGAAACCCGGGACTTGGTACAGGATGAAGCTTGAAGTCGTTGTGCGCGAGAAGGATGCCTTGGTGCGCGGCAAGGTTTGGCCCCGCGATGAAAAGGAACCAGATGCCTGGACAGTCGACTTCACCGACCCCGTGCCCAACCGGGAGGGTGCGGCTGCCATCTACGGGTATGCCGCTGGAATCCTCGAAGGCCAAACCGGCTGCGAGATCTTCTACGACAACATTCGCATCACCGAGGCGGGCAAGTAGGTCGGTTTAAACAACAAACAAGCGATCATCCCCAGGAGAAATCAAATGGCATTCCGCGGACAAACCCGGCAGTTTCTTGCTGCCGCAGTCACTTGCTCCGTACTGGGTGGAACACTCGCCGCCCTTTACCTTCCCGGTTTCAACCGGCCCTTGGCCAATGCCACCCGACGCGACGCTGGCAGGGACTGGCCGCTTTTCGGTGGGACGGTTCAACGCAATCTCGTGAACCTCAAGGAAACCGGTCTACCCGTCTCGTGGAATATCGAACCCGGCAAGGAGCAAAACCTGATTTGGAGCGTGCCGCTTGGAAGCAAGGCCTACGGTGGGCCCGTGATTGCTAATGGCCGAATCTATGTCGGAACCAACAACGACTTTCCCAGGGATCCCGCCGTTACCGGGGACAAAGGTATCATGCTCTGTCTCGACGAAAAGACAGGGGAACTTGTTTGGCAGGCGGTCCATGACAAGTTGCCCGCCGGTCGCGTCAACGACTGGCCGCGCGAGGGCATCTGCTCTTCTCCCGTGGTTGAAGGCAAGAGGATCTGGTACATCTCCAACCGCTGCGAGATCATCTGCGCCGACGCCGAAGGTTTTCGTGATGGCAAGAATGACGGCGTTGCCGACGAGGCCCTCACCGGGCCCAAAAACGCCGATGTTCTTTGGCGCCTGGACATGATCAAGCAACTCAATGTTTTCCCGCACAACCTTGCGACCTGCTCGCCGTTGATCGTCGGCGACACCCTGTTTGTCATCACCAGCAACGGTGTGGACGAGGGGCATATCAATATCCCCCAGCCGGGCGCCCCAAGCTTCCTCGCCGTGAACAAGAATGATGGCAAGGTACTTTGGTCCAGCAACCTCCCCTCCGCCAGCCTTGTCGAGGCCCGCAAGAAAAGCGGTGGCGATGTCGACATCAAGAAGCTTGTCGACCAAGGCAAACTGCTCATGCACGGCCAGTGGTCCAACCCCGTCTACGCTGAACCCAATGGCAAGCCGGTGATCATTTTCCCCGGTGGCGACGGCTGGGTTTACGGCTTCAAGCCTGATACCGGCGAACTCCTTTGGAAATTTGACTGCAATCCGAAAAAATCGGAATACAAACTCGGTGGCAAAGGCACCCGAAACGACTTCGTCAGCACCCCAGTCGTTTGGGAAAACAAGCTTTACATTGGCGTGGGACAAGACCCCGAGCATGACAAGGGCGTCGGCCACCTCTGGTGCATTGACATCACCAAGAGCCCGACTAATCCGGACAAGGACCTTTCACCCGTGGGTGACAATTTTGATCCCAAAGCCCCCGCGAACAAGGACAGCGGCCTGATATGGCACTACGGCGGCCTTGCCGGGGATGACTATGAGCGCAATTACTTCTTTGGCCGGACCATGAGCACCGTCGCGGTGCATGACGGATTGCTTTACACCTCCGAGTACGATGGCTGGGTTCATTGCCTCGACGCCCGGACCGGCGCCAAGCTTTGGGACCATGACATGGGTTCGGACACCTGGTCCAGCACCTACTGGGTCGATGGGCGCGTGTATATCGGCAATGAGGCCGGCAAGCTGCATGTCTTCGCCCACGGAAAGCAGAAGAAACTTTTGGCCACCATCAATATGAAGGCCAAGGTTCGCGCAACTCCAGTCGCGTCCGGCGGTCGTGTCTACATGATCACGGAAAACCCCTGCAAGCTTTACTGCCTGGGAGCCAAGTGATGCGCTTCTTGGCCTCGGCCCTCGCCGTAATTGTTTCCACCGGAATATCACCAGCTCAGGATGGGTCATATCCACTTTTGGGCGGCACCCCGTTCCGGAACATGACGGCACCGTCCGCCAAGGGACTTGTCACCGGGTGGTCCATCAAGAAAAACGCCCGGCAGAACATCCTCTGGTCGGCGGATCTTGGCACAACAACTTACGGCGGCGTGGTTGTCTCCGGTGGCAAAATCTTCATCGGGACAAACAACGAGAGGCCGCGCGACCCCGCCGTGACCGGCGATCGCGGCGCCCTTTATTGTTTCAATGCCAAGGACGGATCGTTCCTATGGCAGGCTTTGCATGAAAAACTACCCGAACCCGACAAAAACGACTGGCCCAAGCAGGGAGTTGCAAGCACACCCGTCGTTGAAGGTGACAAGCTATGGTATGTCTCCAATCGGGCAGAAGTGGTCTGCCTCGATGTCGCCGGTACTCCGGGATCTGCCAAGGCCAAGGAATTGTGGAAAGTCGACATGGTCAAGGACTTGGGTGTCTTCCCTTGCTACCTTGCCATGTGCAGCCCGTTGGTTCATGGTTCCCACCTGTTTGTTGTTACCGGGCACGGTGTGGATCATGAATCCCACAAGGTGCCCAACCCCAAGTCTCCCAGTTTCATTTGCCTCGACAAAAACTCCGGCAAGGTGATTTGGAAGGATTCAAGCCCCGGCG
>CAWUNZ010000241.1:0-5449 GCA_963923445.1 uncultured bacterium
GAAATTAGAAAGCGATGTTTCCACAAGTGAGTTTGATTCAGGGAATGTACCATTGGGAGGATACAGTTCAATTTCGACGCGGGGCCGGTTGGAAAGTTTGTTGCCATCTCAATTGGCTTGGCTGGATATTTCAATTGGTCAATCGAATTACTTTTGTTTGAAGCATCGCCGGCAAGAACTTCTTTATTACAGCAGGTCTGAAAATCACCTCCACAAAAGAATGAGGCATATTGTGCTTTTGTTAGACAAATCTTTAGATGAGGGACGAACCAAATATCGGAACCTTCCCTGTCAAAGCCTAACACTCATGATGGCAGGTTTGCTTTGTCTGTGGGAACAAATGAAAAGCATTTTTTGTTCGGAAGGCATCACTCTGACGCTCGTTTTCATGGATACCGGTCACGAGTTGGAAAATGAAAAAAAATTGTTGGAGCTATTATTTAGCTCGGAGATTGATGCCGGGAAAGTGCGGACAGATCGTCTCGCGGTTGATCGTATACCCAGTTGGCTTAAAAAAACCAAAAGTGAGCCAGGGCTTATTCAAGTGGCTTTATTTGTAGGCAAACAATGGGTTCAGCCTGAAAATGATGAAACATTTGGATATCCCGGTATCATCCTCAAAGATCAGGATTTGGTTTCCATGGATGGTTGGATCCCTGGTCAACCAAATATTCCGGTCTGGCCAGACGCTTGGGCGGCTAATATCCGTCATTTGGTTGAAATCCTTGCCGCTTATTAGTCCAGATTTGCTGTGATCTGAGGGAATTGTCATGCTGACTTCGCTATTCCTTCTTATTTCAATCCCAGGGTCCGGATACCACGGCAACAGCCAAATGTCCATTTCCCAAGATGGGCAGTTGCTTGTTGTCGCCTGCACTGATTCCGGTACTGTTTGCGGAATCCAACTACCTACATTATCCCGTGTTTGGGAAACCCGAGTCGGGAAGCGCCCGGAATCTTCAACACTTTTAGGTAATGGCAAGATTGCTGCGGTTACGGTTTACGATGAAGATTCTGTTGTTCTCATTGACACAAAGACAGGTGCTATTTCCTCAACTATTCATGTGCAGGATGAACCGTATGGTTGCGTCGCCACGAAGGATGGCGCCAGACTGTATGTAACCCATGACTATCCTGGAACAATTTCAGAAATTGACTTATCGACACAAAAGGTGACGCGTTCTTTTCAAGGCGGAGCAAGGAATCGAGGTATTGCCCTCTCACCGGATGAAAACCGGTTGTATGTCACAGAATTTCATACCGGCGACCTTGTCGCAGTTGATTTGAAGTCTGGAACCGTTGTTGACAGGTGGCATGGCCATTCGATGGATAATCTGGCTCGACATGTTGTTTTGCATCCAAGCAGGCCCAAGGCGTATTCGTCTCATGTTCGATCAAGAATCAATGTGATCGATGGAGGCGGGTCAATTTTCCCTCAATTGACAGTGAATGATCTTGTCCCTGCTAAGGGGCTCAAGAGGACCAAATCGTTTGGAATGGACACGTTCAATGGTGTGTATGTGGTCACGAACCCCTGGGAAGCGGATATCTCGCATGATGGTAAGAGAATATACACTCTTTACTCCGGCACCGATGACATGAATGTTTCTGAAATAGTTGACGATGATTACAAAGAAATTCGACTCGTCGGATCTGCGGTTCGAGTTGGTCGCAATCCCCGGGCTGTTCGTGTCGCTCCTGATAACGCCTCGGTTTATGTATTTGACACACTGGATTTCCAAGTTCGCAGGCTCGATGCCAACACCATGCGGGTTACAGGAACCGTTAAAGTTTCCAAGCCAGAGAAAAGCGATGCCTGGGTGAGGGGGAAGATTCTTTTTTCAACGGCGCGCCCTCCCATGAGTTCAAGAATGTGGGTGGCTTGTTCGTCCTGCCACCCCGACGGACAGCCTGATGGGAAGGTCTGGTTCAATCCTGAGGGTATGCGTAAGACCCCTTCCCTTGCCGGATTGGCACACACACACCCTTTGCATTTTTCAGCTGACAGGGATGAAAGTCAGGATTTTGAATACACGATACGAAGCAGGTTGATGCAGGGCTCAGGTTTGGTTCCCGGAAGTTTGCCGGCGAAAATTCCATTCAAGCCAACAGAATTGCAGGTGACTACTTCCGGGAAATCACAAGACCTCGATGCTTTGGCGGTTTACACCAATTCATTCGGATTCACCATGTCGCCGCATGCTCAGGGCGGTAAGCTTTCGGATGCGGCCATAAGGGGCAAGGCATTGTTTCACGACGCTACCGTGGGCTGCTCAAGCTGCCATTCTGGGCCTTATTTTTCTGACAGTTCTTTGAAAAAGCCATTTCAATTGCATGATGTTGGAACAGGGAATGATGATCCAACAGAAAAAATGGGCCCTCGATATGACACTCCAACCCTCCTCGGAGTCTATCGCACAGCTCCTTATTTACATCACGGGAAAGCATTGACCCTGATGGATGTCCTGACAACTGCGAACAAGGGTGACAGGCATGGCAAAACAAGTCATCTCGCCAAGCAGCAGCTTGAAGATCTTGTCGAGTTTCTTAAGGCGCTCCCGTACGAAAATCCTCCTTCAAAAACAGCAAACACCGTAAGTTTTGTTGAGCCCGTTAAATAAAGATCACAAGGGGTGGATTCCGATGCAGCCATGTTTGAAGGATCGTTACCACGCCGCGCTTGCCGCGGTTGAAAAAGCCTCGCGTTCGGCATGGAAACATTTCATTCAAGGTGTCGCTGTTGAAACAAAATCCGATGCAACACCGGTGACAGTGGCAGATCGTGAAGCGGAATCCCTTCTCCGAGACCATTTAGGAAAGCTTTTTCCAAATGATGGATTTTTGGGCGAGGAGTTCGGGGATCAGTTGGGAACTTCAGGATATCGTTGGATTGCCGATCCAATCGACGGAACTAGGAATTTCGTGCGTGGAGTTCCATTGTGGGGAACCCTGTTGGGTCTCGAATACAAGGGAGACCTGGTAGCCGGCGTTTGTGCTTGTCCTGGGACAGGGCAAACTTGGCATGCGATGTCTGGTGGAGGGGCTTGGTTGGGTGAAAAGAAAATAACGGTTAGTGATTTTGCGGAGCTAAAGAAATCACACATCTATTATTCTAGTATTTCTTATTTCGACAAGAATGGGAAAGCGCACGCTTTTCTTGATCTTGTGAGGGAAACAGAAAGGCAGAGGGGCTTTGGTGATTATTTTGGGTTCATGCTCGTTGCCCAAGGCGCTGGCGAGGCGATGATCGATCATGGAGTCCATGCTTGGGATGTCGCGGCATGCAAGCCAATTATCGATGAGGCTGGCGGCAAAATGACAAATTGGGATGGAGGGTGGGATCTTTTCAAGCCTGATGTGATTGCGTCCAACGGGGTTCTTCACTCCGTGTTAGTGAAAGCGCTTGGGAGTCCTGCATGACACCCGTTTTTTCGGTTCGCTGGATTGGCAAAGCTCAAAACGGCAAACTCGAGATGCTCGATCAAACCAAGTTGCCGCAGGAAGAAAAGATTCTTCATCTGGATCAATCGGCCGATGTGCGCGAAGCGATTGTCAGCTTGCGTGTCCGAGGTGCTCCAGCCATCGGGGCAGCGGGTGCGTATGGGTTGGTTCTGGCGGCTCGCGAAATCAACCAAGTCAGCAATTGGTCTGAAAACCTTGCGAAAAAAGCTGAGTGGTTGAATAAAGCTCGTCCAACAGCGGTGAATTTATCTTGGGCATTGGGACGGTTGTTGAGGCGCAACAACGGATGTTCCGCTGAGAAGTCGATTAGTTATCGGTTGGATGCGCTGCTTGATGAGGCAAATGCGATTGTTGCCGAGGATCGGGCCATGTGCTCGGCTATGGGCCGCCATGGAGTTCATTTGATTAAACCGGGAATGGGAGTCCTGACTCATTGCAATACGGGTATTCTTGCCACTGCCGGAGATGGAACAGCCTTGGCTGTGATGTACGAGGCCCATCGATGTGGAATCTCCTTCAAGGCTTATGCCGATGAAACTCGGCCGCTGTTGCAGGGGGCACGGCTAACTGCTTGGGAGTTAGCCCGTGGAGGAATTGATGTGACATTATTATGCGATGGAATGGCAGGCATGTTGATGAAGCAAGGCCGTGTTCATTTGGTTGTAGTCGGAGCCGATCGCATTGCCGCAAATGGAGACACTGCTAACAAGATAGGAACTTACAGCGTTGCGGTCCTTGCTAAGCACCATGGTATCCCTTTTTATGTCGTTGCCCCTTCTTCAAGCTTTGACTTAGGCTTGAAGAATGGAGATGGGATTCCAATTGAGGAAAGAAGATCGGAAGAAGTGACCCAAGGTTTTGGACGCCAAACGGCACCAGAAACCGTTAGCGTGTACAATCCCGCATTTGATGTGACCCCTGCAGATCTGATCACCGGAATTGTTACTGAAAAAGGGATAATCTGCCCACCTTTTGCTTCCGGAATTTCAAATCAGTTAGCCAGCGCCTGGCAGCCGGGGCTGTAATCAAGCCCAAATTTCGTAAAATATTTAGCTGAGCGGTTTGATATAACCGCGTCTCCTTTTACAATCTGGGAGCCTGTTATGAATCGTTATTTTGCAATTGCAGCGATAGTCTTTGGTTGGGCTTCAAGCACTCAAGCTCAGGAATGGGGTACAATCAAAGGGCGAATTTTATGGGCCGGTGGAGACTCCCCGGCTTTGGAAAAGGTTAAAGTCGACAAAGACCAAGACCATTGCCTTTCCAAGGGTGATATTTCTTCTGAAAAATATGTTGTTAATGCCAAAAACAAAGGGGTTCGTTGGGTTTTTGTCTGGCTTTCAGATGCCAAGGATGCAAAGGCGAAAATACCTGTTCACCCTTCCCTGACCGAACCTTCAGCCAAGGAAGTGGTAATTGATCAACCCTGCTGTAAGTTTGAACCGCATGTCTTGGGCCTTCGTGAAGGACAAACATTGGTCGCCAAGAATAGTTCTCCGATTCCGCATAATGTGAACCTTGTCAGTGTTGGCAAGAATCCATCCAAGAATGAAATCGTTCCTCCAGGACGGGCTGTCAAGGTCGACGGCTGGGTGGCAGCCACGGCTCCAACCCTCGTTAAATGTGACATTCATCCATGGATGATGGGGTATGTAAGGGTATTTAATCATCCTTACTTTGCTGTGACGGACGAGGACGGTAATTTTGAAATCAAAAATGCCCCTGCCGGCAACTGGAATCTGGTTGTGTGGCAGGAAGAATCCGGCTGGGTGACCGGTGACAGAAAAGGAATTCCTGTCACGATCGCGGCGGGAGAAAACAAGCCTCTTGCAATTGATTTGAAACCAGCAAAATAACTATTTAATAGTGTTAGCGTCAAATAAAATGAGGGGAGGGGTTAGATGCGCCTCCCCATTTTTTATCTGTGTTCAGGGTCCTTTTCCATTCAACGACGCTGAAATAAAACCGGAAAAGAGTGGGTGGGCAT
>CAWUNZ010000242.1:0-5448 GCA_963923445.1 uncultured bacterium
GGGTCGTCGGCCTTGGCGGCCTCAATGGCCCGGCTGAACAGGGCGCCAGCGGCATTGGAGTTACCCTTGGCTTCAAGAACGCGCCCCTGCACATAGAAGGCGAGCGCCTCCCGGGCCTTGGCGGATTCGTTGGCCAGTGATTCCGCCTTTGTTAAATCCGGCTTATCGTTCACCACCAACAGAAGGGCCAATTCGGCACGCAGGCGAGGCAGGGCGGGATCATCAGGTAACGGACTGGTGTTGGCCTTGGTGAGCAGTTCAATCGCCTGCGGTGCCTTGCCGTTGTCCACCAATTCCCGGGCCTTGGCCAGGGCCACGCTCGAGGGACTCGCCAGACGGGCCTCAAGGGACTTGGCAGCATCCGCCCATGGTCCCGGCGGCAGGTTGGCCAATCCCGTGATCCGTTTTTTCGCCTCCGCGAGTTTTCCTTGGGCGGCCTCGGACAACGCCTCAACGACCTTGGCCTTGGCCGCGTCGGGACTGTCGGCGGTGGCCTTGGCCAACACCCGTTGGGCATCCTTGACGGCTTCGAGTGTTAGCTTGGAATCGGGCAGGTCGGCCTGCAGCAGCGGACGCCAGAATTCCAGGGATTCAGCGGGAGGCCTGCGTCGGGCCAACTCATCGGCCTGGGCCTGAAGTTGGGCGGATTTGCTCGCGACATCCTTCTCCAACCGGGACTTCTCATCGGCCATTTGCAGGGAAAGCTTGCGAATCTCTCCGGCAGGATCCTTGATCATGGCCAGGCTGACAGCTTTTTCCACCAAGGGAACAATGCTGCCTGATTCGGCTTTCGGATCTCCAAGTCCGGCGGATTTCAGTTTTCCGGCGAGAACTCCCCAACCCTTGGCCTCGGTGGCCAACTTGGTTTCCAGATCGGTGGCCCGGGATTTTTCCTTGGCTGTTTCAGCGACCGCCTTCTCCAGGTTGGATTTGGAATCGGCCTTGGTGGAATCGTGGTCCTTTTCCATCTTGGCCATGGCCGCCTTGGTGGTCGACTTGAGATCTTCCATTTCCTTGGAAGCGGCGGCCATCGTGTCTTTAAGCGCCTTATCCGCCTTGGATTGTTCTGATTTCAGCACGGAGGCGTGCGTTTCAGCCTGTTCGGCCAACTTTCCAGCCAAGGTGGCCTTGTCCGTCAGATGCTTTTGGATTTCAGCCTTGGCCTTGCCCGCCGCATCGTCCGCCGCCTGCTTCGCGGTCGCCAGGTCGTCTTCCAGCGCGGATGCCTTGGCACCCGCTTCCTTGCCTTGCTGCACCAGCGATTTCAGTTCGGTCACATGGGCCGGGTCGGCTTGCCTGAGGGTGTGTGGCAATTCCAATCCAAACAGCCAGAGGGCTTGGCTGGCGGCGAGTCCACCCACCAGACCCATCACGGAGCCGGCCAGAATTCCCCCCCGGCCACCCCTCGGCGCCGATGCGGTCGCCGGCTCATTTTTGGAGATCTTCTTGGTTTTCTTTGGCGCGACAGCGGGTTCTTGCTCCTCGATGGTGGTCGGGGTGATGCCGATGGCATCCCCTCCGCTTCCAGAATCAGAGTCGTTGGACGGCGGAAGCAGATCGAGGTCTCCCGAGGAATCCTGGCTGGACGAGGTCAGCATGCCCGCGGCGGCGCGGGTCGCGGTCGTGCCCTCTCCCGGCACATCACCCATGCTTTCCAGAATGTCGCTGATGTCCGGGTCCGACATGGCCCCCGAGACATCGGAGGAATCCGCGAGATCCGCGGCGTTGTTGAGCGCGGATTCGTCCAGAAGATGAAACGACCCGGACGAGTCTGATGAACTGGAGTCTTGCGAAAGTGAGATCCCGCCCGCCTCGGTTGAAATCACGGGAGGTTGCTCGGCGTTCTTTTGTGGCAAAGGCGCCGGTTCCTCGTCGAAGAGGGCGCTGAGGTCGGGTAATTCCTCAGCTTGCGCGTCGCCAGCTGGTGGGATTTCCTCCAAACCTTCCAGGAAGTTGTCATCTTCTTGTTTTGGATTCTTGGGGTCTGTCATGGGGCCACCCGGAATTGCCGTTGGGAGTTGAGGATGAGCAAGGGAACTTGTCGCATCCCCCCACTATCGCCGTTTTGGTTATTTTCCTTATTTTCAACCCATTCGTCAATCCTTAGCCAGATTCTCTCATCGGTGAGCCAAGGTTCTTCCGATATGCGTTTCAAGTGTTGGTGAGTCTTCATCGCCTGCAGGCGCCCATTGAATCCGTCGGGGGTTGGCCGATGATCGAGCTTGGTCTGGGCATCGCCATGGGAGCTGGAGTCACCTGGTTGCTGAACCGCCGGAACGGGCGGCTTCGGCCCGGTTCCAGCGAATGGCATTCTGCCCCTTGGGCGTGCCACCAGTGTCGGGAACCATTCAAACCCGAAGACACCACCTGCCGAGGCTGTGGCGAAGGGCTTGCGAATATCCGGCAAGCCGCATTGGCGCAGTTGGACCACGCCAGTTCGGTACTCGAGAATTTATCGTTGGCTCGGCCTGGGCAAGGAATCCGCGAGGCGCTGGATGCCGTGGCCAGCAGGCGTCTGAGCCTGTTGGAATGGAAATCAGAAGGTTTGCCCCGGGTAAGGGAATCGGCTTTCGAGGGGAAAGGCGGAGCAGAATCGAGCTGGGTGGTTGCCGCCTGCATGGTCTTATCCGCGGTTTGCGCCGGTGCGGCGGGGATCGCCTTCGGCGGGGGAATTGCCTCGGGGTTGCCATGGGCCATGGCCGCGCTGAGCGTTGGTTCCGTCCTCGCCACTTTTTTTAAGAGAAATCCGTTCTGGGCCGGGTGGGCGTGCATTGCAATGTTGGCCGGGCATGCCGGAATGGTCGGGTTTTGGATATCGGGCCGTTCTGAAAATGACCTGATGGCCCTTGAGGCTGCCTTTCGGCCTATTGTTCTTGCCGCCCTGGGAGTTGGCGCCGGTGGCTGGCTTGGTTGTCGGGTTCTTTCAGGAGGACGGATGGCGCCGGTACAGGCCTGGCTTGCCTGGGGCAGCATACTTCTTCTGGCCGCTGGCGCCGCCAAATCGAAATCCATGGAAGAGGGATTGCCGGCCCTCATGTGGGCGATGACGGCATTTTCGGCCTCTGTTGGTGTTTTTTCCCGTTGGGCCTGTGGTGGTTGCGTGAGGAACAAGGCGTTTGGCCAGTTGTTGCAGTCCTTGGCCGTGGGCATGGGAATCCTTTGGGTGGGCGCCGGCATCAAGGGAGCCCCTTGGGGGCAATTGGCGAGCATCGCGGCGGCGGTGGCGTTGGTGTTCACCGGGCGCGGTTTGGCATGGAAATCGTTTGGCTGGACCGTGGCTGGAGCCTTTGCCGGAGTCGGTTCGATTATCGCCGCGACCCGCTCGATGGAAATGGGCTGGGGATTCGCCCTTCAGTTGGCGGGGATATGGGTCGGCGCGCATGGTTTGCTGGTGTTGGGATCGGGTCGGGCATGGGGAGACCGACGCAAAGCTTGGTTCGATGGTTGGATTTGCACAGTGGTGGCGTCATTGGCGTCTCCCGCTTGCGCCGCCTTGGTGTGCCGATTCCTGCTGATCGATGCGGATGCGTTGGTTGATTTTGGCGCCATTTCCGGATCTCCGTTATATTTGTTGGGCGCCCTTCTCATGTCGCTCGCCTGTGCTTTCGGGCCGGGGAGGCGTGGATTCGCCGCTTGGGAGGCGGCCATCGCGGTTGGTTGGATTATGGTGGCCGGTTGGGCCAGCAACCTGGGTACCCTTCATGGCCTGGCGGTTCTTGCCGTGGGCGGCCTTGTGATGTCGGCTCACGCCACCTCGGCCTGGTTGCCAGCGGTCCTTTCCGCGCTTTCGATTCTTGCGACCGTCGGGCTGGAATTGAAGGAACCGGCCACATGGCCCGTGGTGTTGCAGGTGATTTCGGCGACGGGAATCATCACCGGTTTTGTCCTTGGAATGCGGAACGGTGCCCGTTGGTGGCATTTTTCGGGCCTTTCGGTCATTCCGCTGGTTCTCGGGTTAGCCGGCGGGGCGAACGGTTCGGTGACGATGGTTGTTGCTGGTCTGGCAGCGGGCTGGTCAGTGCTTGGCCTGGGATTGCGGATTGTCCGCTTCGCCGAGGGCGAGGACCGGGAAGGTTCACCGCGATTGGCTCTTCTCACGGCCTCGATGACTTGCGGAGTTGTTTTCTGGACCTTGGGAGTTCAACAAGAATCTGGTGTCTTGCCGATGAGCCTCGCGGTTGTGGGCGGCTTCGCCGGTTTTCTGGCCATGACCCGATTCGGGGACCTGGCCCAAAGGCAGGGTATGGCACTGGCCACGGCGTTACTGGCTTCGGCGCAGGCGGGTGTCGCCATCTCTTGTTGGGGTGGACTTCCGGATCAGGCAGCCATGGCTTCGGTGGCCGCCGCAGGCCCGGGGATCGCGGTATTTCTCGGAGTGTTGATGATCCTGTGCCACGACCTTTCACCCTTGGTCTTGCTGGCGGCGCGGGCAAGCGTGGCTCTGGTTCCAGTCGCGGTTTTGGGAATGGGTTCGGAAAGCCTCATGACCAGGTTGGCCTTGCCCTGGACAGCCGGAATGTGGGCCGTGGTCGGCTGGATGGTTTCGGTTGAACTGGACCGCAGGAGAAAGGTGGTAGCCATCGGTTGGAGATCCGCCGCGGTGCAGGCGGCTGTGGCCTCCTTCGCCTGCCTGGGCTGGGCAATGAACGATCCGTTGAGTGATCCTTTTTGTTTGAAGCGTCTGGGTATGGCCTCGTGTGGAAGTTGCCTGGGTCTGGTGTTGGTGGCATGCGTGGAAGGGGGCCGTGTTTCGGTTCCGTGGTTGACCCGGAAATCGTGCCGGTTGGCGCTTCAGCGCGTTGATTGGTGTGCGGTGGCGATTCTGGCCGTTTCCCTGTCAACCGAGGCAGCCTGCTATTCCGACCCGGGGCGTTCCGCATGGCAGGGTTTGCCTGCCGCTGCCGCCTTGGCTTCCGCTTTTGCTTTTTACATATTCAGCCGGTTCGCCCGGGAGGGCCAATGCGCGCCATGGGCGATCATTCTTCCCGCGGCGGGGATGTTCCTTCACCTGACTTGGACCTCCAACCGGGGGCCTGAGGAAAACCTCGCGCTGTTGTTCCTGGCGTCCGCTTGCCTGGTGGCGCTTGGGGGTGCTTGGCATGCCGCTGGCCGCGCGCGCGGGGGTGATTTCAGGGTCGCCGGCCTTGGAGCGATCGCGGTGGTTGTCGGATTTTGCCTGCTTGAGGCGCGTGGAACTTCTCCGGAGGGGCCTCAGCGCGCATTTTTCCAAGGAGGCATGGTCCTGCCAGACCAAGCTGCCCGGGGCTTGAATGTCGGGTTGGTGCTTGCGGGCACCCTCGTCGTGGCGGGCCTTACCGGCGGAACGCGCGCGGCATGTTCCAGTGGCGCCGCGTTGGCGTTGGGTGTCGGCGTGCTCAGGCAGGCCTTGGATGGGCAGCCTTGGGTTGCCGTCGTGCCTCAGGGCTTGGGTGTTCTTGCCTTGGCCAC
>CAWUNZ010000243.1:0-5362 GCA_963923445.1 uncultured bacterium
CGACCCCGAGGCCCGCGAGTTTCAACAGCTTTTCACCCGCCTGACTTGAAACCCAACCCGCGAACGCCAATGCCGGTTCTTGAGGCGCCTTCTTCAACTGGGCGCCATCCAAAGGCCTGACTACCGAATAGGGATACCCTGCCGTCGCATTGGTATGGATGATAAGGCAGGCCTTGGCGCCTCGGCGGGTGGCTTCCTCAAATTTGTAGGTCCACCGTCCATAATAAGTGAGCGCCTTGCCGCCAAAATAGGTCGGATCATCGGATGGAGGCTCGTTGGTGAAAAGTATCACGGCCTTTCCGCGCACATCGGTGTCCTTGTAGTCGTCCCAACCGAATTCCGGTGCGGAAATGCCATGTCCCACAAAAATCGCCTCGCAATCAAATTCCTCCAACGGAGATTGCGTGTGGCAGTTTCCAGAAAACTCTTCCTCGCAAGCCAGGCTGATGGATTGACCGGGGTTTGAAGCCACGAGCGTTGACTGTGCCGAGGTGACAACCTTCACCAACGGAACGGGTTGAAGGTAATCAGGGCGCTTTCCAATAGGTTTGAGGCCCGATTTTTTGAATTCACTCGCGATGTAATCCGTTGTCAGGGCCTCTCCGCGGGTTCCCGGGCCTCGCCCCTCGAACTTGTCGCTCGCCAATTCCTTCACATGGGTGCCGACGCGTGCGGCATCTATCGATGGCGCTGGTTCAGCCGCGGAAACGGCAGAGGCCACGATCATGCTGCTGAGGGTGCAAGCGAGCATTCGAATAACAAACCGCATGGTTATTTTTTCCTTGGAATGTCTTGGTTGAAAACCGTCGGTAAGGGTGGTCTTGGTTCGGGCCTGATTTTCAGTTTCATTAATGTGCCCGATGAATCACTTGGAAAGGTATTCCGACCACCTTGCTTTGGCAGAAAGCTTTCCCCACACATAGGCTGATCAGTTTCTAATGTTTTTCAACTGTATTTCTTCCGAATCGGACCTGAAGGGGCTGACAGGAAGGCCACTTTCTGTTTCAAGATTGCATATTCCCCTCTGGCTCCAGGCGTAGCGCGCGCTCACTGGCTCGGCAACCGAGTCGTTCCAGACTTTCAACACATTCGATGAAATTAATTCAGCCTTGGCTTCAACATATCGGCCATCCACCCCGGCGATCGCGATCCCTGACGGAGTTCCCTTGATCCTCAGTTTTTCATCACCTGGCGACTTGAAGGTCAGGAGCATTTTGTTGTTTTCCTTTTTTTGGGAAATGAGCACGGGTGTTCCCCAGGTGATGCCCTTGATGCCATAGACTTCCGCTTTTGCCCATCGCACTGCCCTTTCGGCGATCGGCTTTTTCCTGATTGGGTGGATATCGGTGTGCGGTAGATCGGTCGTGACCACAAAACCTGTTCCTGGCAGGGCGAGGTGTGCCTTCAACTGTTGCTCCTGAAGAATGGGCAGCTTGGTTTGCCAGTAAAGACGCTCGGTTCGTTCCCAACCGCAAATCTGAAACAGGCAGATGGGAAGTTGTGGGGATCCGAAAGCTTTCCTCCATGAAGTCACGATGGCCGGGTAGGTTTTCTCAAAAGGATCGATCTGGTCAAAATAGTTGTTCTCACCCTGATAGAAGAACACGCCGCGCACACTCATGTGCCGCAGTGGCCAGATCATGGCGTTGAATGGACCCGCCGGAAAATTTCGGTCCTCGGCGGGGTTTGTCCTGAGTGTCGGCTTGCCAGGGATTCCCTTGTTCTGGGCTTTGGCGACCGCGGCGCGTTTTTCCCAGTCAGCCAATTCGAGCTCAAGTTGCTTTCGGGCTTTTTCCTCCGACCAGGATGTTGCCGCTGTGTCTTTCGACTGCAGAAGTTCGGCCGCCTGAGGAATAGCCTCAAGCCCTGAACGATCCACCCAGGCCGAAGCCACTGTCCCTCCCCAGGAGGTGTCCACAAGCCCGATCGGAACTTGGGTTGCCTCATGCAGGCCGAGGGCGAGGTAATAACCAAGCGCGCTGAAATCGCTGATCGCTTGGTGCCTGGATTGAGAAACAAACCATTTGCCGGCATTTGGCTTGCCATCTTTTTGCATGGATGGGAAATCATCACGAAGTTCGCGTGCGGAAGCTTGCGGTGCTGTCATGATCCGCAGCCAGCGGTGGTCGGTGCCCATGACGAGCCGAGTGCCCTCCGCGTTCACCATGCCGTCACCCCTGAGCCAGAGGGGCATCTCCATGTTGCTCTGGCCACCAAGAATCCAAACTTCACCCACCAGAACATCGACCAACTTCAAGCACCGTTTTCCTTGACCGGAAACCACCAAGTCCCGGCCATCAGGGCAGGCTCGCATCGGATTCAATGTCAGCAACCAGGAGCCATCGGCCTTGGCAGTCGTTGTTTTCTCCTGCCCTGCGAAATTTACGGTTATCAACTCCCCGGGATTCGCACGCCCCCAGATGTTCACTGGTTTGTCACGCTGCAACACCATGTGGTCGCCCAAGGTGGTCGACAGGGTCAAATCTGCTGCTAAACTTTGGTGGGGGAGAGCAAACCATCCCACAGCCATAAGAAATTTCAAAATGGATTGCATACTGACTCCAAACTACGAAAAGGGATAGGGATCTAAGAAAGTGCTGAATTCATAAAGCTCGTCTTGTCAGTTGTGGCAAATGTTTTTGATCCTTGAAGTTTCTACCATTAAGCGATTAGGCTTTCAAAACCAAGGCAGGGTTCCTTAATTAAATTCTATGATTGATCTGTGTTTTAGTAAATATAAAATACCTTAAATAAGATTTATTAATATGGTTGCTTTGTTTGATTTTTTGTTGGCAAGCGCGATGGATTCATGCAAATTGTAAACACTCCCGTGCCCTCGCCGATTTATTTGTCGCTGTTATCAAGGTTTTCGTTTGATTTGAAATTCTAGCCCATGGGTGTTGGTTCATGAAAAGTCATCCGTTGTTTCCTCGGCACTTCACTTGTTCATGGTTGACGGCAGTGGTTTTATTTGCCGCTTTTGCCCAAGGTGGGGAAAAGCCGGTCAAGGTTTTCATCCTCGCCGGTCAGTCGAACATGGAAGGTCAGGGATTTATCAAGGCGGATCCCAAGCGCAATGAAGGCAAAGGGAGCCTTGAGTATCTTGTCAAGAATCCATCCACGGCCGCCAAGTTCAAGAAACTGACCGCCCCGAATGATTCCTGGGCCGTGCGAGATGATGTCTGGATTCATTATCTCGACAGGAAAGGGAAACTCACCGCTGGCTATGGCGCCAAAGAGGACCGCATCGGCCCGGAACTTGGTTTCGGATTTGTCGTTGGCGACCTGTTCGAGGAACCAGTTCTTTTGATCAAACTCGCATGGGGCGGTAAAAGCTTGGCCAAGGACTTTCGACCTCCCAGTTCAGGCGGCGAGGTGGGGCCTTACTACAAGGAAATTGTTGGGCGTAGCAAAGCGATATTGGCCAACCTTGACAAGGAATTCCCAGCGCTTGCGGGTAAAGGCTATCAATTGACGGGGTTTGGATGGCACCAAGGTTGGAACGACCGGGTTAACCAGGCCTTCAACGACGAGTATGAGAAGAACATGGCCAACTTCATCCGCGACATCCGCAAGGATCTTGGAGTTGGTGGTCTTCCCTTTGTGATTGCTGAAACGGGCATGACTGGCCCTAATGAAAGTCATCCGCGGGCTTTGTCCCTGATGAAGGCGCAAGCTGCTGTCGCCGGGTATCCGGAGTTCAAAGGCAATGTGGCGTTTGTCGGTACCAAGGCTTTTTGGAGGGAAAAGGAAGATTCTCCCTCCGGGCAGGGGTATCACTGGAATACCAACGCGGAAACTTACTACCTCATCGGGGAATCGATGGGTCAGGCCATGAAAGGCCTTTGCAACAAGTGATTGCGGCACACGGAAGCCGACTCGTGGCCACCAACCCTATCTTAACGGTCTTGAGGTTGGCTATGTGCCGATTGTGGTGCGCCAGGAAGCGAAAGACTGAAGGTTTGAACCAAGGCGAAGCCAACAGTTGCGAATCATTTTTTCAAACGGCAAAGGGTACCGACAAAAAATAGATTTGAACCAAAAGCAGTTGAAACTCGAGCGTCTGAAAAAGGCTTGTGCAATTAAAGATTTGATTGACAGTCAGAGAAGTCGGGGCGACTGGATTTGAACCAGCGACCTCTTGCACCCCAAGCAAGCGCGCTAGCCAGGCTGCGCCACGCCCCGATGTATCTTTGGTACTTTGTCGGGCGCGACAAGTCAAGGAAACCATCTTGGGTCATGCATTCATGCGGTAAAATACGGAGGCTTCACCCACCGGTTCATGGGAGGGCTGAAACATGGTCATGCCGACCGCATCGAAACCCGTGAATTCGGCATCGCTCCCTGTACCCACCCTGTGGATGCTGGGGCGGGCCCAATCGGGTAAATCGAGCATCATTCGCGCGTTGACAGGTTGTGACCAAGTCACGATCGGCAATGGCTATACGCCCTGCACCCAAGCCACTCAGATATTTGACTTTCCACCGGGCGCGACGCCGGCCATGCGGTTTCTTGACACCCGGGGTTTTGACGACCCGAATTACGACCCCCACGAAGATATCGAAGCCTGCAATCATCAGGCCCATCTTATTGTCGTTGTCATGCGGGTTTTGGATCGCGCCCAGGCTCGTGTGATCGAAATTCTGGATAAATCGTTGCACAAAAAACCTTTTCGGCCCGTGATGCATGTCTTGACTTGCCTTCACGAGGGTTATCCAGGTCACAACCACCCCGATCCTTATCCCTTCGCCGGTCCTCCACCGTGGTGCTGTCCGGAAATCAATCTTGGAGAATTCAATCGATTGGCCCGACTTCAGATCGAGGCGATGGGGCATCGGGCCAGTCGAACGGTGCTTGTTGATATCACGCCTGCCGAATTTGGGATGAATCCGTCCGACTACGGTTTGGAATCGTTAAGGGAAAACCTTCTGGACCTCCTGCCCGCAACCATTCGCAGCGGATTGCCTGACTGGATAGCCGGACCCGATCCCGCCATGGAAGCTGTCATTCAACGCCATGCTTGGATCGCCGCTGCCACCGGTGGAGTGCCCATTCCAGGGGTGGACTTGGTGGGAGTGACAGCCATTCAGGCGCGGATGGTAAGTGAGTTGGGGCGCCTGCTCGAGATTGAGGACAGGTCGGAGTTTTTCCTGCGGATGATGGGCCCGCTGATGCTCTCCACCATCGGCCGCCGAACCGCCGCTAGCCTGATCAAGCTGATTCCATGGGTTGGCTCATTTGTAGGAGCGCTTTCCGGTGCGGCAATCAACGGAATATCCACGGTTGCTTTGGGAAAGCTGTTTGTCTGGTATTCGCGCGCCAGTAAAAGAGGATCGAAGCCAAACATGGATGAAATCAGTGC
>CAWUNZ010000244.1:0-5362 GCA_963923445.1 uncultured bacterium
ACCCGCCGGTTCAGCGGCGCTCCTCGGCGTTCTCGGGCCCCGGTCGCGCGCCTCCGCCGCCCTGGCGCGTGTGGTCGATCCGGCGTCCATTCCCGCCCACATTGGCGGGCTTTCCTGCCACGACGCCGCGGCGCTCCTGGCGCGCGATGACCAGCGCATGGCCATCCGCCTGCTGGCCGGTTGGCTTTCCACCCGCGAGGCGGTCTGGTGGGCCTGCCTGTGCCTCGAGCAAATCCTGAAGTGGGGCGGCGACATCGGCTCGCCCGCCCTGCTCACCCGCGTGGCCCAGTGGGTCAACCTTCAGGACCCGGCCATCGCCAACGAACTCGCCGCCGCGGCGCTGGGGCAAAAGCCGGTGGACATGCTCGCCGCCGCCGTCTCCCTCACCCGCGACAACATCTCGCCCGATGCCAAGCACCCCGTCGCTCCCAAGCCGGGCCTGGCCCACCGCATGACGGCGCTGGCCATCCTGGGCGCGTCCAGTCCCATCCCCGAATCCTACCGCCAGCCCTGCCTTCACCACCTGATTGAACTCGGCCTCGATGTCGCCGAGTGCCTGCATCCGTGGGTGGAGAAGGCCATTCCCTACCATCCCGGCCTCCGGAGCGAGAGCGCCCGGGCCGTTCTGGCCACCACGGGCAATATCTGGGAAAACTGGAAGTGATATTCCGGCGGGGCAAAGGTTGCGGTCTGGTCGCCTTATGGCGCCCGGCGCCGCCCCTGTCGGCCCGCCCCGGGCCAACCCGGCCGTTTCCCACGCCTGCCAAGCGCCGAATCTAGGTTCGGACTGTCGGCATCCCGACAGGTCCGGGCCATCGGGGTTTCGCCATGCCTGCCACCAGCCTTCTTGCCGCCCTGCTGGCCCGCTGCCTCGCGCAGGACCCGCTGCCGGCGCCCAAGCCGGTTCGCGCCGCCCCCGCGCCACCCGCCGAATCGATCCTCCTGCCCGCCCAGCAGGTTCCGGACACCCGTGTCCGGCTGGTGCCGGTTGTCGGGGTCGAGAATGTGCCGGAACTCGCCGTGGGACCCATGGAATTCGGCGCCACAAGGCCCGATGTCGAGGTCAGGTACCGGCTGGAAAAGCGCCGGGTGGTCACCCTTAAGCCCAGAATGATCGAGCGCACCGTGCAGGTGCTCACCCAAAGGACCATCGCCTGCGGCGAGGTCGATCCCTCCACCGGGCAACCGGCCACCGAGGCGCGCGTGGTGGAGGTGCCGATGCCGGTCACCACCCGCTGCATGGTGCTCGAGGAGGTCTCCGAGGAGATCCAGGTGCGGGTGCCGGAGGTCCGTCCCACCGAAAGCCCCGTGGTGGTGAGGCGCTACGGCGCCCTGCCGTGGGAAAGGCCGATGATCGCCCGGAGGTTCGAGGCCAGGCTGTTCACCGATCCGCTGGCCCTGCCGCCGTGCGAACCCGGGCAGGTCCGGCCCGATCCGCTGGGGCGCCCGGAATCGCCATCGTCACCCTGACAGGTCTCTTGTCGCTCGTCCTCAATTTTGTTTGGCGAGCGTAGGGCGTGAGCCCCATGAGCGTTGACGGGAACAGTTATTCGGCGTCAGCCCCATGAGCGAGTGTGAGAAAATATCGGCCAATTGGCTCATGTGGCTCACGCCCCACGCTCGCCGATGTGCTGTTAGTGTCGATTGATCGGGATTTCACGCGGTCGCAAAATCAGTCATTTGGCGTGATAACGCATGGGCGCGCCCTTACGACGGCAACCTCATCACCGCCACCAGCATGGCCACCGTGGCCGCCACCACCACGGCCGTGAAGGCATAACCTGCATACACGATCCGCATGAGTGACTTTTCCGACTGGATCGCCTCGGGCGTCCAGCAGACGAAGTTCTGCCCCTCGAAGATCTGCGCGAACAGCTCGGCCAGAAAACCCTGCGAGTTGCGGTTGGGGCCCGTGGCGGCGAAGTAGCAGCCGGCCACCCGCAGCGGGTGCCCCGACTTCTCCCCCAAAATGCGAGCGCACAGGTCTCCCATCACATGCCGCCTCGCCCACATCGTGCTGATCAGCCGGATGAGCTGGCGGTTCACCCGCTGGTCGATCGCGCCGCCGGCGCGCGCCGACGAGGTGGCGTCCGGCATGCGGATCTGGAAGGTGCGCGTCGCCAGCTTGGGAATCAGCTCGGCGCACTGCCAGTAGATGCTCTTGCGCACGATCTCCGCCCGCTTCTCGGCCGTCAGGCCCAGCGCCATGGGAATCGGCTTGCCCAGCCTCTGGTCGCGCTTGTCACGCGGCACCAGCGAGATGAACTCCCGGAACCCCACCACCTTCTCCGCGTCCGAGAACATCACCACCGCCGGGCACTCCACCCCGCTCGAGTCGATCACCGTCAGCAGGTCGCGCTGGGTCAGGATCGCCGCCTGCGTCGCCAGTTGGCTGTCGGCCGTCACCACCTCCGGCAGCACCAGCACCACGCCGTTGAGCGGGCACCACGGATGCCTCAGGCCCCGCACCAGCCGGCAGAGGTGGTCCAGGCGGGAATTCATCCGCGCCAGCAGTTCGGTGTCGCGCGTGATCGCCGTCACCACCTCGGGCACGGCGTCGGCGTCGTCATCCTTGTGGGCCTCCGGCGCCAGCGCCGGCATCACCCGGCTCGCCCCCTCCATCGCCGGCGCGGCGGGCGCCGGGTTTTTCAGCGCCGGGCGCATGCCGCTCAGGCTTCCGGGCATCGACGCGGCCGTGTCGATGTTCGAGAACTTCGAGGTGTCGATCGCGTTGGCCTGCGATGTCAGCCTGTCGGCCAGCGCCCCCACCAGGCAGGTGTCGGCGCTCACGATGAAAATGGCCTGCTTCCCCGCGTACACCTGCAAGGGCGCCAGTTGCGACTCGGGAACCCCGTTCACCTCGATCGGCACCCGCCCCGCGTCGAACAGCACCCCGAAACCCGCCGAGGGCCTGCCCAGAACCAGGAACAACGGCACCCGCGCCGGGTCGATGCCCGACCGGCTGATCGCCGCCTCCACCAGGTCCCAGGTGAAGTCGATGTCCGGCCACGGCGACGGGCCCGGCTTGGGGTCGTAAAGCCGCCACACCAGCCACAGCATCCACACATTCGCGTACGCCAGTATCCCCAGCAAAGGCAGCCATACCTGCCGCAGCAGCGGGTGCGGCGCCGACACATACCGGCCGATGGTGAACCGGTACTGCAGGAACGCCAGCAACCCCACCATGCCCACGAACAACACCACATGCAAAATCCAGCGGATGGTGCCCGGAGACTTGCCCAACCCCCTGGCCGCGCCGAACATCGGCGCGAACAGCCCGAAAAAGCCGGTGATCAGACCGCCGATCCACTTGAAGATGAACATGCCGTACCCCGCCCGGTTCCCGGCGCCCCCCACTGGAGACTCGGCTCAAGTTTAGCCAATATTCACCCCTCCGGGCGCCTCCGCGGCATTGATTCACCCCTCATGATGCGTAAAACATCGGTATAACCCATCTGGCGACATGAAATGCCCGACCAGTCCTGATCCCCCTGCCGGAGAACCCCCCATGGCCGACTTTTCCCAACAGGGGGCCCAGCTTCAACTCTTTTTCACCCCGCCGCAGCACCAAGGCGAGCACCCGTTGCCCGCCCTGCTGCCTTTGCGCCTTGCGGGCGCGGAGCAACTCGGCGCCAGCTATTCCTTCACCATCGACGCAATGATCCCCCGGGGCGAACCCGTCCCCTTCGACCGCCTGCTGGGGGCGCCCGCCACCGCCCGCGTCGAAACCCCCGGCGGCGCCGACAGGCACTTCTCGGGCATCGTCTGGTCGGTGCGCCACACCGGCGCGGATGAGTCGTTCGACCGCTACCAGCTTGTCCTCAGGCCCGCGCTCGACCGCCTCGGCCTCACCCGCCGCACCCGCGTCTTCCAGCAGGTCTCGGCGCTGCAGGTGATCGACTCCATCCTCGGCCCGGTCGGCGGCGCCCACCACGAGCACCTGGGCGATTCCCCCACCCGCGCCTGCTGCGTGCAGTACCGCGAGACCGACCTCGAGTTTTTCCTCAGGCTCTGCTCCGAGGAGGGGATCATCCATTTCTGGCGCCACGATCACCTCAAGCACACCCTGGTGCTTTCGGGCGACACCACCGGCACCGCCCCCGCGCTCGACCTGAGCGTGGATGTTTCGCTCGACGGCAGCCAGAACAGCGGGCCGCGCCTGGGGTCATGGTCGTTCGGGCAGGAACTGGCCCCCTCGGCGGTGGAGATGGCCGACACCCACTTCCAACTGGCGGGGGTTTCGCTGCGCGGCCGAGGCGCCCCCCCCGACCAACTCGAGGCGGAGCAACGCCCGATCCGTTTCCCCGCCGCCCCGGGGGCATGGGAAGAGGACGCCATGTCGCCCGTCCGGTTCGCCGACGGGGTCACGCCCTCGGGCGCCCCCGCCGTGGCGCCCCCCATGGTGGGGCCTCTGGAGGGTCTGCAGGCCCGGGTGGCGCGCAAGCTGGCCCAGGGCGCCGTGGCGGGCGCGGTATCGGCCATGGGGGAGGGCGTCTGCCCTCAAATAACTCCCGGTTTGGGGTTCAATATTGTCGACCATCGCGGCCCGCCCAGGCCCATGCTGGCCACGCGGGTGGAGCACGAGGTGGAACTGCCGGGCCGCTACCAGGCGAACGCGGAACTCGCGCCGGCGAAGGTGCTGACGCGGTTGTCCGCCGCGCCGGTGGCGTTGCCGCAGGCCCCCTGGCCACCCCGGCCCAAACCGAATGTCGGCGGGGTGCACACCGCCGTGGTGACCGGCCCGCCGGGCGCCGAGGTCAACCTCGACATGCACGGCCGGGTGCGGGTGCGCTTCGGCTGGGACCGCGACGACGGCGCCTCGGGCACCTGGATCCGCGTGGCGCAGTGCTGGGCGGGCAACGGCTACGGCGCGGTGTTCTGGCCCCGGGTGGGGCACGAGGTGGTGGTGGCGTTCGAGGGCGGCGACCCCGACCGCCCGATCATTGTCGGCAGCGTCTACAACTCCGCCAACGCCCCGCCGTACCCCATGCCGGCATCCGGCTACATCTCCGGCTTCAAGAGCTGCACCAAGGGCGGCAGCCCGGGATCCAATTTCCACAACATCGTCATGAACGACTCGGCCAGCCCGCCGGTGGTGGGAATCCATTCCGAAGGCTATGTGGCGACCACGCAGGAAAAGGATTCCACGCGGATTCATTCCAGTTTCGACCTGACCATATCGGGATAATCCGCCATGCTCGACATCCTTTTCAATGCCCTGAACACATGGGGTCCCCTTGGCAACCTCAAGCAGGTGCCGCTGGGCGCGACTTCCCCGCAACAGTGGGCCAACAGTTCCTACAGCATCATTTTCGGCAATTCCACCAACTGGATCCTCGGGTTCGGCAGGTCAACCAACATC
>CAWUNZ010000245.1:0-5341 GCA_963923445.1 uncultured bacterium
TTCAAAGGGAGGTATTCGAGAAAACCTTATCCCAAAAACGGCTTCAGCAGATCAACTATTGAGGGGGCCTGCAGGCCGGCCTTGCCAAAGCCGCGAACCGCACCCGAGGCCACGGCTTGGTCTTGGGCGTCGGAAAAGTTGCTCACCAGCATCCGCGGTGGGTTTTGCCCGGAATTCAGTTCGCGGATCAGGTCCAAGCCGGAGCCGCCATCGGCATCGAAAACCCGGTTCACCAGAATCAGGTCGAACTGGTCACGGGTCAGAAGTTCCAGCGCTTCTTGGGCGCTATCGACAGCCAACAGGGTGGCCCCGAACAGGGCCTTCAGCCTGGCGGCAATGTTGCCATGGTCAAAATCGCATTGTCCGACACTTAAAACCTTCTTGCCCGCCATGATTCCGCCCTCATAACCGCACTAACCGTCCCGGTCAGGTTAGGAAACCGGCGCTGGTATTTCTTGCCCCTCTTAACTCCGGGGGTAGAATTAGGCGTCGCTCCTTGCAAAAGGGGCCCGCCATTGTTACGCACCATGGGGAAACGATTCATGGCCATCCTGTCGCTTGATGAGGCCGCCTCGGCTCTTGGCCTGACCAAGGATGCCCTGAAAGACTTGGCGCGCAGCAGCACCATCCGGTCGTTCCGCGCCGGCAACACCATCACCTTCAAGTCGGAAGACATCGAGGCTTACAAGGCGACCATGAAGGCGGCACCCGCGGCGGACGAGAGCTTGGCCCTCTCCCCCGAGGCCGATGACAGCTTCCTGCTCTCCGATTCCCCTGCTGAGCCCCCGCATTCCCCAACCATGATGGACACCGATCCGGGTTCCTCCTTTTCGCTCCTGCCCGATGACATGGACAATATCGGCATCAAGTCAGACGACCACGCCACCACCGAGATGCTGACCCCGGCACAGGCCGCGAAAATGGCCACCCCGGCGCCCAAGCCCGCCGACTCGCCTTTCGAGCTTTCCAACGAACCCACCTTCCGGCTTGCGGACGAGGAACCGGCGCCCGCCGATCCATCGTCCATTTCCGCTGATGGTAGTTCGGGAGTTTTCCAGCTTTCGGAAGATTCTTCCAGCGAGTTCGAGGTTGGCTCCTCCTCTGAAATCACTGTCGAGCCTGAGGTGGAAGCCGACGCTTCTTTTGACCTGGCCCCTGCTGAGGACAGCGTCGCCGAGGAGGGGTCGGCCTCCTTCGCCATCGAACCGGGTGACAGTTCGAGCGTTTTTGAACTCGACGGCAGTTCCCAGGTGGAGGAAGCCAGCGACAGCGCATTCGACATCGCGATCGAGGATTCCTCTTCACAGGACAGCAGCCTGTCACTCGAAGACGGTTCCGGTTCCGAGATCATGGCGCTCGACGACTCCGTGGCCGATGTTTCCGGCATCGCGGAAGACATCGCCTTGGAAGACGGATCCGGCTCGGAGGTGGTTCCGGTTGAGGAAGAGGGCGACATCAACGCCGGCACGCTGGCGACCCCGTCCCGATCGAGCAAGGCCACGCAGTTGATGACTGACGACCTCGAGGAAGACCTTGAGGCGACCGATAGCGACCTTGAGGAAACGGAAAGCGTCCCCGCTGGCAAGATGATCGCCGCGCCGCAACCTTGGGGGGTTCTGCCCGTGCTGTTCCTCACCCCGGCGTTCCTGGTGATGACGGCCCTGGTATTCCTGACATTCGAGATCCTGCTGAGCAATATCGGCTTTTTCCAAGGCAACAAGGTCTCCACCGTGCTGTTGAAGCCGATGATGGACATCGTGGACAAGGACGCCGCCAAGCTGCTCAACTGACGCCCAAGGCCCTCAGCTTTTCCTGCCTGCCTGCCTGGGCGGCCAAGGCCTCCACATCTTTGGAGTCGGGTTCGGCGGTCCATTCGCCCGGTGTTTCGACGCGGGCCATGGCGATGGCGCCCATGGCCTCCAGCGCCAACAGCGCCGCGCCCCGGCTGGTGGCCTCGGCCTCGCGGCAAACGCGAATCGGCCGGCCGATGCCGGCGGTGACCATCCGGCGCCAAAAGCCCGATTTCAACAACCCGCCGCTGGCCATGATCTCGCCCGTGGCGATCTCGCCCAGCATGCGCAGGGTAAGCCCCAGTCGCGCGGCGACCCCCTCCACCGCCGCGCGGGCGATGTCGATGCCGTCGGTGGCCAAGGTGACCCCGGCGATGGTGCCGCGGGCCTGGTCGTTCCAGTTGGGGGCCCGTTCCCCCGCCAGGTGGGGAATGAAGGTGAGCCCGTGGGAACCCGCGGGTCGGGAGGCCATGGCCGCGTCGAGCGCCTCGCCCGGTTCCAACCCGGCAAGGCGGCAGGCCCAGTCAAAGACATTCCCACCCTCGGTCAGCGCCGCCCCCACCAGCGGCCGGCGCCGGTCCACCCGGTAGTTCCAGGCGCCCATGGGAAGTTGGCGGGGCGGGGCGTCAGGCACGGCGCGCAGCGCCGAGGTGGTGCCCAGGGTGAGCGCCACCCTTCCGGGGCCGGCGACACCGCTGCCCACATTGGCGGCGGCGCCATCGCCGATGGGTTGAAACCAGCGGGCGCGCGCCAGGGCGGGCCATCGCCCGGCCCACGGGCCAGAAAGACGATCCACGCTATCGCCAAAATCGGCCAAGGCTCCCAACTGACGCGCCTCGAGGCCCAGATGGCCCAGCCAATTTCCGTCCCAATCGAGCCGGCGCCTGTCCAGAAGGCCGGTCCACGAGGCCGCCGACAGGCTGACACGCCTCACCCCGGTCCATCGCCAGGCGAGCCATTCACCCACGCAGCAGATGTTCCGCCCATGCCAGGGAATGCCCGCCTCGTTCAGCCAAAGGAGGCGCGCCGGATGGTAGCTCGAGTGAATCCGCGTGCCCACGCGATCGTGGCTGGCGGCCTCGTCCACCGTGTCGCGCAGGACCGCCGCCTGCCTGGCGCAGCGGGTGTCGGCGTAGGTGTAGACGGGAGTTTGCGGTTCACCATCGGCACCCGTCACCAGCATGCTGGAGGCGAAAGTGTCGATGGCCACTCCGGCCACGGCGCCCGCCCGTTGGCCCAAGGCCGCCAGGGCGTCGTCAATGACGCCGGCGGCGGCGGCTTCCAACTCGAGCGGGTTGAAGTCGTTGCGACCGGTGGAGTCGGTCGTCGGGGAGAATTGGCGGCGGCACTCCGGCAGGCTGACCCGGTCGCCGTTGCCGTCGTACACCAGGGCCCGGCACGACGATGTGCCGATGTCGAGGGTGAGAACCAACGGGCCGGCATTCATCGGGGCGCACCGGCGCAGAGGTCGAGCACCGCCATCCGCACCGCCAGGCCGTTGGTGACCTGGTCGATGATGGCGCTCTCGGGGCCGTCGGCCACCTCGGGGGTGAGTTCCACGCCGCGGTTGATGGGCCCGGGGGCGAGAATGAGCACGCCCTTGCGGCCGCGCGCCAGGCGTTCCCGTGTCATTCCGTAGAGATGGAAATACTCGCGTATGCTGGGGAAGAAGGCGCCCCGCTGCCTTTCGAACTGGATGCGGAGCACATTGACCACATCGCAGCGGGGCAACACCGCGTCGAGGTCGTGCGCCACCTCCACCCCGAGTTCCGCGATCTGCCCGGGCACCAGCGTGGGTGGACCGCAGACGATGACCTTGGCGCCAAGCTTCAGCAGGCCATGGATATTGCTGCGCGCCACCCGGCTATGGGCGATGTCGCCCAGCAGGCACACGGTGAGGCCCTCCACCGTGCCGCGCCTTTGGCGGATGGTGAAAAGGTCGAGCAACCCTTGGGTGGGATGCTCGTGGGCGCCGTCGCCGGCGTTGACCACGCCCGCGCGCAGGTGGTGCGACAGCAGGTGCGGGGTGCCGGGAACCGCGTGGCGGACCACCACCAGGTCGATGCCGAACGCCTCGATGTTGCGCGCCGTGTCGACAAAGCTTTCCCCCTTGGAGACGCTCGAACCGCCCGCGGCGAAGTCGATGACATCGGCACCCAACCTGCGCGCGGCCAGGCCGAAGCTGACTCGCGTGCGGGTGGAGGCCTCGAAGAACAGGTTCACCACCACGCGCCCGGCGAGCGTGGTCTTGCGGGCGGCGGGGTTGCGGGCGGTTTCAAGATAGGTTTCGGCGCGGTCGAGAATGCTGACGACCTCATCGCGCGTGAGGTCCTCGAGGCCCAGCAGGTGCTTGCGGGTCCATGCCGGCATGGGGAAGGCTCCGGTTATTGGATGGATGTTCTGAACAGGCTATGGGAAAGCACTTTCCATTCAAGGATTCCTGTCGGATTGGAAACAATCCGTCAGGGCGACTAACATAACGACTAATGAATGCGATTTCGCCTTCCCCCAACCCCTCCGGGCGATTTCCAATACCTGACGGGTGATTCCATGTCCAAGCTGAAACGATCCGGCTTTACCCTCATTGAACTGCTGGTGGTGATCGCCATTATCGCCGTTCTCATCGGCCTCTTGGTTCCGGCGGTGCAGAAGGTGCGGGAGGCCGCCAACCGCATGTCGTGCTCCAACAACCTGAAGCAATTGGGCCTGGCCGTTCACAACTTTGAATCCACCAACGGCAAGCTGCCGCCCGCCTGCTACACCTCCATCGCCGACTACACCCCGCCGGATCCGGTGGCGCCCCCCGCGAACCAACCCAGCCGCAGCCTTCAGGCTTTGCTGCTGCCTTATGTGGAACAGGAGGCCCTCCATAAATTGTTCGACCAAACCCAGGATTGGCGACAAGCCGGCCAGAACCGCAACGCGGTCACCACCCCCGTGAAAATGCTCACCTGCCCCTCGGCGCCCGGCGGAGTGCGCACCCGGTCGTTCACCACCACGGTCGGTGGAAACGGCACGGTGACCGGAACCGTGACCGATTATGTAGCATGCGTTCGCGTCCGAAGCACGGTGAATGCCACAACGCTGCTGGGGACCGTTCCCACCGGTTACCAAACTTTTTTCCAACCGAATGTGCTGGCGGGCATGTCAAGCATCCTCGACGGAACCAGCAACACGCTGGCCCTGATGGAATGCGCGGGCAACCCCGACCAGTACGAAATGGGCAAACTTGCCGGCGCGGGCGCCAACCCCGGCGCGGCGATCTGGGCCGACCACCGCAACACCTTCGTGTTCGATGGTTGCGACCCTGCCGCTCCGGCGGGATCACAGACCACCACGGCCACCCAACCCACGCGCACCAGGGCCGTCAACTGCACCAACAATCAGGAACCCTATTCGTTCCATTCCGGCGGCATGAATGTGGTCATGGGCGATGGTTCCTGCCGGTTCATCAAGGAAAGCATCAACATCGGACAGTTTGTGGCCCTTCTCACCCGCGACGCGGGGGAAACCTATTCACCCGATTGACCGGCCCCATTGGCCGTAAAATA
>CAWUNZ010000246.1:0-5321 GCA_963923445.1 uncultured bacterium
CACCTAAGCCTTCGTCGGCAGCGTCAGATGTGTATAAGAGACAGGGTAAACACCGTCCTCATAGACCCGACGGTTAACGCCGATCATGAGATCGAACGGGAGTTGGTAATCCCGGCAAAACTCCGCGAGCATCCAAAACAAGCCGTTTTGCCGGTCCGGATAGCCCGCCTCGGGCGATTGGAGGGCCTTTTCAAAGGCTCCCAAGCTCACCGGTTCGGGGCTGAAGTCGGGGGGAAGGGAGATGGCGCAGGCCTTGGCTCCCTTGGAAATGAAGTGTTTGAACAACCGGCCAACGGCCTCGCGAACCCCGATGGCGTCGGTCCGCGAGATCCCCGTGGCCTTGGCCAACCGCTCGCGCACCTCCGGCTTGTGGAAATGAAACACCAAATCGTCTGTTCGCAGGCAGGGGACATAGCGGGATGTGTCGAAACCGGTCAGGGGATCATCGAAGTCATTGGTCAGGAAAACGGCTTCCAGCTTGGTGCGCTTCCACAGTTCCTGTTCCCAACCGGGCGCGTTGAACACCTTCTTGGCGGCATCGAAAAGGAAATCGGCGTCGGCCTCGGTCGGAGCGGTGCCGGTGTACCCGAGATGGTCGCGGCAGACCTTCACAAACCATGAATGCTGGGCGGTGTTCGCGAGCTTTGGCAACCATTTCAACAAGGTCCGGCAGCGTTCGCGGGGATCGAAATCCGTTGCCAGGCAGGTTTTTGGCATGCCTGCCGAATGAGCCAATTCTGTGTAGTAGTGATAGCCCAAGATGTCATCAAGGCTTGTGGCGGTGGGATTCGGCCCGGGTACATGGGAGTGGGAATCCACCAAGGGAATCAGGTTGATCTCATCCCGAAGGCGTTGGAGCAATGAAGAGGACATGAGATTGGCACTTTCTGACAAAAGCGATTGTAACGGTTACAACGACAGACCCTCTCACTTTGTAAATCCTTCCGCGCCCAAGGGCGAGTGTCCCGATGCCAGCGAGCCTTGGAAAAATCTCTTGATTTTTGCAAGTTATTATTTTGATTGGGTTTAAGTGTAAACCCGTGGGGTTTTTGAGGGGATTGGCACAGCGGGTGCATTGGTTCTTTTCGTTCAAGCCACACAACCTTCGGGTTGATGCTCCCCCCGGGCAGGTTGGTTTGGACAAGCAAGCCAACATCCCCCCGGTGCTGGCTGGTTCTCACAGAAGATAGGCCGTTCCCCCCGGTCGGCCATCCTCCTCCTTGCGCGGCCCTTCTCCCCCCGGGAAGGGCCGCGTGCTTTTTCTCCCGACCCTTGATTTTCCTACCATTTCCTTCACCACACCGGACACCGGAGGGACCCTCATGACCGCGTTGTTGCTTGCGTTGACTTGGTTGGGCGGCGCCTTGGAACCCAAAACCCCGGCGGGAGGTAACCCGAGACCCATGAACCTGGATGATTTTTTCAAACTGGAACGGATTTCAGATGCCAGGATCAGCCCCGATGGCAGGCATGTCGCCTATGTCGTGACTGTTCCCAGCCTGACGGACAACAAGTCGACCTCGAGCATTTGGATCGCTGAGGTTTCCACCGGCAAAACCGCGCAGTTGACCAGGTCGCCCAAGCGCGATCGCCGGCCGCGCTGGTCGCCTGATGGAAAACAGATCCTGTTTGAATCCAGCCGGGGGGGAGACAACCAGCTTTGGGTCATTCCCATCGGTGGTGGCGAGGCGAGGCAGGTGACCAAAATCAGCACCGAGGCCACCTCGGCAGTCTGGTCGGGCGATGGGAAAAAGATCGCCTTTGTCTCCGCCGTGTGGCCGGAATACAGCGACAAGCCGTTCAAGCAGAGCGACGAACTCAATCGCAAGCGCAAGGAGGAGAACGAGAGGAATCCGGTCAAGGCCAAGGTTTTCACCCGGCTTTTCTACCGGCATTGGGACGACTATGTGGAGGACAAGAGGCAGCACCTGTTCGTGGTGGATTTTGATCCCGCGGCCCATTCCGTACCGGAACCCCGCGATGTCACGCCCGGGGACCGGGATGCCTATCCGACATCATCCACCTTCTCGGGCGGCGAGGACTTCGCCTTCAGCCCCGATGGCGAGTGGATCGTTTTCACCGCCGTGCCCATCAAGGATGAGGCGTGGAACACGCGCCACGAATTGTGCCGGGTGAGCGTCAGGGGCGGCGATGCCGCTTGGCCATCGCTGGGCACGGGCAGCACGGGCGCGGAAGGCGCGCCCGCGTTCACGGCTGATGGCAAGAATCTGGTCTATCGCGCGCAGCGGCGCGCGGGTTTTGAGGCGGACAAGTGGGAATTGTTCATGGCGCCGTGCCGGGCCGACGGCACGCTTGCCGGAAAGCCCGTGGAACTGACCAAGTCGCTCGACCGTTCCGTGGATGCGTTCGTGCCCACCCAGAAAGGGGAAATCCTTTTCCAGGTCGAGGAAAACGCCGGGAACTCGCTTTACTCGGTGACTCCGGGCAAGGATCCGTCGAGGCTGTGCGGGCCCGTGGGCATGCTCTCGTCGCTTTGCGGTGATTCGTCCGGCCGGGTGCTGGCGATGACCGAGGCGCGGATGAACCGACCGGCCGAGGTGGCGGTGTACGAACCTGGCAAGGGGGAACCCCGACTTTTGACTGGGCACAACTCCAAGGCCCTTGCCACGCTGGACCTGCCCCGGCCGGAGTCGATGTCGGTGCCCGTCGAGGGGGCGAGCATGCAGATGTGGCTGCTCAAGCCTCCTGGATTTGATCCCTCCAAAAAGTGGCCTCTGGTGTACCTGGTTCATGGCGGCCCCCAGGGGGCATGGGAGGATGGCTGGAGCTGGAGATGGAATCCATCGCTATGGGCCGCCCGGGGCTATGTGGTCGCCTGCCCCAACCCGCGCGGTTCCACCGGTTTCGGCCAGAAATTCGTGGATGACATTTCCGGCGATTGGGGCGGAAAATGCTACCGCGACCTGATGGCCGGCATGGATGCGTTGGAAAAGCTTCCTTTCATCGACAAGGACCGCATGGCCAGCGCCGGTGCCAGTTTCGGCGGTTACATGATGAACTGGTTTCAGGGAAACACGACGCGGTTCAAGACGCTGATCACCCACTGCGGCGTCTTCAATTTTGAGTCGATGTACGCCACCACCGAGGAAATCTGGTTCGACGAATGGGAACACGGAGGCCCCCCATGGGGCCCCAACCGGCAAAGCTACGAGAAGCATTCCCCCCACAAGCTGGCGGCGAATTTCAAGACCCCCATGCTGATCATCCACAATGATTTGGATTTTCGTGTCCCCGTGAGCGAGGGACATCAACTGTTCACCACGCTTCAGCGCCTCGGCATTCCCAGCAAGTTCATCAACTTTCCCGATGAGGGGCATTGGGTGCTCAAACCGCGCAATTCCGAATACTGGCACCGGGAAGTGTTCACCTGGCTGGCCCGTTTCGCTGCCCCGGGCGCCAGGTGACCTAAACTGTTGGAGAGTGGTGAATCTGTTTCCGTTTGTTCAGGAGGTATGGGCGCATGCGAAACCTAGGAATCGCCATGCTCATGGGCGTGGCGTTGTTGGCGGGGTGTGGCGAGGGAGCGGTGGAAACACCCCCCAGCGGCTTTGACGGTTATGTGGCCACGGTTCAGGGCATGACATGACTCACTTGCCCTGACAAGGTGCGGTTCGCACTGAGCAAGGTCACATGGATCGATTCCTCCACCTTGGGTGCCAGCAGGTCCACCCAGCAAGTGTGGTTCAAGGTGAAGGAAGGGCAGAAGTTCGACTTGGAAGGGCTTAAAGCCGCGATTGAAGGAAGCAGCGGTCGCTACAAATTCGGAAAAATGGTGGCGGAACCTTCCAAATCTGCGGGCTAAGTTTCTCTTAGTTCTAAAGCCGTCGATCGCGGCGGGGACTACCATCCCCGCCGTTGTTAATTTGGGTGGCTTGGCTTGAGTTTTGCTGATTGTTCATGAACAAGGATCGTGAGGTGCTTCACCTTAGAGACTCCTTGGCAATCGGCCTTTTCTTAAGGTCAATTCATCATTGGTGCTCCGATACCACAAGCGTGTAACGCAGGAAGCGTTCACCAGGCTGCTCTCCCTCTCTCCTTGCCTGCCTGAATGATTCGCATGGCCGCTTCGGGCGCGCCGTGACAAGGAGGTCTCGCAATATGTGGCTTTCATGGTGCTTGAGTGGCGCATTGGCGGCCGGGCAGGTCGTTGCCCCCGCTTCGCTTCCCTCAAACGATGCTGTTCCCCGCATTGTGCCGGTTCAAAACACCCAACCGGCCAATCCGCTGGAAATCAAGGAGGAGGAACCTGCCCCCGCCTCCGGCGATAAGCAACTTTTGATGGAATTGCTCAGCGGCACCCGCTTCGGTGACCGTCTCGACAAGAACGGAATTGTGATCAAGGGTTTGACCAACGGCAACTTCACGGCGAGCACCGCGCCGAAGAACAACCTGCCGATGGCGATGAACTACCTGGGCAACCAGTTCCAACTGGAACAGAACGCCCTAATCATCGAGAAGGCGATTGACTCATCCTCCGATGAGTTTAACTGGGGCTTCAAGTCCTACAGCATCCTTCCCGGTTCCGATTACCGGTTCACCCTGTCCAACAACCTGGCTGACAGCCAGTTGAGGATGAACAACGGGTTGCCCAACACCTATGGTGTTGACCCGACCGAGTTTTATGTGCAGGCCTACCTGCCCGGTTTTCAGACCGATGTGAAGGTTGGACGCTTCGCGACGATCATCTTCAACGAGACGATCGATCCGACAGGCAACCGGGTGGTCAGCCGCGCCCTGACCTTCATGAACAACCCGTTCACCAACTCGGGCGGTTTGGCGACCACCAAGCTGAACGACAACTGGACCATGGCCAATGGTATCGTTGCCGGTAACGATGTGTTCTTCGGGCCCGCAGGAAACCCCGCCTATTTGGGTGGTATCCGCTGGGACAACACCGACAAGACCACCTACCTGGCCTTCAACACCACGCTGGGTTCCGCCGAGTTCAACCAGTACCTCCGGACGAACAACCAGTACGATGTGTTCGAGTTCCAGTTGAGCCACAACTTCACCGAGAAGTTCAACTATCTGCTGGATGTCATGTACAGCCTGCAGAACGGCATCGCTGGATACAGCATTTACGAGCGTGATGGGCTGACCACTCGTAACTTCGACGGTAACGCCACCTGGTACGGTTTTGTGAACTACTTCACCTACACCTGGACCGATGCCTTCCAAAGCACCTTCCGGTTTGAAGTGTTCGACGACAACAAGGGCTACCGCACCGGCTACGAAGGCATCTACACCACCTACACGCTGGGTGCGGTGTGGAAAGCCACCGACGGCCTCTGGCTGCGTCC
>CAWUNZ010000247.1:0-5264 GCA_963923445.1 uncultured bacterium
GGCGCGTTGCCCTTGGGCTGGTTGCTGAAAAATATGCCGCCGCAAGCCAGCCAAACACTGCCAGCGGTATTTGCCACGAGCGACTGGAAATTGGTTTGCTCAATCAAGCTTTTTTATTTGAACATGGCCAGCACCGGGCTTATGCCCGGTGCTTTAATCATTTGCCATGCCTAAACGATCATCCAGACGGGGCAAACTGTTTTCCCTGCTGTCTCACTTCGCCAGGAAGAACGCGGCGCGGACGGGGGCCGGCATCGGGCTGTTGGCCCCTTTCACCGACCGCCAGATCACTTCATTGAATGCGAGGTCGTCAGCGGCATCCTCCTTGGAGAGGTCGAACGCCAGCGATTGCTTCGCCCCCCATGCCTGGGCGGTGTTGAGTTCCTTCAGGTCGGTGCCTGCCGGACGCGCCTTGTAGGCGGTGGTGTCTCCCTTGGGCAGGAAGGCGTTGTACATCGGTCGCGCCGCGGCATCGAACTGGCTCATTGGCTTGAGGCCCAGGATGAGTTCCATCGTCCGCAGCATCGAGCTGGTCGAATAGAGCGTCGAGTCGAGTCCTCTGCCCTTGGTGTAGGGGCTGATGCACAGGGCGACTGACCGGTGGGCGTCCACATGGTCTGGGCCGTTCTGGGCGTCGTCCTCGAGGACGAAAATGGCCATTTCCTTCCAGAACCGGCTCTTGCTCAGGCCTTCCACCACCATGCCCAAGGCCAGGTCGTTGTCGGCCACCATGGCGGTGGGAGTGGGCTTGCCGGGGCTGGTGCCGGCGGTGTGGTCGTTGGGCAGTCGCAGGATGGTCAGTTGCGGGAAGTCGCCGGACTTTTCGAACCCGGCAAGCTCCTCAAGGAATCGCCCGGCGCGCCTGACATCGGTGACATTCAGGTTGTACGAGGGGAAGAACGGGTCGAAGTGGCCCTCGAGCGCCTTCACGCGCGCCTTGGCGGGTTTGCCCGGCGCGGAGTCGGCGATCCACTCGCCATAGCTTCGGTAGCTGACACCGGCCTCCGCGGCGCGGTCCCAGATGTAGCCGCCGGCGGGGCGGGCGACGGGATCCTTGGTGCCCTCGGCCGGGTAAAAGCCGAATTTCTTGAGCGGGCTGCCACGGTACCCCAATGGCCAGACTTTCTCGACAAAGTCGGTGGCATAGGCGCCCATCGACCATTCATGGCCATCGGCGGAAACCTCACCATCGACATAGAAATTGTCGAGCTGGACATACTCCCGGGCCAGGGCATGGTGGTTGGGGGTGATCTTCTCGGGGAACAGGCAAAGCGACTTGTCGCCATTGCCCGGGACCATGTCGCCGAACACCTGATCGTAGGTTCGATTCTCCTTGATGATGTAGACGCAGTGACGAATGGGGGACTTGTCGCCAATTTTGGCGGGCACCGGGTTGCCTTCCGGGCGCGCCTGCGTGGCGCCGGCATCGGCGCGCAGCGGACTGCAGGAGTAAGCCTTGGGAGTCCACTCGGCCAGTCGCTCGGGGGTGGGCGCCTCGATCACCGACAGGGTTCCCTTGAAAAGCGCACCGATGTACTCGGTGGTGGGTTGGCGCTTGGCGAGCGGATTGGGACCCTTGGGATTCGCCTTGGAACTGGCGCCCTTGCCGTTGGTGACCAGCAGGCGTCCGTCGGCGTGGAAGCGCACGGAGGTGGGGTACCAACCGGTGGGGATGAAGCCCAGCGGCTTGGGGTCGCGCGGTTGCTCGAGGCCGAACAGGGCGAGGTTGCTGGCATCGGCGTTGGCCACGGCCAGCAATTTGCCGTCGGGGGAAAGGGTCAGGCTGCCGGGGGTGTTGCCCACCGGCGCGCCGGGGTGCAGGGCGCAGTTGAGCGTTTTGACCACCTTGCCGGTTTCGACATCCACCACGGCGGTCATGGTGGAGTTGGCGCAGGCCACATAGAGGGTTTTGCGGTCCTTGGAGAGCGCCATTTCGGCGGGGTGGGCCAGGCCGAGGTCCCAAACGGCCTTCACCTTGGCGTCGTCGATATCGACGACGGCCACCATCGACTTGCCCCAGAGCGACACCAGCACCTCGTCGTCGTCCAGCGGCACGCAGCAATAAGGATGGGAACCCTCGGGCAAGGCGATCGGCTTGGCGCCCTTGCCGGTGCCGAGGTCCACCTGGGCCACCGCGTGGCCGAGCACCCCGGCGGTGACCAGCGACTTGCCATCGGGCATGAGGGCGATGCCCGAGGGAATGAATGTGTTGGCCTTGTCCACCACGGTCAGCTCGCGGGGTTTTCCGAGTTGGCCATCCTTGAATGGAAAGGCGCGGATGATCTCGAACTCTCCACCGCTCACGAAGAGCGTTTCGCCAGCGGGGTCGAACGCCATGCCGTGGAAGGCTTGGGGGAAGTCAATCCTTGAGGTGACCTGGGTGGTGTCGCCTTCAACCTTGAGGACGATGACCTCGTGCTTGCCGTAGCCGCAGTGCAAGGCGGCCACGAAGGGCGCCTTGGGATGAACCAGGGCCTGCACCGGAAAGTCGCCCAGCGCCGTGTGCCTGCCGGCGGGCATCAGGCGCCACTGGTTGGGAAGCTGAACCGAACCGTCGGGCTTGGGGCCGGGGAAGTTGGGCGGCATTTGCGCGTGGCTGAAGGCGGTGGCCAGCGCGATGGTCAGGGAAGTGATCAGCGGTCGCATCGGGGGAGTCTCCTGAGAGCGTGATGTTCCCACCATTCAACCCGATGGCGGGGGTGGCGTGTTGGAAGATTTGATGAATCGGCTCGCACCAAGGTATTCGCTGGCCGGCGGGCTTGCGACTGGTTAAACTTGGCGCGGAAATCCAATCGACAGGACGAGGAAGGCGACAATGCGCGGATGGATGGCGATCGCGGTGGCGGGTTGTGTGGCGGCGGCGGCGCAGGCGGGGCCTTGGCCCACCTGGCGCGGACCGCTGGGAGACGGGCATTCCCCTGAAAAGGGCCTGCCCACCTCGTGGGGGGAATCGCAAAACCTCCTGTGGAAGGCGCCACTTCCAGGCATCGGTTGCTCCACCCCCGTGGTGTGGGGCGATTCGATCTTCCTGACCTGCGTGGTGGACAAGGACCTCATCCTTCTGGCCTACGACACCAAGGGCAAGGAAAAGTGGCAGGCCAAGCTGGGCACGGGCAATGTCCCCGCCCGAACCGACGAGGGGAACTGGGCCTCCGCCTCCGCCGTGACCGACGGCAAGAATGTTTGGGCGTTTGTCGGGTCCGGTGACCTTGCCTGCTATTCCGTGGACGGCAAGAAGGCTTGGGCATTCAACCTTCAGGAGCGGTACGGCAAGTTCAACATCCAGTTCGGCATGCACTCCACGCCCATCCTGCACGATGGCAAGTTGTTCCTCCAGTTGCTGCACACCGGGGCCCAGCTGGTGATCGCCCTCGACGCCGCCACCGGCAAGGAAGCCTGGAAGGTCAATCGGCCCAGCGAGGGCACCGACGAGAATCCCCACTCCTACGCCTCCCCCGTGCTTTGGCAGGACGGCGGCAAGGCCTACCTGGTGACCCATGGCAACGACCATGCCGTGGCGCACGACCTGAAGGACGGCCACGAGATCTGGCGCGTGGTGGACCTCAACCCCAAGGACAAGTACAATAAATATCTCCGTTTTGTGGCTTCCCCGGTCGCGGCGCCCGGGCTCATCGTGGTGCCCACCGCCAAGAACGGCCAAGTGGTCGGCATTAAGCCGGGCGCCACCGGCATCGTCGGGCCCGGTTCCGGCCACGAGCAATGGCGCAAGCCCAGCAACACCCCGGATGTCCCCTCGCCGCTGGTCGCCGACGGCCTGGTCTACCTGTGCCGCGAAAACGGCACCCTGATCTGCCTCGACGCCCAGACCGGCCAGGAGTACTACCAGGAACGCACCACCGCCGGCCGCTTCCGCGCCTCGCCGGTCCTTCTCGATGGCCATGTGCTGGTCACCAACCGCGACAAGGGCACGGTGACCGTGGTGAAGGCGGGCAAGAAGTTCGAGAAGGTCGCCGACAACACGGTGCCCGATGTGCTGGCCGCGTCTCCCGCCGTGGCGGACGGAAAGATCTACCTGCGCGGGTTCAAGTATCTCTGGGCCGTGGGCGCCCCTGCGCGCTGATCCACCGTGGCGGCCCTGCTTTGGCGATTGCTGGCCAGGGCCGCGCCGATCGTGGATCTTTGGCGGTCGGCGCCCTTGGCGCCGGCCGCCTTCGCGTTGACCGCCGGCGTTTTTCTCGACCGCCTCCTGCGGCCACCGCCTTGGGTTTTGGCCGGTTTGATGCTCGCGATGGTGGCCATGGCCCTGGCGAATGCGGCTTATCGCCGGGCCTGGGTTTTGCTTTTGGTCCTGTTTGCCGGCGCGGCGCGGAACGCCTCGGTGGGTGGTTGGGTCGGCGAGCAGGATATCTCCGCGCTGGCGGGCCCTGAATACGGCCCTGTCAGAATCAGCGGAATTCTCATCGAGGGGCCGGAGGGTCAACCATCGCCCGGGCCTGATCCGCTCCGGGTCATTCCTGTCAGCGACCGCTACGAGGCGGTTCTCGCCGTGGAACAATTCTGGCGGGCGGGCGAACCTGTTCCCATCACTGGGGAAGTGCGGGTCACCGGGTCGGGGCAATCGCCTGCCGCCGTGCCCGGTGACCGGGTCGACCTGGCCGGGCAAATCCGCCTGATACCCGGGCCGATGAACCCGGGGGAAACCGATGGCCGGGAACTTTGGCGGGCCCGAGGCATCCTTGCCGAGGTGCGTGTCGCCGACAGGCCCGGCGACATCGTGGTTCTTGGACCATCGGGGGCATGGGATGTCCGTGTCATCTTGGCGCGGATGAGGCGGTGGGCCTCCTCCCGCCTGGCCACGGCCCTGGATCCTGAGATTGAGCCGTTGGCCGCCGCGCTGTTGCTGGGCGAGACCTCCCGCCTTTCACGGGAAAGCTGGGACCAGTACCGCCGCACCGGAGTGGTGCATGTGCTGGCCATTTCGGGTCAGCATCTGGTTTTGCTGGCCATGTTCCTCGCGGCCATGGGCCGCATGGGTGGATGGCGCCTTCGGGCCATGGCCCTGCCGATCGCCTTGTTGGTGGCGTTTTATGCCGGCATGACCGGGGCCCGCGCCGCGGCGGTGCGGGCGGCGGCGACGGTGGGGGCGCTGGCCCTGGCCGATGTGCTGGGCCGTCCACGCCATTTGCCGTCGGTTTTGGCGTCGAGCTGGATCGTGGTGGGGTTGCTCGATCCGGGCGACTTGTTCAGCACCGGTTGCCTTTTGTCGTTTTTGGCCACCGCGCTTCTATACTGGGCCACCACGG
>CAWUNZ010000248.1:0-5254 GCA_963923445.1 uncultured bacterium
ACGGCAGCTTGCCGTGTGTCTTATGGCGCTACTCGCTTGGTTGATCTTCAGGCGCGCCAAGCCGGAAAGCATGGCGATCGGCCATTGCCTCGATGGACCTGTCCACAAGCGAATCACGGTTTTCGAACAGGTCTCCTTGCAAGGCTCCGATTCCAGCGGCCTCCATCAACCTGTCCTCGAATTGCTGATGGCTTTCCAGACGGCCTCCCTTTCGCACATGCGCGGGAGCCAAGCCGATTTTTGCCAATGCCGGCGCGATCAAAAGTGCCCTGTGGCAAGTGATGGGATCCTCCTCGCCGCACATCAGGCCGATGTTGAATTTTTCCAAACCCTTCCGCAACCGTTCCAGTCCCTCGACGAATTCGGGTGATAACCGCATCGAGCGATAATCCGCTCGGCCGCTTGGGAGAAACAGGGAGGGGCGGGAAGGGCGGCCACCTAGAAGATGTCCAAGGTAAACATAGGCGATTTGAAAACGGTGCAAGTATTGCTCGATGGACTCGCGATTGTGATGGGGCACCCTTTTGCTGTAGGGGACTGATCGGATATCAGCGATGGCGTTGATTCCTGCGCCATGGCACAGGTTCGCGAAAGGTTCTGGCTCCAAGGTGCTGTGGCCCAAAGTGAAGATGGTGCCGGGCATGTTGTGAACGCCTACCGCCTCAGGCGGCGATACGGGCTTCCTCACGGCCGGCTAGCGGCTTAAAAGCCTTGAGAATCAAAGCGTTGCCTGCCATCCGTTCCAGCAAAGGCATGGGTATAAACCGAAGGATACCCGGTACCTCGCTTCGCCTCAATTGTCTCTGACGAACCCGGACTTCCTGAAAGTCTGGCAGGAGGCGAGCCAATCCAGCCCTGGTCCAAGCAGACCTTGCAGTCCACCAACGGAGGCGCGTGATCCTGCGAAGGTTCCATTCGGCTCTTACCAGCGCCAAGATCTTTCCACCCGGCTTGAGCAGACGCTTAACCTCAGAAGCCCAGCGAGATGGCGCCTCGTCGTCCAGCATCCAATTCGCGGCGATGACATCTGCCGATTCATCAGGCATTGCCAGTATCCCTGAATCGGCAGATAGAGCACTGGCTGTCAGTCCTCGCCATTGAAAGTTCATGAGGATTGGCTCAAGCAAACGACTTTCCGCTGCGACGGTAACTTCCGCTCCGTTTAAAGCATAATTTACCCAGTCGGTTCCAAGACAAGGTCCAATGCATAGAACCCGTTCGCGTTGGTGCCTGTTGAATTCAAGGTGGCGCGGCAGCCATTCGCCATGCCTCCCATGGCGTTTTTCCTCGATGGCTCGAAACCATCCCTCGGTGAGCGGAATCAAATTAAAACTTGAACCCAAATGGGGGACCAATGCCTCCGCTTTGGCAAAGTCTCGCAACTCAGCGATATCCATTTGAGCGGATCGCTGGTCCGCCTGTTCGGCGATATCAAGCAATCTTGGAAAACGATCCAATCCAGAACCCCGCGAAGAGTGTGAACCTGCTGTTGGCTTTGCGGCGATAGAAAAATTGCGCAACGGGAATCAAGGCCAGGTTTTTCCGTGGCTTGATTTCCATCCCGATCCTTCAGTATGAGGCGATTCATCGAGGGTGGCACGATGCTCTATCGCGGCTTCTGGATTGGTTTGATTCTGGCTAGCGCATTGGTCGGTTCTTCGACCGCGGCGTGCGTCTACATGCTTCGGCATGAGCCTAATTTCTATGGACGGGCCGCCATTCCGGAAGGAAGTCAGCGGAGCAAATTTTCACAGGATTTTATCACAGATTTAGGCGAATTCATGGCCTCCATCGCCGCAGACAAGGATTGGTTCGGTCAATTTTCCCAAAACGAGATCAACGGGGCATTACAAGATGGATTGGCGACCCAAGGCTTTCAACCTGCGCTGCTTCCAGAAGTGTTTGAGGATCCTCGCGTTGAATTCCAAGGGGACTCATTGAAAATCGGATTAAAATATCGAGTCTTGGGAGGAAGTATTGTTTTATCAGCTCAGGTGCGCATGTGGCTGGCGCGGGAAGTTCCAAACGCTGTTGTCATTGAATTCCAGAAATTCCAGGCAGGTTCAATACCCTTGCCCTTTCAGGGCTTGCTTGACCAGGTCGCTGAAAGCCTGAGGCAGGCGGGAGTGGATGTCCACTGGTACCGGCATGAGGGCCAGACGGTTGCGGTATTGAGTTTTGGCGCTGAAAAGGCCCGCCCAGAATTTCAGATCGTTGATTTGAGGATTCAGGACGGCAAGCTTGTGATTCGTGGGCGCTCCCCCGAGGTTGATGGCCCAGCGGCCATTCCGGCCTCGACGAACCCGTAGCCGAATCCTTCAGGAGTTGTTTTCGATTGGTAGCCCTGAATTGAAGACAACAAACCATCGCGTCTCATCGATTTTTTTCAGTCTCAACAATCCTTGCCATCGTTGACCTTTGATTTCGGCGATGAATTCGTGCTCTCCGCGGTGCTTCCAAGCGAGCGCTCCGCCATCGATTCGGCGGACTGTTCCCCTCTGACCGGTCAAAGGGCCTTGATAGTCGAGGTAAACAAGTCTGTGATCGTCGGTCTGGACAACAAGGCCACCATTCAGAAAATGCCCATGGTGATCCCCTCGCCAACTCAGCAACCGGTTCCCCTCCTGAAGGAAGATATCCCAATGAAGCGTTGGATAGTCGTGCTGAAGGATAGCGAATCGGATCGATTCTAGCGGTTCTTCGGGTGGAGCGGGCTGAGGGATCGAGGGGGACATGGTAAGATTTTCTTACATATTTTGGATGTTTGGGTAAGATTGGATTGATGTTTCCGCACATCGGGGCAGTGGCGGGGCAGGCTTCGTGTTGAATCCTGCTTTGCGCTGGGAGCCACTGCCCCGATTTTTAAATCGAGCTTCGAACAAGTTCCCCCGCTAACTCCAATGCCTGAGGGTACCCCAGGCCAGACAGTGGTGAGCCTGTTCCGCGATAGATCGGCAGGCCTTTTTTCAGGGCGTATATTTCCCTTCGGCTTCTTCCCCTTGGGGCATCAGGCCACCGTCCATGATGTGTTTTGAAGTCCAAAAAACGCTCGACTATTGATTTGATATGGCTCCAGTAGGAGCCATTGTCTGTTTGGACCACAAATAAACCACCTGGTTCCAGCACCCGAATGATTTCCGCCATGAAAAACGGCTGAATCAAAAGCCCTTGCCCTTCGCCCGGCCTGGGGTTGGGTTGGGGATGGTAGCAGTGAAGTTCCTTGACTCGTCCACCCGGGAGCAACTCGGTCACCAGTCGTTCACCATCGACCACACAAAACCTGAGATTTGTGAGTCCGCGTTGGTTTCCCCGGCGCGTGGCGTAGCGGATCACCACTGGCAATATATCGGCGGCCAAGTGGTCGCATTCCCGTCTGGTCCAGGCGGAGCCCAGACTATAACGACCATTTCCACATCCAATATCGACAACCAGCGGTGCTTGTCGGCCGAAAAGTTTATCGATGTCGAGTGGGCCGGACTCGGGGAGCTTCTTGAGGGCTGTCTGTGTCCAGGATTCCTTTGCGACAACTTTGCCGGGAATGGGCACCCCGAATTCCCTCTCGATGGCACCTTCACCGATCGGATGATTCGAGTCGTGTTGAGGCCGTCTTCGGGGCATAAGAACCTCCCGAACGGGTCAGGGGTTCAGCGCGCTTGCCAGGGATTGTGCCAGACCTTCGAGGGCATTCAACCCTGGGCCCGGGCCATCGATGCTGACGCGTTCCAATTTTCTGACGAGGGCGCTACCCACAATAATGCCGTCAACATGCGGGCGAAGCATGGTGACTTGGTCGGGCCTGCTGACACCAAAGCCAACGCACAGCGGCAAGGGCGTGTGTTTGCGCAGCCAACCCAGTTGGTCGATCAGTTGGGGCGGAAGTTCCGACCGTTCGCCAGTAATCCCCGCGATGCTGACGCAGTAAACGAACCCGGATCCCGCTTCGAGAATTCGAATGGCTCTTTCGCGAGGCGTGGTGGGCGTCACCAGAAGAATGAGATCCATTCCTGAGGCGGAGCAGAGGGTTTTGAGGTTGGCGGCCTCCTCCACGGGAAGATCCGGGACAATGAGTCCGGAGAGCCCTGCCGCTGCCGAGTCGGCAACAAACCTTGCCGGTTCACGCCGGTGTATCAAGCTGTAGCTCAGCATGCCGACCCGCGGTGTGGAGGTGGTCACCGGGTTGGTGCTAAGGGTTGAACAAAAATGGAGTAGGGAGTCCATGGTTGGCTTGTTGGCCAACGCGCGGGTGTAACTCGCTTGAATGACGGGCCCATCTGCGATGGGATCGCTGTAGGGAAAACCGATTTCGACAAGGGAGGCCCCGGCCTTGACAAGCCTTTCAATCGCCGCCGAGGTGGTGAGGGTGTCTGGGTCACCGGCAGTCATGAAAGGTATGAAAGCCTTTCGGCCATCCTTCCGGAGATTGTCAAAAAGGCGGGAAAGCGTCGTCATGATACCTTGGTTTCTCAGTGGGAGTCCGTCGACTCGAGGTCATCGCCTTCAAGCCGCGCGATCTCGTAGCAGTCCTTGTCTCCGCGGCCGGAAAAGCAGACTACAACGATATCGTTTGATGGGCGACTGCCGGCGATGCGCATGGCTTCCTTGACAGCATGTGCGGTTTCAAGGGCAGGAAGGATTCCCTCCATCCGCGAGCAGATGTGGAAGCCCTCAAGAGCGCTGGCATCGTCGCAGGAGGTGTACCTGACCCGACCAGTGTCGTGCCAGTAGCTATGCTCAGGGCCGACACCGGGATAATCGAGGCCCGCCGAAATACTGTGGACATCACCTGTTTGGCCGTCGCCATCCTGGAGAACATAACTGAGGGCACCGTGAAGAACTCCCGGCCTACCGTGGGAAAGCGTCGCGGCGTGCTGACCAGGAATGGTTCCCTTACCGCCAGCCTCAACTCCAACGAGTTCCACCGAGTTTTCCCCGACAAAAGGGTGGAACATTCCCGCGGCGTTACTACCGCCCCCCACGCATGCAACAACGACATCCGGAAGCCTGCCCAGTTGTTCCAGGCATTGGGCCTTGGTCTCCCGACCGATAACGGCCTGGAAATCGCGGACGATCATGGGGAAAGGGTGCGGGCCAACCACGCTTCCCAACACATAGTGAGTGGTTTCCACGGTGGCCATCCAGTCCCGCATCGCCTCGTTGACCGCATCCCGTAGGGTTCGGGATCCGGTTTTGACAGGCTGCACCGTGGTTCCCATGGCTTGCATCTTGAAAACATTGAGCTTTTGGCGACGCACAT
>CAWUNZ010000249.1:0-5237 GCA_963923445.1 uncultured bacterium
GTCACCAAGCTGTTTCAGGTAGCTTGTTCCGGTCTTGGCGTTTTCAAGGGTCTCCGTCACGAGCTTGAGGTACTTTCCACTCAGGCCTCGCCCTTGGGCCCATGCCTCAACAGGCATGCCGCGGTCTTTCTCATCGCGGTATCGATAACGCCAGGCCGCCTCGAGGTAGGCGTCGATCCGGACCTCGTGCCGACGATAGAAATCGATGATCGCCTGTTCGGTTAGTTTCTTGCGTTCGTTGTAGGAGGTGACGGGGAACGGCGCGAAGGCGATGCCTTCGGGCTTCAGCACGAGGTGCTCCGAGACAAACTGAGACGCGTCCAGATACTTCTTGAGCAGATTGGGCGTGAGTCCGAGCGCTTCGCCGGTGTTGTTGAAACCTTCACCTCCGGCCGGATCGATGGGAAAGTCGGCGGTTGCCCGCATGGCGACGCCGGTGAGGTCGCGAATCGACAGGTCATACTCACTGGTCGAAAGCCGCCGTGGCAGAACCAGGCCCGGATCACCCGCGTGCTTTCGCGCCTCGACAAGGAGAATTGACTCGATCGCCGAGATGAAGGCTTTCCTTTCGCTGATTGTTGGTTGGGGTTTGTCGTTCGGCGGCATCGCTCCTTTGCGAACGAATTCAAGGACATGGTTCCAGCGCCGGAAGTCGCTCGAAACTTCGGCGTCGCGCGTGTAACGGGTGAGGTCGAGTTCGCCTCGAGGCCGTTCCTTGTTGTGGCAACTGTTGCAGTATTTCTCCGCGAACGGTTTGATTTTCTCAGATAGCAAATCAGCCCCTGTCGCCCACAGCGTCATCGTGCTGAACACTGCCAGCGTCAGGAACAGTCTCACGGCTTTAATCTCCGGCAGCAGGCTCGAGAAACGGGTAGGCGAGGGATGAATCGCGGGCATCGGCCAAGGGGCGGCCGTTCTCGTTTTCGCGGGTTCCGAGATTCCCGATCATCACAAACCTACTTTAACCCATGGAAAAACCCGCAGCAAAGCATGACGCGCCAACGAATGCACCAACGGTTGACGCATCGCGAGTTCAATGAGAACTGACTGGTCTGCCAGGTGGCTTGTGCCGGGGTCGATTTAATGGCCGATGGCTAAACGAATGGTCACCCTTGGCCAGCGATATTGAAATTGCGCTGAAAACATCGAAGTTTTCGTCAGCACAACGATTCGGCGGTTTTCTAGCTGGTATTATAATCTGAATGCAGTTTGCTAACGCGATGAGGACGACCGTGCCGTCCCTGACAACATTTTATTAGGACCTTTTGAAATCATGGCCGACTCGTTTCGCCTCGATGAAATGTTTCCCAACTTGCCGGCGAACTGTTCCAGACGGCGGGAACGAAGCTTGAATCTGGAATCACTCGAACCCAGGTTGGCGATGGCAACCGGGCCTCTCTCCACACTCCTTTCGATTGTCGATGGTTCGGGGGCCAGTCTGCTTGGCGCGCAGTCGGTCGGACAAGCGGCGTCGGTGGCTGAAGGTGCCGCGATTGCTGCCAGCGTGAAACTCACGCGCCAGCCTTCTGCCCCCGTGCGCGTCTCATTGACTAGCGGCGACCGAACGGAGGTCGGTCTGGGAGAAAACAGCGGCCGAGGGGGTGCCGGAGGCAACGCGGGCCTTTTATTCACTCCCGCCAACTGGAATCTGCCCCAGACGCTGCCGATCCGTGGAATCGAGGATGGTGTGGCTGACGGCACGCGCCTCCTTCCGTTGCGACTCTCAATCTCAACCAGTGGGCAAGCGAGCCTTTCCAGGCAAATATGGATTAAAACGATCGATTCTGGTCGCACCGATCCGGTGATCCCAACGGCTGGCATCTACAGGGGCGTGATCGAAGGACCGGGATCCAGTGGCACCGTTTCTGGAAGTTATGGTGGTGGCATTCAGGCAGGCATGGTCACATTCCGAGTCTCCTCGCCACTGCTGACCAATGTCCGAGATCGGGTTATCACTATTGGTTACGCCATCGATTCCGCGAATCATGTCATCGTGAGGTCGGTTGCTGGATTCGATCCCGCCGGCGTGAAACTCGACCTCACCTACCGCGTTGGAAGCGACGGGGTGCCAACCCTTTCCGGCACGCTCCTGTTGTCGCAGCCCAATCTTGGCAAGCAGGCCACCCTCCGCGTGACCGCGGGACTGATCACTCCCGGCATGAGCCTTCTTGATGGCTATGCCGTACCGTCCGGCACCTCGGTCGCCGTTGGCGGCGCGCCTTCGGGGCTAGTGGTGGATGCCGATGGCTCAGCTTGGCTCGCGAATCCGGGGCTCAACTCAGTTCAACGGCTTTTGAGGCGGCAAGGTGTCTGGACCGTTGCAGACACCGTGGCCGTGGGCAATGGTGCCAGTGAGGTCAGCGTTGCCGCTGATGGTACCGTCTGGGTCGCCAACACTACCGACGGCACGATTCAGCCGATTGCCCGGAACAACGCCGGCGTCTGGACTGCCGGCGCGCCGATCGCCGTGGCTGCGAATCCCTCGGCGATCGTCGTCGCGCGCGACAACGCCGTCTGGGTGGCGAGCGGGTCCGGCAAAACAGTCCAGAGAATCGCCACGGTGAACGGGGCGCCGGTGGTGACGGTAACTTTGGCGGTTGGAACTGGTCCCAAGGTGCTTGCTGCTTCGGTGGATAACGCGATCTGGGTCGCCAACACGACAGGCAACACCGTTCGGCGGATTTCCTTCGAGGATGGCGCGTGGCGGGTAGGTGCGCCCACCAGCGTGGTGAGAGGGCCTTCATCTCTTGCCGCCTCGGCCGATGGTTCCCTGTGGGTTGCCAGTGCAACGGCCAGGTCGCTCCAGCGGGTTACATTTGTGCGCGGCTTGTGGCGGGCGCAAGCCGCGGTGGCGACCGCCGGCGTCCCCGCCGATATCACGACCCACCCGGATGGCTCATTGTGGGTTGCCGCTGGCGACTCCATTCAGCGCTTCGTCCCAGCCCTCAACAAATGGAGATCGCAAAGTTCCATCACAGTGGGTGGAGTGGCCTCGGCGATTCGTTCGGCCCCCGACGGTTCGCTGTTGGTTGTCGATGCCCAGGCCGCCATTGTGAAGGCCGTCTCGCGTCTGCCGGCCGAGGTGCGGAATCTGGCCGTCGCGCCGACCGGCGTCGGGGCGCTCAGGCTATCCTGGAATGCTCCGGTGACAGGCAGGTCGGCCAGCTACACGGTCACCATGACGGCCACGAACGGATCGACGGCAACATCACAAACCATGGTGACCTCGAACACATCGGTGGATTATTCAGGCCTGTCGCCATCCAATTCATATTCGTTCTCAGTCGCGGCAAGCGATATCCGCGGTTCGGGACAGGTTGTGACCGCGTCGTTCGGGGCCGTCGGCAATGTGCCCACGCAACCGCTCAACCTTGTCGCCACCATCAATCAGGGAAGCGGCCTGGCCGGGCTTACCTGGCAAGCCCCGGTTGACGATGGTGGATCACCGATCGTTTCCTACACTGTGACCGCCTACCAAGGCCTTGCCCGGCAGACGCTGACAACCACTTCCCTTTCATGCGCCTTCAGCGACCTCGCCAGTGGTAACGCGCCCCTGCTCTTTCGTGTCCGCGCGACCACTTTCGCGGGCAACGGCCTGCCGGCATCGCTGGCAGTCGCCGCCGACGGCACGCCCTTGCCTCTTCCCCCCGGCAATCCATTCATGGGACTTGACGGCACATCCACGATGCATGCCAACGCTTCGTCATCCGATGCCACGGTGTTTTCAGGACCGGGGACGAGCCAATTGGAATTCAAGAAAAACTTCAACATGAATGCCACCATGCCTTCGGTTTTGATGTCCGAAAATGGCGGCCTTGTCTGTGTCGGGGTCGGCACCACGGCCAGCACCGCGCAAACGCCCATTGTCATGCTGGTTTCGCCGAAGACGCTCGATGTGCTCGATCAGGTCAAGCTGATCAAACCCCAGACCGGCAACCTGGCGGGCGGCCTCTACAACTATCTCGACCACCAGAACCGTCTTGTGCTTGTAAATGGCGAAGGCGTGATGCAGTGGTACTCAAACAACTATGACCGGGCCACCGACACTGGTTCTTTGACACTTGAACAGAGTGTCAATATCGGTCAGCCCATGGTGGTCGGCCTTGTGCCCGATTATGTGGGGCGCATTTGGTTTGCCACGCAAGGTTCCCTTTCAACCAGCGAACAACCGGCTGTCGTCGGTTATTACGATCCGCAATCAGGAGCCATCCAGACATTCAACCTCCCCGCCGGAGAGATGGTTGCCAACAGCATCTCGTCGTCGCCCGCGGGTGTGGCCGTTGCCACCACGACGGCGCTCTACCTGTTCTCGGCCGGGCAAAGCGGCACGATACAGGAGGCCTGGCGGCAGGTGTACCAGAACAGTGGCGTTCGCAAGCCGGGCCAGCTTAGCCCGGGCACGGGCTCCACCCCTGTCTTCTTCGGACCGACCACCGGCTACGACTATATTGTCATCACTGACAACGCCACCGCTCCCGGAACAAGCAACGCCACCCCCGCCGAAAATGTCAATGTCTACAGCGTGGCGAATGGAAACCTGGTTGCCCAAACACCTTTTCTCACCTCTTCCAACGCGGGCACTGAGAATGCCCCGATTGCTGTTGGAAACCGGATCTTCGTACCCAGCACCTACGGTTACTGGTATCCGCCTCCCTCGGAGACGCCATCCAATTCGGTGCCGTCGATTCAGCAAGCCCCCTTTGTGGGAGGTTTCCAGGGGATGACGCTTGCCTCCAACGGCGCCAGCCTGGTCACCGACTGGGGTCCTGCGAACACGGTTCCTTCCTCCGCGTTGCCGCGACTTTCGTTGGCCGACAACCTCATTTACACGGTGCTGGCGAACTCCTCGACCCAGGGGAGCGGTCTCTCCACCCAGACGACCGTCAGCTATTCGTTCGCGGCTATCAACGCCGACACCGGCCAGATCGTCGGCACGCCGCTGGCTTTGGGTTCGAACACCTTCTCGGGGGACTATCCGAATTATCTCAACACGGGGAATTATTCCTGGAACACCCTGCAGATGACTGGCGTGATCAGCCCTGATGGGGTTTTCTATCAGGGGACCGCCGCAGGCATCGTGATGGTGAGCCGACAGAGGACACCGTAAGGCCTCCGGCGGCGATCGATCATCCCGCTAAAATGCGGATTCAAATCATGACAGAAAAACAGGCGGACATTCAAACATTGTTTGTCCTCAGAGGGGTAAATCTGATTCGTGGCCAGAGAAATCGGGTAAA
>CAWUNZ010000250.1:0-5218 GCA_963923445.1 uncultured bacterium
TCACGGATCGAACGGATCGTCCGGCAGGTCGGGCTTGGCGCCCTTCAGCGCCTCGCGCATCCGCTCTCCCAGCGCCGTGTGCCTCTCCCGGGTGTCCTGCCGGTCCACGGCCAGCTTGAGTGCCCGCGTGGAACCCACCAGCACGGCCAGCTTGCGGGCGCGCGTGAGGCCGGTGTAAAGCAGGTTGCGCTGAAGCATCATGAAATGCTGGGTATGCAAGGGCATCACCACCGCGGGGTATTCCGACCCCTGCGACTTATGGATGCTCAGGGCATAGGCCAGGCTCAATTCGTCCAACTCGCCGAAATCGTAGGGCACCTCCCGGCCATCGAAACGGACCACCAGTTCGCGGTTCATCTCGTCGATGCCGGAAATCACACCTAAATCACCATTGTATATCTGCTTTTTATAATTATTCTGCGTTTGCAAAACCCGGTCACCGGCGCGGAATTTCTGCCCGAACCGTTCCACCCAAGGCTGGCCCCTGTCCGGATTGAGGGCACCCTGCAATCGGGCATTGAGCGAGGCCACGCCCAATTCCGTTTTGTTCATGGGCGTCAGCACCTGGATGTCGCGCATCGGGTCCAGGCCGAACTTCTTCGGAATGCGCTCGCGAACCAGCAATTCGAGCTTTTCGGAGACATCCGCCGGATCCTCGGAGTTGACGAAGAAGAAATCGTCGGCCGGAACTTCAAGGTCGGGCAGTTGCCCCTCGCGCACCGCGTGCGCCGCGCGCACGATACCGCTTCGCGCCGCCTGCCGAAACACCCGGGTCAGGCGCGCCACCGGCAGGCAACCGGAAGTGATCAGCTCCGCCAGCACCCGCCCAGGCCCCACCGAGGGCAACTGATCGATATCCCCCACCAGCACAAGGCTGGCACCGGTGGGAATGGCGCGCACGAAATTCCAGGCCAGCGTGACATCAAGCATCGACGCCTCGTCCACCAGGAACAGGTCGCCTTCCAGGTGGTTGGCGCCGTCGCGGCTGAAGGCCCCCCGGCCGGGGTCGAACTCCAGCAACCGGTGCAGCGTGCGGGCCTCCATGCCGGTGGTTTCCTGAAGGCGCTTGGCGGCGCGACCGGTGGGGGCGCAAAGCTCGATCTTGCGGTTCTTTTGACGATAAAGCTCGACAATGCCGCGCACGATGGTGGTTTTCCCCACCCCCGGCCCGCCGGTGATCACGAGAACCCGGCTGGATCCCGCCAGCCGGAGCGCCTCTTTTTGCTCGGGCGCCAGCTCGATGCCCATTTTCGACTCGATGGCAGCGAGTGCCGCGTCCGCCACCGTGCCGATGGGCGGATTACCCTTGCCCAGTTCCGCCAACCGCGCGGCCAAATGCGTCTCGGCCAGGTAGAGCGTCTTGAGATAGAGCCAGGGCGGCTTGATCCGGCTGTCGCGCACCACGGCGCCGTCGAGTCGTTCAGCCTCGACCGCCACGCGGGCATTGGCTTCCGGAATTCCGATCATCTCCACCACACGCGCCACCACCCCCTCCTCGGGGTAGCCGACATGGCCGTCGGTGGAATACTCGCGCAGCGCATGCCTGAGGGCCGCGCGGGCCCGTTCGGGCGAGTCGGGGGCGATGCCCAGCTTGCCAGCCAATTCGTCGGCGGTTTGGAAGCCGATGCCCCAGATGTCGGCGGCCAGCCGGTAGGGGTTGGCGCGGATCTTGGCCACGGCGTCGTCACCGTAGGTGCGGTGAATGCGCAAGGCGCGCGCCGGGCCCATGCCATGCGCCTGCAAAAACACCATGATGTCGCGGACGGCCCTCTGTTCCACCCAGCTTTGCCTGATGAGGGCAAGCCGCTTGGTGCCAATTCCCTTCACCTCGGACAAAAATGATGGGCTTTGGTCAATCACCTGCAGGGTGCGTTCACCAAAGGCCGCGACGATCCGCTTGGCGTACTCCGCACCGATTCCCTTGATGAGGCCGCTGGCCAGAAACCGCTCGATCCCCTCGCGGGTGTGAGGCGGCATGCACTTGAGGGAGGTGGCGCGGAACTGAAGGCCCCGGGAATCGTTCACCCACGAACCGGTGGCCTCGAGCATCTCGCCGGCGCCCGCCACCGCGGCATGCCCAACCACCGTCTGAAGCTCGCGCTTGCCCGCCACCAGCACGCGCAGCACCGAGAACCCGTTTTCCGGGTTGTGAAAGGTGACGCGCTCGATTGTGCCCCTGAGGGTTTCTTCCATGATGCCCTCGCCCCATGCGTCATCCTACGGGGGAAGCGGGTTTACCCGGCGACGATATTCACGAGCTTGCCGGGAACCACCACCACCTTCCGCGGCGGCTTGCCACCCAGATGCTCCCGAACCTTCTCATCCGCCAACGCCATCGCCTCCAATGTGGGGCCATCGGTGTTGGGCGCCACGGTCAGCCGGGCGCGGATCTTCCCGTTCACCTGCACGGGCACCTCGATCGCCTCGGCCACCAGCAGGGTCGGGTCGAACACAGGCCAAGGCTCATAGGCCAGCGTGTTGGCATGACCCAGGGAATGCCACAGTTCCTCGGCCAAATGCGGCGCGAAGGGCGCCAGCAAAAGGATGAACGGTTCCAAGGCGGCCCGGGGACGGGTAGCCAAGGGAGTCAGGTGATTCACATATTCCATCATGGCCGAGATGGCGGTGTTGAAGCGCATGCCGTCGAGGTCGTCCGTCACCCGCTGGATGGTGCGGTGGAGGTGCCTGAGGGTTTCACGGGTGGGAACCTCGTCGGTCACCTGGGCACTGGGGCGCACCTCCTCGCTGCGGTCGTCGATCACCAAACGCCACACGCGGGTGAGGAAACGGTACACCCCCTCCACGCCCCGCATGCTCCAAGGCTTGGTCGCCTCCAAAGGCCCCATGAACATTTCATAAAGCCGCAGGCTGTCGGCGCCATACTGCCGGACAACCTCGTCGGGGTTGATGACATTGCCCCGGCTTTTGGACATCTTGAAGGCGCGGGCATCGATCCGGACGGCGTTATCGGCCTTCAGCACGAAATGCTCGCCCTTTTTCTCGACGGCTTCCTCTTCAAGCTTTACCAACTCCAACTCCGTGCCGGCGGCGTCCTTGGCCACCTTGCCGTCGTACTCAACCTTGGCCGCCGTGATCCAACCGCCATCCTTGCGGAACGCCGTGTATTCCATCTCGCCGAGAATCATCCCCTGGTTCACCAGCCGGGAGAAAGGCTCGGGCGTGGAGACATGCCCGCGGTCGAACAGCACCTTGTGCCAAAATCGCGAATAAAGCAGATGCAACACCGCGTGCTCGGCGCCACCCACATACAGGTCAACCGGCATCCAGTACTGCTCGGCCGACTTGCCACACAACGCCTCGCTGTTTTTCGGATCAAGGTACCTAAGGTAGTACCAGCACGAACCGGCCCACTGGGGCATCGTGTTGAGTTCGCGTCGGTAGCGACGGCCATCGCGCTCCACCGTGGCCCACTCGGTCGCCTTGCCCAAGGGTGGCTCAGGCCGGCCCGAGGGCTTGAAATCAGCAAGGTCTGGCAGCCTGAGCGGCAGTTCCGAAATATCGATCGCCTCGATGCGGCCGGTGGGGTTTCCGGCGGCGTCGATCTCGTGCAGCAGCGGAAACGGTTCACCCCAGTAGCGCTGGCGGCTGAAGAGCCAGTCGCGCAGCTTGTAATTCACCTTGAGCGATCCGCAACCCCTTTCCTCCAGCCATGAGGTCATGCGAGCCTTGGCCTCGACGGTACCCAGGCCGTCGAGAAAGCCGGAATGAACAGCCTTGCCGCCCTCGGTGTAGGCGACTGCAAGGTTATCGGCGGAACTTTTGGTCTTTTCCAGCCATGCTTGCGACGGTTCCACCACCACCTTCACCGGCAGATTGAACTGGCGGGCGAAGGCGAAATCGCGTTCGTCGTGCGCCGGGACCGCCATGATGGCGCCGGTGCCGTAACCGGCGAGCACATAGTCGGCGATCCAGACCGGGATCAGGTCGCCGTTGGCCGGATTGCGCGCCATCGAACCGGTCCAGACCCCCGTCTTCACCTTGGCCATTTCGGTGCGCTCGAAGTCGCTCTTACGCGAGGCCTGGTCGCGGTAGGCCTCCACCGCCGTGGCCTGCGCCGGGGTGGTGAGTCTGGGCACGAGCGGATGCTCGGGCGCCAGCACCATGTAGGTGGCACCGAACAAGGTGTCGGGCCGGGTGGTGAACACGCGCACCGCCGACTCGGTGCCGTCGGGGGCGATGGCGGCAAAGTCCACTTCCGCGCCTTCGCTTCGCCCGATCCAATTGCGCTGCATGTCGCGGATCGACTCGGGCCAATCGACCAGCATCAGGTCCTCGATGAGCCTGTCGGCATAATCCGTGATCCGCAACATCCACTGTTTCAGGGGCAGTCGCACCACAGGATGGTTGCCGCGTTCGGATCGTCCGTCGATGACTTCCTCGTTGGCCAGCACGGTGCCCAAGGCCGAGCACCAGTTCACCGGCACCTCGGACTGATAGGCCAGGCGCTTGCTGTCGCGATAAACACGAATGGCTTCGTCGCCCTTGGCGGCCAAATCCGGCGGGACGGGAAGTTCGGAAATGGGCCGCCCCTTGCGGGCGGTGGAATCGTACCAGGTGTCGTGCAAAAGCAGGAAAATGAACTGGGTCCATCGATAATAATCGGGATCGGTGGTGTCCACCTCCCGGTCCCAGTCGTAGCTGAAGCCGAGCATCTGGATCTGCCGGCGGAAATTGTTGATGTTCTTCTCGGTTGTCTCGCGGGGATGCGTGCCCGTTTCGATGGCGTACTGTTCCGCCGGCAGGCCGAAGGCGTCCCAACCCATGGGGTGCAGCACACAATGTCCGCGCATGCGCTTGTAGCGGGCCAAAATATCCGTGGCGGTGTACCCTTCCGGGTGGCCGACATGCAAACCGGCGCCCGACGGGTAGGGGAACATGTCAAGAATGTAGTACTTGGGCTTGGAGGGATCGCGTTCCACCCGGAAGGTTTTCTTGCTGACCCAGTAATTTTGCCAGCGGGGTTCGATCGCGGCGGGATGATAGCTCGGCATGGCGTTTCCGTCACAACAATGGCTCGCAAGCCCCCGCAATTGCCGGGGATGCGGAAAAGTATATCAGGTTGGCATGGTTTTCAGGTCGCGGGCGGTGGAAGGTTGAACAGTTGGTTAGAATGATTGAGTTAAGGCACGGGCGGAACGGGGCAACCCATGGACGAGTCAGGCACTCCACCTCGCGACCCGGTCGTGGAAGCGTATCG
>CAWUNZ010000251.1:0-5211 GCA_963923445.1 uncultured bacterium
AGCATTCCCGCCAGCACTGTCCAGCCGATGGGAAGTATTCCGAACAGCACGCCATGCAAAAAAGCTAGCCCAGCGAAGTGCACGGGCATGCGGTGCACCGCCAGAGCGATGACCGCCGCGGCGACCACCGCCGCCAACCCCGCTATGGGCGCTTCCCAACGCCGGACAACCAATAAGTAGAAAAGCATCGCCACAGGCAATGCCGCGAGCAGCAACGAAACGGTAGCGGAACCGGGCATACCCGGGGCGATCAGGCCGACCGGATCAAGCGATTGCAGATAGGGGGTCACGCGTCGGAACTCGCGAAATGGATAAGAGGAGAGGCGATGAAGGCCGGCCGATTGTAAGCTGCTGATCAGGGGATGCAACCATCCCGATGTTTTCGACGACCCGCGGGGCTAGCGCGTGACAGGACACGACTGGTGGACGGCGCCTGCATCGCGTTTTCCAATTTTGGAGCAAGCGCACCCAACCGCCCGCTGCCTGGTGTTCGCGGCGTTGGCCATTCCCATCGGGTTTATGCCGCATTTTTGGCAAATCGCGTTGGCGGTGCCCCTGAGCGCCATTGGCCTTTTCATGGCGCGCATACCGGCAATCTGGCATGGCCCCCGCACTTTCGCCGCCAGCGGTTTCCTGTTCCTCCTCGTTTTACCCATGCCATGGACCACACCGGGCCAGCCCGGTGAACCAACCTGGCTGGCAGCCAACTGGTCGGGCACGGAGTCGGCGCTCAAGGTCCTTTGCCGGGCATGGACCATGCTGGCCTTGGGCTGGATTTGTTTCCTGGGGTTGGATGCCTCCGACTGGCGGGCGGTCTGCGCCGATTTGCGGCTCGGATCTTCAGTGGCGATGGTGGTGTGGATGTCCGGCAGGTGTTTGAGGGTGTTGTCCGGCGAGTGGAGGCAGATGCGAACCGCGGCCCGCCTGCGGGGAGCCAGGCTTGCCGCTGACCACCGTTCATGGAAAGTGATCGGATTGCTGGTGGGAATGGGACTGATCCGATCCTCGGCTCGCGCCGAGCGCATGGGAGTGGCCCTGCGCTTGCGCACCGGAGACGGCACCAGCCAAATCCCCCGGCGCCGGTGGCGGGGAAATGATGCCTTGCTGGCCGGTTGCGCAATGGCCGCGGGCACCTTCCTGTGGTGGGCTACGACGGTTCACCCATGATCAAATTCGACAATATTTCCGTGAAATTAGCTGATGGAACAAGGGTGGTGCGCGACCTTTCCTGGACCGTTGCCGCCGGAAATCGGGTGGGCCTGGTGGGTCCCAACGGGGCAGGCAAAACCTCGCTGCTGATGGCCATGTGTGGAGTGCTTGCACCTTGCGCTGGAAGGGGATGGATCGCCGACCGCGACTTGGCCGACCCCAAGGCGCGCAAGGCGCTGCGCGGATCGGTGGGTTTGCTTTTTCAAGACCCTGACGACCAGCTGCTTGAGGCAAGCGTGGAGGACGACATTTGCCTCGGCCCGCTTCTGAGGGGAGTTCCGGAAACCGAGGCTAGGAAGATCGCCCGAAAGGCCATGGAAAGGCTCGGCATCCATGATTGGGCCATGAGGGTTCCCCAGCGACTCTCCCTGGGTGAGAAAAAAAGGGTGGCCTTGGCTGGTGTGTTGGCGCTTGATCCCTGCCTGATTCTTTTGGATGAGCCCACGGCGGGGCTTGATCCCCGCGGTCGGAGGGAATTGATCGAACTCATCAGGGGGCTTGAGAAAACCTTGATCGTGGCCACGCACGATCTGGAACTTGTCCACGACATTTGCCCGGATGTGGCGCTGATCGACCAAGGCTCGATCGTGACGCACGGGCCGTCTTCCGTGGTGCTCGCCGATGCCGAACTGATGCGCGCCCACGGATTGGAAGTGCCTTGGCCGCTTCGCTAATCCCCAAACGCCTGACGGGCAATCCACCCAGTCGGAACCTAGGATAAAATGGAAGGCTCTCCAGTCTTGCGGCTTGCTCCCGAGGACCGATGGCCATGGGTGTGACTTGGGTTGCGGCGATTTTTCTGGCCTGCTGGTCGACGCCGGCGGCCCGCTCGGGAATGGTCTTTCACCTTCCCGAGTCATTGGAAGCTGAAACAGTCCGACAACTGGCCAGCCAAGTGGAGGAGCATGTCAACCGCTCCCGCAAGCAAGGCAAGGAAGACCGTTTCCTGCTTGTACTCGATTTCAATCCGGGCGGCAGGCCCATGCGCTTGACCAACCTCGATGCATGTCTGGCGCTTACCCGATTGCTTCAGGGGCTTGATCGGGCGAAAGTCCTCACCGTCGGCTGGGTGGAGGGTGACCTGACCGGACATGGGGTGCTGCCTGCGCTCGCGTGCGAAGATTTGCTCATGAGCGCCAAGGCCACGCTCGGACCCGCGCATGAAGCCGCGGAGGAACTCGATCCGATTTACAAGGCGGCCTACGAGGATGCCGCCCGGCGACAGGGCCGGTCCGCGGTGGTTGCTCGCAAACTTGTCGACGGTCGGACAAGCATTCGCCGCGATCCAGACGCTCGCGCGGGGGCAGACCGGTTCCGCGACGGCAACGCCTTCGCCAACGGCGAGATGGTGGTGGAAGCTGGCGCTCCCGGCCGTTTCGACCGTGCCCGCGCGCTGGAGCTTGGTCTTTGCGCCGGCGATTCTCCCGGCAACCTCGACCAATTGCTCCTTCGGTACAAACTCGCCAAAGACTCCCTTGCCGTCTTCGCCCGCGCCGAGGGACCCGTGGTGCAGATCAACCTCAGGGGAGAGATCAGCGGCGCGATGCGCGAAAAAATCGTCCGCGATATCCGCAGGGCATTGGCCCTGCGGCCTGAAATGATCTTGCTCAACCTCGAGTGCCATGGGGGCTTGCCACAAGACGCCCTGGCCACGGGAGAGGCTGCTCGCTCCGCCGTCCAACTGGCGGGTCCCGACGCTCCCCGGATGATCGCCTACCTCACTCCCCAGGCCCGCGGCGGCGCCCTGCTTCTCGCCCTTTCCTGCGACGCGATGGCATTCGACAAGGATGCCAAGGTCGGCTTCGAGGACGCGCCGGGGAGCGCCTCGGCCGTCGAGGAATCCATCGCCAAAATCATGACAGATCGCCAATGGAAAGATTCTGCCAACGCGGGTGCCCTGGCCACGGCCTTGGCAAGGAAGGAATCCGCCCTTTTGGCCGTCCGTGCCGGGGACGGCCAACTGAGAATGGCCATCCCTCCCCTTCCCGCCGGCATGCGCGAGGAACAAAAGCTTAAATCTCCGGGCGAATGGCTGATTCTCACCGGAGCGATGGCATCCAGCCCGCCCATGGAACTGTGCGGGCCACCGGTGCCTGGCCTGCGCGATTGGTACGAGGCCCGGGGAATCGCCTCTTCCCGCGTGGTGGTTTATGAAGGTTCCGCGCTCGATGAGCTTGCCCTGTTCCTGAGCCACCGCGGCACCACGGTTTTCCTCGTGATGATCGGCCTCGCATCCCTCATGGTGGAATTCATGAAGCCTGGTCTGGCGTTCCCCGGCGTGGTCGCGGCCGTCTGCTTTGTGATGGTTTTCTGGGCCGGTTCACGGGTTAGTGGCCAGATCGATTGGCTGGCCATTTTGCTTTTCATTTTGGGAGTGATCCTGCTTCTGCTGGAAATCATCGTGATTCCCGGTTTCGGCATCGTGGGCCTCAGTGGCGTGGTGCTCATGCTCTGCTCGGTGGGCCTTGTGGCTTTCGGCCACTGGCCCCGTTCTGCCGGGGAATGGCTGGCTTACGGCCATGCCGTCGCGCCCATGGGGTGGAGCTTGGCGGGCGCCATCGGACTTGTCGCCCTATTTTTTCGATTCCTCCCAGGCATACCCGTTTTCAACCACCTGCTTCTTCATCCGGACCGACCAGCCGAGCAGGAAACCTCTGGAACAGCCATTTATGAAGGCGACCGCCTCCTGGCGTTGCTTGGCATGGTGGGAAGAACCACCACAGACCTCCGGCCTGCCGGAATCGCCCGCATCAACGAATCGCTCGTTGATGTTGTCTCCGACGGAACTTACATTGAATCTGGCTCGTGGATAGTTGTCTCGCAGGTGGAAGGCAACCGAGTGGTGGTTCACCGCACCGAGACCCCCTCATGAAAATCGAAAGGCCTAGTTGGGAAGCATGGACTGGATAATCCCGACCGCATGGGCCTTGGTCTCCCTCGGGCTGGTGGCCTCGGTGGTGGACTTGCTGGTGGGTTCCGCCGGCCTCCTGGTGTTGGCCGGCGTGGCGCTCATGGTGGCCGGCATTACCGTCGCATTCTTCCAGTCAGCGATGTTTGGAATCACCGTGCTGGCCGCAACCACGATCGTGACTCCTCTCATGGCATGGATGCTTGCGCGCATTTTCCCCTGGACTCCGCTGGGGCGCTCCGTCCTGGCAAAGTCCTCAAGCGTTGAGGAGACCGCTTCGTCCTTCCGCTCGCTGCGCGACCTGGGAATTTTGGAAGGCCGCGTTGGCACCGCGCGGTCGTACCTGCGCCCCAGCGGCGTGGTGGAATTCGATGGCAGACGGATCGACTGCATCACCGAGGGAATGATGGTCGAACCCGGGCAAGCGGTTCGGTGCCTGAAAGTAAGCGGTGCCCGCGTGCTTGTCCGCCCCGTCGAACCCGGAGAGGAAGTTTCCTTGGCAGAGATCCGACCCGAACTTTTCGAGATGGATGCCCCACAATCCGCTGACCGCAAAACACCCATTGGAGACGCCTGAGATGATCCCCGTTTTGGCCCAAATGAACCCGGGCAACCTTTCCGGGACTTGGATCCTTGCGATCGGCGTGGTGGTGGCCATCCTCGGTCTCATCGTGCTGCTGGTGGCATTCAACTTCCTCGGCACGCTGATCCGCGCCTACCTCGCGGGTGCCCGCATCGGCCTGGTTGACCTCATCCGCATGCGCCTTCTGGGAATCGACTACAAGCTGGTGGTGAACCAGAAAATCGCACTGGTCAACGCCGGCGTGAAAGTAGAGACCAAGGATCTGGAAACCCACCTTCTCTCCAGAGGCAACCTGCAGCGGACCAGCGCCGCGGTGGTCGCGGCCAAGAAGGCCAGCCTCGACCTCCCTTGGTCGATCGCCGCGGCCATCGACCTTGCAGGCCGCGATGTGTACGAGGCGGTCAAGCGCAGCGTGGACCCCAAGGTGATCGACTGCCCCGATCCGGGCAAGGGGCGCGCCACCCTGGATGGCGTGTGCAAGAACGGCATCCAGTTGCGGGCGCGCGCCCGC
>CAWUNZ010000252.1:0-5208 GCA_963923445.1 uncultured bacterium
ACCGAGGACTGGCGAACCTTCCTCGAGTTCACCGCCCGGCACCTGCCGACGGCGCGCTGAGCGGCCATGGCGCGCAGGGGTTTGGGACCCGCCGACTGGCTGGTGCTGGCGGTCACCCCCGCGCTGCTCACCTCCCTTGTCAGTTGCCTTCTTTTTTTTATCGTCGATATCCTTTATCGAGGCCGGCATGGCGGCCGCATGGAATGGATCCTGTTCTTCGGGACCATGGGCATGGTCCTCATTGGCCGGATCAGGTTGATCGACGAGGTGGCGAAGAAGGCGGGGCTTTATTCCGCGGCGCTGGGCGGGTTGGTCTGGGCCGGTTTGGCCATGTATATTCCGCCGCCGGAAGGCTGGCACAGGGCGGCGCACATTGCGGTGATGGGTTTCCTTGTGGCCCTGGGTTTTTGGATAACCCGCCTGTTGGTGACCGACACCACCGACTTGGACGACGACGATGAGGTGGAAGGACAGGGACTGCTGACGGCCAGCGGGTTGGAGGATGATCCGGCAGTCCGCCTTCGCGCCGAGGTGGACCAGGCGACGGGCAGGACCGCCGGGAAGGTTCGCCACAAAAGGAACAGGATTCGCAAGCCGCCGGGCGGCACCGTGGTGGTGTTCTGCCTGCTGACGCTGCCGTTGTTCGGTCTGGGACAGGCGCTGATTCCGGCGGATGAGCCGGAGAGGCGATGGTGGTCTCTTGTGCTGTTGATGGGTTATCTGGCCAGTGGTTTTCTGCTTTTGATGAATTGCTGCTTCCTGGGGCTGAGGCGGTACGCCGCGCGCAGGGGCATCGCCATGCCCGCCGGAATGGCGGTCGCCTGGTTGGGGACCGGGGCGATGGTGGTGGCGCTGGTGGTGCTGGGCGCGGCGCTGGTTCCACGCCCGGCGGACAGCGGGGCGATCGGCATGGTCGCGCGCCTGGCCGTGCCAGGAGGGGGCAAGGACCAGGCCGACAAAAAGAATTCCGGGGGATTTTTCCAAGAGGATGCGAAGGCCAAGTCCGCATCGGCTGATCCGAAAGCCCGCGAGGAAAAGGGCCAGGGAAACCAAGGCCAAGGCAAGAACGGGAATGAAAAAGGACGAACCGGTTCGCCTGAGCGGAAAGGCAAGGGGGAACCGGGCCAAGGCAAGGCTGAAGAGGGTTCCAAGCAGGAGGCGCCACCGGCGGAAAAGAGCGACCTCATTGGGCGGATCCGCGAGATTGTTTCGGGCATGTGGCCAGCCCTGAAAGTGGCCGTGGCGATCGGCCTGGTGCTGTTGCTGGTGTTTTTCCTCCTGTGGAGATTGGCCCGGGGCAACAACGATTTCGAGTTGCTGGAACGCTGGCTTGGATACCTGTTCGATTGGTGGGAGAAAATGTGGGGGGTGCCCCCGCGGCCAAGAGCCAAGGCCGTGTCGCCGGCGGTGCCGTCAATGGCGGATTGGAAACCGTTTGAGGATTTTGGCGATCCGTTTGTCGGCCGGTATCCGCTGGAAGGAGCGGAGTTGGTGCGTGAAGTCTATGCCGGGGTTGTGGCCTGGTCGAGGGATAACCGTACCCCGCCAACCCCGGGTGAAACGGCCCGGGAGTTCACCCGTCGGGTGGGCGGAAGCCATCCGGCCCTGGAACAGGGTTTGGCGCTCTTGGCCGACCTGATGGACAGGGTGGAATACGCGCCGGGGATGCCGGTGGAGGTTCCCCGCGACCCCCTGCGCGAGTTGTGGGTGTTGCTGCGAGCCTCGTGAATCAGCCGTTGGGCGCGAAATCGGCGTGGGTGGTGCCGAGGGGTTGGGCCAGAAGAGTCTCGGCGGCCTTGTGCAGCCTGTCGACGATGCCGTTGAACAGGGCCTTTCCTTTTTCGGCAGTGGCGAGATCAGGCCGGCCGGTGTAACCCTCCCGGGTGCGGTGCCGCATGTCGCGGCTGAGGAACACGCCGTGGAGGTTGTCGTCCACCAGGGTTCCGGCATCGCGCCTGGATGCCTGAACCAGTTCAGGTCGCAGGTGGAGCATCATCGAGGTTTCGAATTCGCAGGCATGGCCGACGAATTTGTGGTGCCCGTCCAAGACTTCCCGGAGAAGGTCATCGGCGACCGCCCAGTAGGATGCCGCGGCGATGAGCGCCTTGTTGTTGAGGGGTTGCAGCATGCGCGCGGCGACCTTCATCGGGTCGATGTTCCCACCATGCCCGTTGAGAAACCAGACACGGAGGAAACCGTCGCCCAAAAGGGAGCGGCCGATGTCGCAGAGCGTTTGAATGTAATGGTCGAGGGCGGAATCGATGGTGGCACCAAAGCGGAGGTGATGCGCGCTGGCGCCCAGCCAGACGGTGGGGGTGATCAGGACACGATCGGGCAGGCGGGCCTCGAGGGCCTGCGCGACCGCGGTGCAGAGGATGGTGTCTGTTCCGGTGGGCATGTGCGGGCCATGCTGCTCGACCGCGGCGATGGGTACCACCACCAGCGAATGTTCCCGGTTGGTGGCGGCGATTTGCCGGGCGGTCATTTCATGGAATTTCATCGCGCGATTCTCCCGTGGTTGAGATGGATGACAGGCTAGCCGGGATGCGGCTTGCGGACCAGCGGCTCAGAAGGTGAATTGGAAACGAGTGCCGAAGGAGTGGAAGGCGCCGTCGCGGGGTCCGGGATGGTCGTTCTTTCCCAAAAGGCCCGTGGTGTAGACATAGTTCATCATCATGCTGGCGTTCGGGTTCAGGTACCAGTTCAGGCCGAGTGTGATGGCGTTCAGGTTACCCCCGCGGATTTTGCCGGGGCCGCCAGTTTCGGGGACTTGAAACTGTCCCTTGTAGAAATCGAATTTGGATGTGAGTTCCAGGGCGCCGATGCCGGGTGAATCCGGGTTGTCCCCGCCGCGAAGCACCCGGAAGTTGCGGACAGGCAACACCTGTCCATACGCGGGTGCCTTGGGATTGATGGTGCGGTGATCCCCGGGAGTGAGGAAGCAAAGCGCCTCGATGCTGAAGCCATCGAAATAAAGGTCCCCCACGGGTTTCACTTGGGAAGGAAGGGAACCGTCTGCCCGAGGCAGGCCGCCCACATAGGAGTTGTTGAACCATTGGCCGTCGTACATCGCCCCGATGGACACCGGTCCCCAGGCCTGGTTGTAATTGAGAGAAAGGATCTGGGTTCCCTCCATGGTGAAGATCCTGCCCGTGTTGACAAGGTTGGGCACCTGCTGGGAGGTGCCGGCCCGGAGCAAGGGCTGGACATTCACGGCGCTTCCTGGCAACTCGACTCCCCTGATATACGGGTTTCCACGCACGGATCCGGATACACCCAGGCACATCCAGCGCTGATTGTCCTCGTCGAGGATCGGCATCAGGCAACCGCGGATGTCGAAAGCCACGGCGCCTGTCGGGCTGACGGTGAACGCGCCGGTGCGCGTGTTCGTCTGGAAAAAGCCGGTCCACAGGTAAACGGCATCGTCGAGGAAGTTCCTGTGCAGGGTGATGCCGTTGTCGAAGATGTAGGGGTCTTCGATCGCGTCCCAGACCGCTGGCCTTTCCATGAACGGGAAATTCCTGCCGCTGCTGGCGCAATAAAAGCTCAGCTCCTCCTTGATGTGCCCGACACGGAAAGTTCCGAGCATAGGTATTTCTCTAATACCAATGTAAATATTATTCAAATAAATATTAGGAGTCGGATCAGTGATCTCATCCTTGGTGGTGTCCGCGGCTCGTGAGAAATCCATCTCGGCGACCCATTCAACCGATTCCCAGCAAACGCCGTCCGAGCGGAGCCTCATTCGCCGGAAATCGGTTCCAGTCAGCAGGCCGCGATCCCCATCCGCGATGGTTTGAAGGCTTTGCTGAACCGACAAGGGAATCGCATAGGTCACATAGTCGAACTGAAAAAAAGCGCCTATGTGGGCCTGAAAATGTTTGTTTTCCGACTTGAACATGAGGCGACCGTCGCGCCCCCAGTAGGCGCTGAGGATGTGGTCTTTGCTTGGCCCATCCGGCGACTCGCCTTCCTGCTTTTGTTCAACAGGGGCGAGGTTCACAGGTTCGAGCAATTCGGGTGCTGCACCAGATCTGATTGAAGAATCAGGTGCTTTGATCACCTTCCGGTGCCATTCGAGCAGTTCTGATTGTTCCTTGATCAATCGTTGTTGGTCGGCGAGGGTTTCCCCCTGTCGCTCAAGCTTTTCGCCTTGGGCCTTGATGAGTGCCCGCATTTCGGAAACGGAGTCTTGGGCGCGCCCCGGCACACAATTGAAAAAGGCGGTCAGGATCAGAAGAGTTGGCCAAACATGGCGAAACATGCTTCACCAAACACAATCGCCTTGGGTACCCGGTTGAGGGTTATGGTGTTATCGGCTGTATCGATTGCGCAGCTTGAGTTCCCTGAAAATTTGTGCAATGGGGCAAAATTGGTTCAAGTTCAACCCGGCATTGGCCGGGTTTTGCCTGTCCGGTTAGCATGGCACCGCCACGGTGTGTTTCCGTGAGAACTCGGGGTTGGGGCAATGTGGCTGATCCGATTGTCCCTGAGCAACCCTTATCTCGTGGCTTCCTTGGTCTTTGCGATCTTGCTGGGAGGGGTTCTTTCCTGCCTCAGCATCGCCATTGATATTCTTCCCGTGTTCCGCTCTCCGGCCGTTCAAGTTCTTACCTATTACCCCGGCATGCCCGCCTCGGCGGTGGAAAAGACCATCACCAACCGTATCGAGCGTTGGGTGAATCAGGCTCCCGGTGCCCGCTTGGTGGAATCACGATCGGTACCCGGCGTGAGCGTGGTGAAGATTTATTTTCGTGATGACATCAACCCGAACGAGGCGCTCACGCTGACCAATTCGCTGGCCCTCGGGGCACTGCCGAACCTGCCACCCAACACGCTTCCTCCCGTCGCCCTTCCATTTGACGCGACGGGAACCATGCCGGTGGGCATATTGACGGTGAGCAATCCGAAGCTTGACGACGCCAGGCAGAAGGATGTCGCCCGCATCAATGTCCGCAACATGCTGGGCGCCGTGCCCGGGTGTATTTCCCCCGTGGTGGTCGGCGGGCAGGACAGGGCGGTGATGGTTTACCTGGACCAGAAAAAGCTCGATGCCCGCAGCCTGGCTCCCATGGATGTGGTGGGTGCCCTCAGGCGCGGAAACCTGATGGTGACCCCAGGGACTGCCTATTTTGGCGACAACCAAGTCCTGCTCGACAGCAACTCCATGGCTGAAAGGGTGGAGGATCTCAATGAATTCCCCATCAC
>CAWUNZ010000253.1:0-5195 GCA_963923445.1 uncultured bacterium
ATTCCCGGACCAAGCCTTCCAGCTCACCCAGCTTGGCAAACACCACTTTGGCATCGTCCTGGTCGGGCTGGGCTCCTGAAAACACCCAGCGATAATGCTCGTCCGCCAGCCACAACGCATCCGCGCCGCGCGGGCCAAGCAACGGGTCTTCGCGCCAACGCTCCCTTATTTCAAGCGCGATTTCCCTGGGCGTTTGCGCCGCTGACATCCTGATCCCCTCCAACGCGGCCATCGCCCGCAGGCGCGGGACAATGTCCCTGCCCGCCCGCGCCGTTCTTGCCCGGCCACGGCGCATCCACAACAGGGCCATGCCACCGATGCCCATGGCCAAGGCGGGGCCGGCCCAGTTGGGAACTCCGCTCGCGCCCGCCTCCGACCACCAGGACCTGAACTCGTCCACCAGCGGTTGCTGCTGGTTGATCCACCCGCCCACCGCCCCGAGCCATCCCTCCGGCCCCTTCGTTTCCGACTGGATGGACGATTCCCCCGGCGTGGGGTCGAGCACCAGCCAGTCCCACGAGACCCGCTGCTGGGGGCCCCTGTCGTAGCGGGGCACCAGGGCCTCCACCCAACTGTGCGCGTGGTAGTTCCTGATCTGGTATTTCCCTTCCTCGGTCGACTCGCAGCCCCGGAACCCCTTCACCAAGCGGGCCGGCACCCCCACAGACCTCAGCGTCAGCGCCAGCCCCGAGGCGAACCGTTCGCAATGCCCGCGCCTGGTGTTCCGAAGAAAATCCACCACCGGGTCCACGGCCGGATCCGATCTTTCAAGCTCCAATGTGTATTCGTATTCGCCTGAATCCGCGAAATAGCGGCAGAGCCTCCTTGCCACTTCCTCGAATAGGCCGATGGGCAGGAACTCCGGCCTGTTGGGCGCCTCGCGCAGGGCCGAAAGGGGCAGCGGGCCCGTCGCCGACCGCGAGGCCCGGGCACCGCCGTCGGCGATCGAGTCCAGCAGTTCCCATGCCCAGGGCCGCAGCCCCTCGGGAAATCCCAGCAGGTCTTCAAGGCGGAAACGGTTGTCCACATCATCCTGAAGCGGCGACTTGTCCTTGGCCGTCCCCGCCGCCACGATCTGCTGGTACGCCAGTTGCCTCCGAACAATTCCCCGGCGGTTGACTCCCGGACCGGGCACGGGCAGAAACAGGGGCGGGTCGGCGATCACCGGCGTGGTGATGTCCTGGGAAATCACCCGGAAATTCAGCAGGTTCTGCCGGGTGTTCAGGTTCGGCAAGGGCGGCAGGGCCATCGGCACGCCCCGCCCACCCGTCGATGTCGCCGAACCGCGCCAGCGCCCGGCCCTGTAAATCTCAAGGTCCACCGCCCGAAAACGCTGGTCGCTGGGGATCAGTGTCGGCCTGCCGGTGTGGTCAAAAGCGTCGAACTCGATCGCCACCTCATCATCAAGCGTCACCCGCCCCTGATGGTTCAGGTCAACCTCGGTGCCATAGCCCGTCGCCAGCCTCGCCGTGCCGAAAGTGCTGGTGGGATTCCACGCGGGGAGGTCGGCCATCGGCAGCCAGATATAAGTGGCAAGGGCCGCCAACCCCACAACCAATCCCTCGGCAACGATGGTGCCCAGGCCGGGCCAGATTCCACCAGCCAATCGCGATCGCAAACTGGCCAGGCTTAAAACCGCGTAAAGCCCGACAAGGGCCACCATCGGGTCATCGGCCCCCAGCACGCACCCGAGGCCCACCTGAACCAAACCAAGGCCCTGCAGCACCCAAAAGTCCCGGGGAATCTGGCGTTTCAGCAATTTCACGACCGTCAGCACGGGGATCAGCGCCGCCACAAACGGTATCAGCGCCACCGACAACGGCATGTACCGGTTGGCCAGCGCCTGCGAAAGGGCCCAACCTCCCCCGACGATGCCGACCAGCGCGCCCGCGATGTTTCCCGCCGCCTCGGGAAGCGGTCGCCGCCCTTCCGTGGACTCCTCGTACGCGATCGCCACCAGTGAAATGGTGAGGATGGCCGCCAGGACCGGCCAATCCAGAAATTCCCGCTCCGCGATCATCAGGAATATCGCCGAAACCGCGAGCGCCCCGTGAAGCAACCGTCGGTCGTGCAAGCCTCCGGAGGTCATGCCTCGCTCCCCCCGGCCTTGTACCAGCGCAGGTCCGCGACCTTGCCCGGCCCCACCCACCGAACCGGCCCGGGATGCAGTTCCTTGGGAACTCCCCCCGCGCGCCGCGCCAGCCTCAGCACCGGCGCGCCCCGCTTCCACGACGATCCGATCTCAGGAATTCCGCCGCCGCCCGCGCCGCATTCCGCCAGCGCCTCGAGCATCTCAATCACCGGCGTTCCCGCTCCCTGCGTCTGCAGCGCCACCGGCCTCGATCCCGTCACCACCAGCCCCAGCCACCGGTTCCCGCCCCGGGCCCATGCCGTCACCACGCTCGCCGCCAGGCTCACCAATTCCTCTCCACCGTCGTCGTCCACCGGTTCCAGCAGCACCACCAGCGCCTCGTCCCTGGGTTGCTCGTGCTCCCGCACCATCTTCACGCCGGTCCGCGCCGTCGTCCGCCAGTGCACCAGCCTTGGGCTGTCCCCCGCGCGCCAGTTGCGCAGGCCGTGAAACTCCTCCCCCGTCGCCGCCGCCACCACGCTCCCCGACTCGGGTTCCGGCGTCCGGCCCTCCCTCGCCTGCTGGAGCCAGGCCGCAAGCTCGCGGGCGTCCACCCATCCTTGGCGCGGCAGCACCAAAACCTTTTCCCCATCCAAAATATCCCGATGCGCCTCGGCCAGTCCGTACGGGCCGCTCGATGAAAGCCAGGCGGAAGGCAGCTCAAGCCATCCCCGCCGACTCGGATGCACGGGCAACCGCGTCTCCTCGTCGCCCAGCGACACCACCACCTGCCCGCCGCGTTCGCCCCGCGGCGAAACCCGCACCGGAAGCGCTCCGGCGCCCTCGCGCCAGACAATCACCCGCACCGTTCCCGGGCGCCCCGCCTCAAGCGTGTCGTCGTCGCGCACCGCCACGCGAATCTTGTGAAGACCAATCCCGCAACGCGCCAGGTTCCACCCCAGCGCCACCAGCATCCACAATCCCAGCAGCAGCAGCAGGCCGATGCCCTTGGCCAACGCCAGCGCCAAAAGGCAGCCTGATATCACAAGCCAGACGACGCCGGCGAATGTCAGGGCGCGTGGCAGCATGGTGGGGTTTCCGCTTGGCCGCAGAAATTCACGACGGCACGGGTGTCTTGTCCAGGATCTGCCTCAGCGCCTCCCCGGCGATGTGGCCATGGTCGCGCCCCTGCCCGTGGCGGACCAGCAGGCGGTGGGCCAGCACCGGTTGCGCCAAGCCCTTGATATCGTCGGGGGTGACGAAGTTCCTGCCCGCCAGCAGCGCCTGCGCCTGCGCGGCGCGGTAAAAGCCGAGCGCCGCCCGCGTGCTCGCGCCCACGCGGATGTCCGCATGGTGCCGCGTCGCCTCCACGATCGAGAGAAGGTAATCGGCCAACGCCGCGTCCACCCTCACCTGCCGGGCCAGGTGCTGCAAGGCCACCACCGTGGCCGGATCCAGGTGGGCCGACAGACCCTCGGCCGGATCTCCCTGCCGGTGCGATTCCAGAATGGCCCTCTCGGCGGCGCGGTCGGGGTAGCCGATGGTCAGCCTCAAAAGAAAACGGTCAAGCTGGCTCTCCGGCAACGGGTAGGTTCCCTCGAATTCGTGGGGGTTCTGGGTCGCCAGAACAAAAAAGGGCGGCCCCAGCGGACGGGTTTTGCCATCAATGCTCACCCGCGTTTCCGACATCGCCTCCAGCAGCGCGCTCTGCGTGCGCGGACTGGCCCGGTTGATCTCGTCCGCCAGCACCACATGGGCGAAAATCGGCCCGGGGACAAAATCAAACTGGCCCGATTGCGGCGACAGCACGCTGGTGCCCAGCAGATCGCTCGGCAGCAGGTCGGGAGTGAACTGCACCCGGCTGAACTCGCCCCCCAGGCATTTCGCCAAGGCCCGGGCCAGCAGCGTCTTTCCGGTTCCGGGAACATCCTCAAGCAGCAGGTGCCCCTCGGCGACCAGGCACACCCACGCCAGCCTCACCTGTTCAGGCTTGCCAAGGAAAACCCGACCCACCGCGCCCACGGCGTCGTTCAGTCGGGCCAGATTGTCGTTTTCCGTCCGGCCGGCGACCGGGGCAGCCGAAGCAACCCCGGGCTTGGCCGCCACCGTCTGGGGCGAAACGGTCATGGGCGGGTCCTGTCTCTTTCCGGACATTCTGCTCCTGCAACTACTATAGGGATTGACGGGGCCGAAACAGCCCTCGGGGAACAGAGGAGGCCCGCCTCGTGCTGGTGGCGACCGAAACCATCCAATCCTTGCGCCATTCCCTGGTGAACCATGGCGTTTATCAGGCGATGAACACCCCCGACAGGGTGGTTCTATTCATGGAACATCATGTCTGGGCCGTCTGGGATTTCATGTCCCTGCTCAAGGCCCTGCAGGCCCGCCTGACCTGCGTTTCGGTCCCGTGGATCCCCCCGCTCGACACCGAATCCGCCCGCCTGGTCAACTCGATTGTCGTGGGGGAGGAAAGCGACGAGGACGGCGAGGGAGGCCACTGCAGCCACTTCGACCTTTACCACCGCGCCATGCGCCAGGCCGGGGCCGACACCGGCCCCATCGACCGGTTCATCCGCTCGCTGCGCGCCGGGGAGGCCTGGGAGGACGCGTTGTCCAACGCGCCGGTTCCGGAATGTGTCAGGCGGTTTGTCGGCTTGAGCCTTTCCCTGGCCACCGGGGAAGACCTTGCCGCCTTGGCGGCGGGATTCACCATCGGCCGGGAGGACCTCATTCCCCGGGTGTTTCCCGAACTGCTCCGGAAACTGGCCAGCGGGCACCCCGGAAGGTTCGACCGCCTGGTGCATTACCTCCAAAGGCATGTGGAGGTCGATGGCGACGAGCATGGCCCTGCCGCCGCCAAGCTTCTCGGCTCGCTTTGCGAAGGTCCCGGCGACATGGAAACGGCCATGGCCGCCGCCGAGGCCTGCCTTCGCGCCCGTCTCGAGCTTTGGGATGGCATCCTGGCGGCCTTCTGACCCCCTTGGACGCCCCGCCCGCGTCGTGATATACTTTCAGGCACGGAGAGGTGACAGAGTGGCCGATTGTGACGGTCTCGAAAACCGTTGTACCAGCAATGGTACCGAGGGTTCAAATCCCTCCCTCTCCGCTCGCTCCACGCGGCCCA
>CAWUNZ010000254.1:0-5191 GCA_963923445.1 uncultured bacterium
GTCTATGATTACCCATGGAGATGAATTGATGGTTTCAATGCGGCATGGCCAATTGATTTGCTTTAATCCTGATTGAATCACTGATTCTTTCGACTCCTCGCCGACCATGTCTAGTAGTGCGACAGCCAATGCCGCATTGTCAATTTGATGCTTTCCGGGCAATCCAGGTCTTAAATTTTTATGAACAGTTTTCGGGGTTATCAAATCGAATTCCCATAAGCCTGGTGGATTCGATTCCTTAATTAATCGCTGATTAATGATTCGTATTTCTTCATCTAATTCCCACAATGGGGAATTCATTTTTTTTGCTTGAAGCCGGATGATTTCTTTTGGGCCTCTTTCCCTAACACCTGATACGGCGGGGATCCCCGTTTTAAGGATTCCCGCTTTTTCCCCGGCGATTTTTTCGACAGTATCTCCCAATTGTTTGGTGTGATCCAAGCTGATGCTGGTAATAGCACAACCAATTGGTAGGCAAACATTGGTTGAGTCAAGTCTTCCACCCAGACCTGTTTCCAGAACTGCCCAATCAATTTTGCAGTTCTTGAAGTGGAGAAAACCCGCTGCTGTCGCTACTTCAAAAAAAGTGGGAGGCTCTCCCACGATCGCATTGGCCGCCTCTCGAACCTCCTGAATCCTGCCGCTTAGATCCTCATTTGAAATCGGGATACCGTTAATCATGAACCGTTCGTTGATGTTCTCTAAATGCGGGGAGGTGAATAACCCAACCTTCTGGCCTCCCTGTCGAAGTATTGAGTCCAAAAACGCGCAGAGTGAGCCTTTACCCTTGGTCCCCGCAACATGAAGGCATTTGAGCTTGAAGTGAGGATTATCAAGGGCCCTTAAAATGTCGCGTATTCGTTGAAGTTTTAGTTCCTCAAAAGATGGCTGCCGTCGTTCAAAATTAACCAATCCTTGCCACCAATCCCATGCCGACACTTTGCGATCATCATCGCTGTCATGAGATTCAATGGTATTGCCGGACATGAAATAACCGCCTCGAATCACATATCCTGAACAGGCATACATAATTGCCGAAGGAAGCGTTCGGCCTTTTCCTGGATCATGTTAGCCAAGTGTCCACGAACCTCCTCCGCATCGTGGGTTTCGCTTGCGGTGGAATGGATTCGAGGCAACGCGTAGCAAAGGGCGAACCCGTCGTTGCTGACAGCTTCCACTCGGGCATGCTTTCCGCGGCGTTCAGTTTCTTGCCATAGCTGCCGGCTTTTTCCGCTCAAAATCAGGTCATCTTCAGGGCGAAGCAGGATCAGGTGGTCCACTAGAGGTGGATCGAAATCGAGGCACGCAAGCTTGACGGAAAGATCCTTGAGCTTTCCCTGACCCCTACCAAGAAAAAGACCAACTCCCACCTTCCATGGTGTACCCGACTGGCTGGCCCAGTGTCCCAAACCGATGACTCCGTAAACGGGATGATCCCCGTAGTCGAACGATTCCACTACATGCTGTAAACGCCATGGACCCACCCTCAGGCCATGCTCGTTGGCTATTCTCAGGAGGAAGCCAAGGCCGGCATGAATCTCTCGGGTGGCACCGCAAAGGGCCCCGTCTGGGCCGAGCTGCCGTTTTGCGGACGCAAATTCAAGATCCCACAGTTCCGACAACCTTGCCGTCAATTCAGGATTATCCCGTCGACCCACTGGATTCGATGGGGCGCTTGCGACAGCAACCTCAATCACCGATTTCACAACAACATTTTCTGGAATTTCAGGATTCTCGGAGTTGTATCCCGCAATTGGAGCCAATCGATTGACAACGACGGGCGCATGATGGTTGACCTTGGGAGTGTCCGCGGTAATTAGTGCGGTGGGCGATGAGTCCCCGTAAACCGCTGAGTCATACATTGCCCTGAATTGCTGGAGCATGTCGCGAAGTGTCGATTCCGTTCTGGCTATGCGATCGATTTGTTCCAGCTCGAGAGGAAAACATGCCGGGAGGGTCGCGAAAATTGGATGTGAGGCATGGATGTTCTTCAATCGTGCCTCGACAACCAGGCGGACAAGGGTTGGATGGGGTGGATCTAGTCGAATCGACTGGACGGTTCCCATACCCGCGAGGTGCACCGGATTCGTGAGCCTGTCCCTCATGTATCCGTCGAGAGACGGCACGAAGCGGTTCCAAAGTCCTCTTTCTGCGAACAAAAGAAAACCCAAACCGGGAACCTGATGAAGTGTCTGCACAATGCCAGCAAAAAACGCTTCTGCCACCCTGAAGGAGTCCTCGCCCCTTCGCGCCAAAAGAAGGTCCTCCAATTGATCGAACGCCACGACAATCGGTACCTTCGCCTTTCTGGTGATTTCCATCAATGCCCTGAAAAGGGAAAGAACCAAATCTGCGCGGGAAGGCCGAACATGGAATTCGATCTCCGCAAAACCGTATGTGAGGAAGCTGGAAAGTTCTGATTCATCCCCGTGAAAAATGGAGTGGCAAAAGCCCTTTACGACAGACGCGGCCATGATGCCCATTGTGGACCGGCCCATTGTGTTTGCCGCATGGGATGTGGCAAGGTCGCACGCCCGCGATGGTGACAAACCAACTTCATGACAAATTTCGACAAGTTCATCCGGTTTTGATATTGCTGAGGATTTTTCAAGGCGGGATACCAGCCAGGAGCATTTTTCCCGGGCCAAATCATGGCCTAAGCCTATTTTGCTTAGAAAACCGCCCAAGAAAGGTGGGGGAAACAACTGAACTCTTTCCTGGGCAGGTAAATGTCCCAAGGCGGAAGCCAGTGATCGGCATGCCACATCAATGCCAATCATGTGCATGGGCCGTTGTTTGCCTTGGTTTGCCCCACCCAAAATGGTGTCTATGACTTGGAATAGCAGGTATTCCAGAAAATCAGTTTCTCGTTGATATGTGCCTGGAGTCACAAGAATCTGGCGGCTGCAGGCACCGTGCTTTACCGAGTGAAGCAAATGAGTCTTTCCCACTCCCTTGTTTCCTAGGATGGGAAGCAATGAGGCATCTTCACCAGGGCGTTCCCTGAATTGATCGATCAAACCCAAAAGCAAGGTTCGTTCCCGGTGATACAAGTCCGGAACATGGGTTCTGCTACATGCTTCGTCGTCGGAATTGCGTGCGAAATGGTTGCGAAACGGATTGCCCGATTCCTTGAGAACTTCTAGGGCAACATTAATTTGGGCCGGATCAAGGGGCCTGGTGGATGCCATTGCGGTCATGGACTGCACTCCGTGGCAATTGAACCGGGGTTCGGCAGGCTGGCGTAATAGGCGATATCATGCCCTGCCATCAAGGCCGTCTCTGGGCAAGGAATGTCATGAAGCGGGCCGGTCCATGCGTGTAAGTGAACTCGACCCGTTTTTTTCAAAAAACGCAATGAATCATGAAAATGTCCAACAGTTGTATTGGGACACTCCTTGAGGATCGATTCAAACAAAACAGGAAGTGGCACATCCACGCCGGGTCTTGAAAGCACGAGGAGGTGATTCTCGATCGGCAATTCGGTCGGGCTATTCCTATTTTGAGTCAACAAGCTGACAGTTTCACGCAAATGGTCCAGCCGGGATAAATGCTCCCGAACCCTTTGCAGCAACAAACGATCCTGATCTCGCCAAGAATCGATTTGCCGAAGAAGTTCGCAGAAAACCAAGTCAAGACGAGGGTCAGAGGCCAAATGATTCCAACCTGATGTTGTCAATCGGGCTACGGAATTATCGGGACTGATTTCAATCCAACCAGCATTTATGCAGGTTTGTTGAGCTTCGCGTCCATCCTTGCTTGATGAAAAAAGACCATTGTTTGTTCTTTGGGATTGAAGAGGAAAACCTTCAGGGTGCAAAGCAGCCTTGGTTAACCCTTCCCTGATTCGGGATTCTTTGGCTGTTGCCATGCAACATACTCCTGTTCACGCCATAGATAGCGGTGGGAGTCTGTTCAGTACAAGCGCAGCCCAGTCAGCGGAGGTCGGGATCAGCCGGGCTTGATGGAGGGGAATGGAATCCACGAGAACATGCCAGCCGGTCAAGGAGCGATTCTGTTGACCTTTCCACCATAAGAAGTTCCTTTGCATGTTTAGATTTGACAAAACCTTGTTCGACAACAACTTTTTCCAACCATACAAGCAAAGGCGTAAAAAAACCTTCCGTGTTAAGAAGGCCGATAGGCCGTGAATGAATGCCCAATTGGGCCCAGGTGAGAATTTCAAAAAGTTCATCAAAAGTGCCGAAACCACCAGGCAAAGCAATAAAACCTTGGGCCCTATCGGCCATCGCCTCCTTTCGTTGATGCATGGTGTCAGTGACAATTAACTCAGTCAGCCCTAAATGGGCCACTTCCCTTTCTAAAAGTGAGCGAGGTATGACACCAATGACCTTCCCACCCGCAAGCAAGGCAGAGTCGGCAAGATGACCCATCAGGCCAATACAACCTCCTCCATAAATGAGAGTTATGTTTCTCTCGGCAAGTGCTTTACCCAGAAGTCGCGCATCGCGAATATAAGCTGGATCTGTTCCCGAGGATGAACCACAAAACACCGCGATGGTATTCAAGTTGAACTCCTGCTGGTTTTCTTTTTTGGTGATCGAGGAAACAAAAGGGAGACAGTGGTTCCAACAGCAAGTTTGGAGTTAATTTGGAGTTTTGCTTGATGCCTGTGGGCGGCAGTGGCAACAAAGGTGAGCCCCAATCCTGCCCCAGAACTGGCCCCCTGATGAATCGCTTGATCTTTTTTAGTGCTGTAACCGGCTTGAAGGCATTTGGCAGCCGTATCGGTATCCATGCCGATACCATTGTCGCTGACTTCCAAAACAACAAAATCTCCATCAGGAGATATGCAAACACGAATTTTGATGGTTCCTTGCCAGCGCATTGCCTCGAGAATCCCCACTCGCTGGGAATCGATTGAATTTTCTTGTCTGGATTCCTGGGCATTTGCTACCATTTCTCTTCGCTTTGCAAATATTGCATCGCGGGCATTGATAATGAGGTTTTCCAACACCTGCTCAAGGTGTGATTCCTGACCTTCTACATGGGTGTCTGGTTCAATTTCGGTTTCGATGCGAACTTGCCACTTGGTAATGCCTAAGTGATGCCACGTCTCGGCGATTCTGGATGTCAACAGGCCAAGGTCTATCAATTTGATTGGACCGGGAGATGGATCGCGGCGGATCGCCTTCAAGGTTTGACGCACCCGGTCACTCACCAATTCCAA
>CAWUNZ010000255.1:0-5175 GCA_963923445.1 uncultured bacterium
TTGTACGCAGATGCCAGGAAGGTTTTGGAAGCAAAGCTGGCACCGCGCGAGGTGCGGTCGCTGGCACTCGACACACGCGGGTTGCTTCAGGCTTGCTTCATTCGCGACACCGGAATCGCCGGCGACGCGCCCATGAACGGCATTCCCTTTATCCAGTTGACATTGGGTATCAGGTAAATGGTTGCATGGTGGACTATGGCATAGGTCATCGACCGGCAGGCGGGCTGTTCACCGGGGCCAAATACCTTACCGGTCGTCTATAAAATTTCACCATCGATCGTTCATCTTCCAGCACGAGTAAGAAAGGAATCCCATGATTGGAATACATGGCGCCTTGGTGTTCCGATTGTTGTTGCCCCTGCTGGCCGCGGATTCCGGGCCCCAAACGGTGGCGGTGTTTGAGCCAAAGGCCGACGGATTCAAGTCGATCCGCATTCCTGCGGTGGTGGTGACCAACAAGGGAACGGTTCTGGCATTCGCCGAGGGACGGGCCGCGGATGCGGATCAGGCCAGGAACCGAATCATCCTGAAGCGGAGCCTCGACGGTGGAAAGGCTTGGAGCAAGGTCGCGATCATCGCCGAGGATGGCAACAAGGCCCTCAACAACCCCTGCGCGGTGGTCGAGCGGTCCACTGGCCGCGTGCTGGTCATGTACCAGTCGTATCCGGCCGGTGTATCGGAGAGAAGCGGAAAGATCCAGCCGGGGCATGAGGGGGAACTCATTGTTCGGAATTGGCTGATCACCAGTGGCGACGACGGTGTCACATGGTCCAAGCCGCGAGACCTGACCCCGGAGACCAAGAGGCCAAAGGTTGTGACAACCGTTGCCGGCGGGCCTGGAATCGGCATTCAGTTGCTGCGCGGCAAGCACGCGGGTCGGATCCTGTTTCCCTTCAATGAGGGGCCGTTCGGTGTCTGGAATATTTACGCTGTTTACAGTGACGACAAGGGAGAGACATGGAAGATGGGTGAAGTCGCTCCCGGTGGACTCGTCGATGCCGGCAAGGACAAGAAATCCAGCTTGGTGAACGAGGCCCAGTTCGTCGAGTTGGGCGATGGCTCCATCAGGTTCAATGTCCGGCGCTGGGCCGGCAAGGCGGTGCGCAAGACTTGCGTCAGCGCGGATGGGGGCATCACCTGGTCGAAAGTGGAGGATGTGCCGGAACTGGCTGATCCCAGTTGCATGGCGTCGGTGGTTCGGGTTGACGGGCCCAAGGCCTGCCTGCTGTTTTCCGGGCCGCAAAGCACCAAGCGGGAAAACGGAACGATTTTCATGAGCCTTGACGATGGCAAGACTTGGCCAGTGAAGCGCGTGTTGTGCAAGGAATCGTTCGCCTACTCATGCTTGACGGTGTTGCCCGATGGAACCATCGGGTGTTTGTATGAGGCCGGGGGTACCAGCAGTGTGGTGTTTGCCCGGTTCGGCTTGGATTGGTTGAAGGGGGATTGAAACTTTCATGCCGGTTTTGATCCGCAGAAGCACTGTTGATTGGAGAAGCGCGATGATCGGGATTCGTGGAGTGGTGTTGGGTCTGGCATGGGGTGTCGCGGGACTCGCCCATGCGGCCGAGAAGGATGCCGACGCGATCTTTCACGGGGGTGCCATCATCACCGTCCATGATGGTAACCCGATGGCTGAGGCCGTTGCGGTGAAGGGTGGGAAGATCCTCGCCGTAGGGTCGAAGGTCGCCGTGATGGCATTCAAGGGAAACGGCACCCAGATGATCGATCTGGGCGGAAAGGCCATGCTTCCCGGTTTCATCGATGCTCACGGTCACATGGTCGCGGTTGGTTTGCAGCGTTCGGTGGCCAATCTTCTTCCGCCGCCTGATGGAAAGGGGGACAGCATCGCCGGCATCCAGTCGCTCCTGACCGAGTGGGCGAATTCGGATGCCGCCAAGCGGCTTGGCAATGGCAGGGTGATCATGGGGTTTGGTTACGACGATGCCCAGTTGAAGGAAAGAAGGCATCCGACCAGACACGACCTCGACGCCGTTTCCAAGGACAAGCCGGTGGTGATCATTCACCAGTCGGGCCATATCGGCGCGATCAACACCAAGGCTTTGGAAATCGCAAGAATCACCGCCTTATCAGACAATCCAGCAGGCGGGTTGATCCGGCGCGAGGCGGATGGCAAGACTCCCAACGGCGTGCTTGAAGAAGTCGCGTGGCTGAAGGTCCTGATGGGAGATGTCCTGCCTTTTGTCAGTCAGGGCAACATGCGTTACTTCATGGAGCAGGGGCAGCAAGCCTATGCCGAATTCGGTTACACCACCCTTCAGGAGGGTCGCGCCACCGCGTCGGAAGTGCGTCAGTTGGCCGAGGCGGCCATGGCCGGACTTTTTCGGCTGGATGTCGTGGCTTACCAGGATCCGTTCGCCGGCAAGGAAGGTCTCGATCCGCGCTGGCATGGTCCTGAATACAAGGGGCGGTTTCGCGTCGGGGGCATCAAGGTGAACTTGGATGGCACCCCCTCTGGAAAGACCGCGTGGCTGACCAAACCCTACAAGGTTCCCCCGGCGGGACAGCCGGAAACCTACAGGGGCTATCCGACATTCACGGATGGAATCCTGTTTCCGGTCATCAAGGATGCCGTGAAGAACAAATACAAGATCCTGGCCCACTGCAATGGTGACGCCGCCTCGGACCAGTACATCAGGGCGCTGAGCCACGCGGGGACACCCAAGGAACTCAAGGACCTTCGTCCGGTGATGATCCATGCTCAGACCGTGCGGGAGGACCAGCTTGACGACATGGTACGCATGGGTATCATCCCGTCGTTTTTCAGCATGCACACCTACTACTGGGGCGACTGGCACCGGGACGAGACGCTTGGCAAGGAACGCGCCTACCGCATCAGCCCTGCGGCCTCGGCCATCCGCCGGGAGATGATTTGGACATCGCACCATGATGCCCCGGTGGCGCTTCCCGACTCCATCCGCATTCTGTCCTCGTGCGTGACCAGAAAGTCGCGCAGTGGTGATGTGATCGGGCCCGACCAGCGGGTTTCCATGGCCGACGCCCTCAAGGCGCTGACGGCGCACGCGGCGTGGCAATATGGCGAGGAGGCCCGCAAGGGAACGATTGAGGTTGGCAAGCTAGCGGATTTTGTCATCTTGTCAGCCAACCCGTTGACGGTGGATCCGGACAAGATCATGGACCTGAAGGTGGTCGAGACGATCAAGGAAGGCAAAAGCGTTCACAAGGCCCGCTGACTTTCTTGGACAACGCTTGCCCAAGGGCCGCGGTTACCGGTAGCATCCCACCCATGGCCTGGCAAACGCCATGGCGCGCCGCGGAAGCATGACGATGGCAATTCAAATGCCGCCAGCTTCCATGACGCTTTCAACCGTCCCTTTGGTGGCGGTGGGAGTGAACGCGGCCTTGGCGATCGTGAAGGTTGTCGCCGGGTTTTTCGGCAACTCCTACGCCCTCATCGCCGATGGTATTGAATCCACCTCGGACATTGTGACTTCACTGGTGGTGTGGGGCGGACTGAGGGTGGCGGGCGCCCCGGCGGACGAGCGTCATCCCTACGGCTATGGCAAGGCTGAAGCCCTTGCCGGCATCGTGGCCTCGCTCGCCCTCCTGGTCGCGGCGGTGGTGATCGCCTTCCAGAGCGTTCGGGAAATCCTCACTCCCCACCACCTGCCGCATTGGTCGACGCTTGTGGTCCTGGTTCTTGTGGTGGCAACCAAGGAGCTTTTGGCTCGCTGGGTGGGCGGTATCGGCAGGGAGACGGCGAGCACCTCCCTGCAGGCCGACGCATGGCACCATCGCGCTGACGCATTGACCTCGGTGGCTGCTTTCATCGGAATCTCCATCGGGTTGGTGGGTGGCCCAGGCTATGAACCCGCCGACGACTGGGCCGCCCTGATCGCATGCGCGGTGATTGTTTTCAGCGGATTGAACCTGATGAAGATGGCGGTGAGGGACCTGTTGGACGCGGCACCGACCAAGGAATTCGAGAATCGCGTCAGGACCATAGCGATGGGAGTCGAGGGAGTGAGGGCCCTGGACAAGTGCCGGATTCGCAAAAGCGGCACGGCTTATTTCGTGGAACTTCATGTTGAAGTCGATGGCAACGCGACCGTGCGTGATGGACATGACATCGGTGGCCGGGTTCGCAGCGCCATTCGCCAATCGCCCCTGCGGATCGCCGACGCGTTCATCCACATTGAGCCACACGACCAGCAAGCCGCTTCCGGCTCCACGCCGGACGATTGACCTGGAGGTGCGCGACAACGAATTTTCCTGATGGCGCGCGGGAATGCCACGCGGGATTTTCACAGGAGGCTGTTGATCATGTTCGCCATGCTCACGATTTATCTGGTTCCCTTGTTTCTACCGCTGGCCCAACCCCATGACGCCAAGCCCGAGGGGATTTTTCTGATTGGCAACTCCCTCACCTGGGACACGGTCCCGGGGCGGCTGGCCGGCCGCGCGCGCTGGCATGTCGACTGCGGCGTGAGCCTTCCTTGGATTCATTCGCACCCTGAAAAACCGTGTGTCAAGGATTCCTCCCTTTGGCCCCTCGCCATGCGGGAAGGGAACTTCGCCTTCGTTTCGGTGCAACCTCATTATGGTTCAACCCTGACGGAGGATGCCGACGCCATCTCGGCCTGGATGCGACTCCAGCCTGGAGCCGTGTTCGTGATTCATTCCGGCTGGGCTTTTCATGCGCAGAGGGAGTCGGAGTTTCTGAATTGTGATCCTCCGCTGAAGATGACACACAGCCCGGTTTACACCCGGGCGCTGATGGCAGAGCTTTCCCGTAGACATCCCGGGCGGGAAATCCGGCAAACCTTGGCTCAAAACATCCTGGACCAGGTCGCCTCGGACATCGTCAAGGGCACCGCTCCCTTCAAGGACATCTCCGAGTTGTACCGGGACTCGATCCATATGACACATGGTGCCGGAAAATACCTCATGCACAACACCATGAGGCGGGCGCTCGGTCAGCCGCGCTCGGGGGACGGGTTCACCGAACTTCGGCCCGCTGAACGGCTTTACCTGGACAAGGTTCTGGCCTTGGCGGACACCTCCAAGGCCGACCGCGAGGTGCTGGCGCGCATTCTCTCCCCGGAACCCAACCTGGATCGGGCCTCCCTCATCGCATCGTTAGCCGATCCTGAATTAAGGAAGAAAATGGAGGGAATCCTTCCCGATATTCTC
>CAWUNZ010000256.1:0-5169 GCA_963923445.1 uncultured bacterium
TAGCCGATCCACGCGGTCTCAAGATCGACTGGTCCGCGCCCGATGTCGCTTTGGCCCCCTTGCTCACCGATGCCCGTCAAGCGGTGGCGGCGCGTGCCGCCTCGACGCTTTCCAAGCGGGGCGCGATCAAGGAGTTGGCCCGGGTGGCCGGATCTCCCGATGCCTCGCGGGCCCGTCGCCTTGCCGCCTTGTGGGCGATCGGCCGCTCCCCGGTTCCTGCAGCGACCGATTCTCTTGTAATCTTTTGTTCCCAAGAGGATCCGCTATTGCGCCTGGTGGCCCTCAGGGCCCTCGCCTCCCGTGGTGGTGACGCTGGCGTGGAAAGCGCCTCCCGATTGGCGGCGACGGATCCCGATCCCGGTGTCCGCAGGGCCGCCGTGGAACGCCTTGCCGCTTGCAGGAATCCTTCAGTGGTTCCGGCCATCCTCAAGGCCATGGGAGCGACTGACGGGCCGTCCGATCGGGCTTGGCGGCACGCGGTGGTTCGAGCCCTGGTGCTTTGCCGCGCTCCCGCGGCGGAGCTGGACCGCGCCTGGGAGTCGGCCCGGCACCGCGCGCTGGTGCTGACAGTTCTCGATCAATCCGGACAGTTGAAATCGCTGGAAAAAGTGCTTGCGTTGGTGGCCAGCCCCGACGCCGGGGAAGCCGCCGTGGGCCGCTGGGTGTTATCCCGACACAACGAATGGGACGCGGAGTTGGCCTTGAGGTTGGGTGCCGCCGGCGGGCAACCCCGCTGGCTTGATGCCGATCTGCTGGCCCGGGCCGCGTCTCATCCCGAAGGCAAGGCGTTGGTGGCCCGTTGGCTGGCCGAATCGCAACGGCGTGACTTGGCCCTCGATGCCGTGGCCAAGGTGACCGGCGCGTTTCCCAAGGAATGGGTCGACGCAGTGGGCGCCCTCATGGCCGGCCCTGCCGGTCCCGCCCGGGGCAAGGCCCTGGCGTTGGCTGCCTCGCTCGCCCGCCGCAAGGCGTTGCCTGCCGGTTGGTCCGCATCCTTGGAAAAGCTGGCCTCCGACGATTCCACCCCCGCCGCCGACAGGCTTGCCGCCATCGCGGCCTTGCCGGTGCCTTCCGGAACCGTGCCTTACCTGGCCAAGTCGCTGCACCGGGATCGACCCCAGCAGGAGCGCCAACTGGCGCTCGAGGCCTTGGCTCGAGCCAAGCCCGCGCCCGAACAATGGGACATTCTTGCCGCCGCCTTGGCCGAGGCCAGCCCGACCGACATCAGCCGGATCCTTGAGCTTTTCGGCCCCAAGGCAGGCACACCGGCGGGGTTGGCCTTGGCGCGGGCGCTCGGTCGGCCTGAGCTGAGCCAGAAAGTGCCTGTGGCCGCTGTCCGCCAGAATCTGGCGGGCCATGGCCCCGAGGTGCGGGCGGCTTTCGAACCGGTGCTGGCCAAGCTCGATCCCGGTGCCGACGCCGAACGCAAGCGCGTTCTGGTGCTGCTGGCGGAGTTGCCCCCGGGCGACGCCCGCCGGGGCCACGCGGTGTTCAACAGCGCCAAGACGGCCTGCGCCGCCTGCCACAAGATCGGGTATGTGGGTGGCGACGCCGGCCCCGACCTGAGCCGCATTGGCCAGATCCGTTCCCGGCAGGACCTCATCGAGGCGATCGTGGCGCCGAGCGTGAGCTTCGTGCGCAGCTACGAGCCGGTGGTGGCGGTCCTCCATACTGGAAAACTTGTTTCAGGAGTTCTTAAATTTGAAAATGAGTCGGAAGTGGCGATCCAGACAGGGCCTTCGGTGGTGGAGCGGATTCCCCGCCGCGATGTGGAATCGGTCGCTCCCGGCGCGGTGTCGTTGATGCCCGCTGGCTTGGAAAAGCAGGTCTCACCGCAGGAATTGGCGGACCTGGTGGCCTTCCTGCTCGAGCGCAAGTAAGCCTGTGCCCTGAAACGGCGTTGATCCGCAAAGGGTCGATTCCCCGTGATAGCCCGATTGAACTGCCCAAGGGCGAGCGGCATACCTGAAGGCGGGTCTCCGGTTCGGTTACCCGGTGGCGGTTTCAGCATAAATCAAGACTAAAAACTATCTATTTCTAGATTTATTGCCTTGGCGGCATGTCGCCGCTTTTTCATTGTGATTTAGTCATGGGTGGTCCGGCGGGCGCGATGGCGATACCGTGCGAAGTTTTTATGGACAAGAAAAGGTATCCCGATTAGCCTGCGACTTCTCGGCCATGACGGTCGCTATTCCAAAAGGTGCTCATGATGGGATCTCTCTTCTTCGCCATCGCCACGGTTTTGATGTCCACCGGCGCCCCCGGACCCGACATCGTGATTGCCGAGGGGGAGAAATTCCGTGCCCTTGATGACAAGGGCTGGAAGGTGACCCATCAGCAGGACAGCTATGGAAGCCATACCTACGGCGGGGTGTGGATGACGCATGGCGGCTGCCTTGGCGCTCCCGCCGAGAGCGAGGGTTCGGTGGCTTCGCAAACCGTGACGATATCCGCCGCGGGGAAATACCGAGTCTGGAGCAAGTATCAGGCCCCGCCGTATTTCAACTATCTTCACAAGATCGAGGTCCTTCAGAACGGGCGGACAGTTTTCTCGCACACTTATGGCAAGGCTGGAACCCCGAGGCTGTGGAGCTTCAGCGGTGATAGCGACGAGCTGTGGTGGCCCTGGGGTGTCGACCACGACGCGGCCGAGTCGCCCAAGGTCATGGCCGACCTCGCCGCGGGATCCGCTGAAATCCGCCTGGTGACCGTGGCGAGCCCCAAGCCCGCCGGGAAGCGTTTCGTTGACTTTGTCGTCCTGACCACCAATCCCGCCGACGATTACCAGGGATTCAAGCCTTACGCGGTGGGCTCGCCCTTCACCAACGAGGCCTTCGCGGCCACGCGCCTTTTCGTTCGTTTCCGCAATGAGTCGAAGGCCCCCGCCCGGCTCAGCATCAGCAGGGCGGGACATTACCAGCCGCAGTATGGCGGGGCGACGACCATGGTTCCCGAGGCGCCGGTGCCGGCCGGGGCGTGGAGCGGGTGGGTGAATATCGGTCCCTTCTGCAGGCTCGTGCACAACGAGGGATTGACGATGACCCTCCCGGGTGCCGGCTCCTTTTCGGTCCAGTTCGCCCTGGACGCCTCGGGAAATGAGATCGCTGGCGACTTGAAGCTGAACTCGGGTGAAACGGCCGTGGTGCCCCTCGAGGTGACATGGATGAAGGGGCGCAAGGTCAAGGCAAGCAACGATTATGTCGCGGAGCTGATGGAAGCCAGCGGGAAATGGCGCACGGCCAACGGGGGAAAGAAACCAACCGAGATCTTGTTTTACGGAAATTTTGGCGAATCGCCAAGCGACAAGGTGTATGCCCTCAAGGATCGGCTGGGCTACAACACGATTCTTCCCGATTCCTACAAGCAGGTCCGCAAGGCCGTCATTCCCCAGCATTTCGGATCACCCGACGCCATTCGCAAGCTCGCCTCATCCATGCCCCCGGAGCGGAAATCCAGGGTCAGGGTGATCAGCTTCGGGGACGAGATCAGCCTCGGGCAGATCAACTTCAATGATCCCAAGAACCAGGCGAAGTTCTCCGCTTGGCTCAAGGGCAAGGGTTTGACGGCCCGAGACCTGGGTGTCGCTCCCGAGCAGGCGAAGCTTTCGAAGGAGGGTGATCCGCGGCTTGTCTGGTATTCGAACCTGTTCAACGAGGAGGAGCGCTTCGGCGATTATCGCGCGACCACCGCTGTGGCCAAGGAGCAGTTCGGAGCCGATGTGCTGACCGGGGCCAATTACTCGCCCCATCACCTCGCCTTGTGCTACGGGCCCGTATTCCAGTGGGTCGACATCTTCAAGCACAACGGCATGAGCATGTTCTGGGCGGAGGACTACATCTTCAGCGTTCCGGAGGCGCCCCAGATGCTGTCGTGGATGCTGGCCCAGGCCCGTTGCGGCGTCAAGTACAACAACCAGCCGATCCACTTCTACATCATGCCCCACGCGCCGGGACAGGAACCCGGATTCCTCCGCCGCAACATGCTCATGGCGGTGGGCAACGGCGCGCGGCATGTCGACAACTTCTGGGTCGGGCCCGAGGAGCGGTTCACCGAGAACTATGTGGCCTGGACTTATCCCGAAAACTTCAGAACGATCCACGAGGCCATTTACGATTCCGGCGAGGCCGAGAAGATCCAGTCCAAGGGAAAGGTCAGGCCCGCCCGCGTCGCCCTGGTCACCGGCAAGGCGACCGACTTCAACGAGTCGAGGATGATGGTGGACAAGGCGCGTGATCCGTTCGCCTCCCGCTGCCGAAACGCCCCCGCGCAGGTGAACCAGATCATCTGCCGCAAGGAGCAGCAGTTCCTCTACCTCGCGTTGAGGCAGGCGCAGCACGCGGTCGACCTGATCACCGAGGACGACATCGCGGAATCGGACGCCCTGAGGAATTACGATGTCGTTTATTTCGCGGGGGAATGGGTCGACCGCCGGGCCGTGGCGAAACTCGAGCCATGGGTGCGGTCGGGGGGTGTCCTGTACGCGGCGGGTGGAATCGGGCACCTCAATGAGTTCAACCAGGAGGACTCGGCGATGCCTTCCCTCCTGGGCATCGAGAAAACCAAGGAGATCCGCAATATCGCCGTCCTGCGCACGATGCTCGAGCTTCCGCTCCTCGAACCGATCGACACGATCAGCCTCGATGGCGCCAAGGTGCCGGCGATGGGCATGAAGCAGGTCCTCACCCCGAGGGATGCCCAGGTGATCGGCAGGTGGGGCGACGGCACGGCAGCCGTCACGGTCCGGTCCCTGGGCAAGGGCAGGGCTTATGCCGTGGGAACACTTCCCGGAGCGTCCTGGATGAAAACGGGCTTGCGGGCCATCCCCTGGGCCCGTGGCGGCAGGGGAACGGTTTACAATCCGTCCGGCTTCCACGCCGACGCTGAGAAACTGGTCCGCCTCGCGGTTGACTCACGCAAGCCCGAACAGGCCGTGACATGCAGTGTCCCGGGACTGGAGGCCTTTGCGATCGACAGCCCCGAAGGCACGCTCGTCACCCTGGTCAACTGGACAAACGAGCCCGTCAAAAACGCCGAGGTGAAGGTCCGCCTGTCCGCCAAGCCGTCGGCAGTCCGGTCCGTTCAGCGCCAAGCCGGACTCGCGTCGAAATGGTCCGATGGGCAGGTCACATTCGCCATCGATCTGGATGAGGCCGATTATGTGCTGATTCC
>CAWUNZ010000257.1:0-5155 GCA_963923445.1 uncultured bacterium
GACGGTACGACGCCTTGTTGGCAACCAGCGGACGGGCTTTCCATGGCGTTCTTCGCCATTTGGATGAGGCGGGCAAGGCGTCTTTGCGCCGGGGGGATGGCAAAATCATCGCCTTGGGTGGTGTGACGGCGGAAGCAGTCCGGGAAGCGGGTTATCCCGTTGCGGCAGTCGCGTCCGCCGCCAATCCGCAGGCGATGACAGATGCCGTGGAGAAAGTCATCGGTTTGGTGTGATGGAACCGCCGGTGGATTTTCAGCTCAGGTCCTTGAAAGCGTCAAAACCCAGAAAAATGACCACGCCGCTGGCAAGAAACCCGCAGATATCCACCACGAAATTCGCTTGGCCAAACGGGATTCCCATGGCCATGTCCAGCATAAAAAGCAGGAGCAACAGGCCGGCGATTGCCATGGCGCCCAGGCAAAACCATTTTTCCATGCCCCAGGCCCCTGAGGAGTCGCCATCAATGACAAGGCATTGCACCAACGGCAAATAGCGCCGGCGCAATGCATTTCATCATGCTATGAGTATCGGGGCAAGCGTGGAGGGGAGCGGGGAGTGTCGGATTGTCCCTGTGCGCCTTGTCTGGTTGAACCGACTGCTACAACCGGAAACTTATCATTTCCCGGGATTGCGAAGAATTCCGGAAATTCAATTCACGCATTGCCAGTCGGAGCCATTTTCACCTTCCCCGACGCAGCACTCCGTTCCCAAAAGAGCGCCGCAGGCGGCGCAGTGGGCGACCACGGGCAGATCGTCCAGGTCCTCGCAAAGGATGAGGTTCCACGGGGTTTGGCTGGCGTGTGATTCGGCACACCCGGCCCAAGGCAGGTCGATGCCGAAACCTTGTGTTTCCGGGTCTAGGGATTCGCTGCGCTGAACCATGGCACACCTCCTGTTGTTCTGCCGTCCTTCACAAGCCATTTCGCAAGTGGAATACCAAACGGCATGGGAAAATTGGAGGAGGCCAGAGAATTGTCTCAAATTCTTATGGTGAATGGATTTGTGATTTTGTCTCGAGTGTTGCGCCGAAGCGTTGCCTGAAAGTTCAGCAGAGGCGATTGCAACTTTTCCAAAGAGGCATCAAGAGTTGTGGAGTTTTTTACCTGTTCGAATGAACACCTGCATTGGCCCTGTCCCACTTGCCGGCAAAGAGTCAGCCATGGTATGAGCCGTGCCTGACTAGGTTTGCGCCACAAGATGGGCACCACATGAAAAATTTTCTCAGGGCGCTCCGGTTCGCTTGGCCATACCGCGGAAGGCTTGTGCTTTCGCTGATGTGCGCCGTGATGGCCGCGGCCTTGTGGGGTCTGAACTTCACGGCGATTTACCCCACCCTGAAGCTTCTTCGCGCCGACACCACCCTTCTGGCCGAGGTCGACCAGCAGATCGCCGCGTTGCAAAAGGATATCGAGAAGGTCGAGGGCAACCTTGAAAGCCTCCAAGGCCGGGCGCGCGAAGTGGAGGGGTTGCCTTCCAACCGGTTCTCGGAACAGATGCGACGCGATGCCACCCGCGACCTTGTGAAGCAGGAAAGCCGCTTGGAAAACCTGAGGCGGTCCCTTTACCACACCCGCCTTGCCCGCAAGTTTGTCCACGATTGGCTTCCACTTGAGCCGTTCCGAACCCTGGCCGTGGTTCTGGCCTTGGTCCTGCTGGCGGTGATCCTCAAGTGTTCCTTCGAGTTTTGCCAGGACTGGCTGGTGGGCAGCGTCATCAACCTGGGACTATTCGACCTCCGCAACGAGTTTTTCCGCCGCGTGCTGAAGCAGGATGCCGAGCAGTTCGGTGACCGCGGGTCGGCCGACCTGATGTCCCGGTTCACGACGGACATGGAGGCCCTGGGGCTTGGGACCAAAACCTTGTTCGGCCGGGTCGTTTCCGAGCCTCTCAAGGCCGTTGCCTGCGTGGTGCTGGCCTGCTTCATCTCCTGGCAACTGACATTGCTTTTCCTCGTCATGGTTCCCGTCGCCGGGTATGTGCTGGGCCGGATCGGAAGAACCATGAAGCAGGCCACGAAAAAAATGCTCGAGCGCATCTCGAATATTTACCGGATCCTCCAAGAGGTGCTGGGGGGCATCAAGGTGGTGAAGGCCTACACCACCGAGCCGAGGGAGCGGGTTCGCTTCAGGGAGGCGACCCGCGACTACTACAACCGCGCCATGCGTGTCGTCAGGCTCGACGCCCTCACCGGCCCGGCCATCGAGGTGCTGGGAGTGGCGGCCATCGCCCTGGCGCTGCTGGCGGGATCGTACCTTGTGCTCCGGAAGCACACCTCGTTCATGGGCCTCAAGTTCAGCGAGCAACCGCTCGACGCCGAGGCCCTGCTCCAGCTTTATGTGCTGCTGGCCGCCATCGCCGACCCGGTGCGCAAGCTTTCCAGCGTGTTCACCAAGATCCAGGCCGGCGGCGCCGCCGCGGACCGGATCTTCGATTGCCTCGACCGCGAACCCCGCATCAAGGCCAACGCCGAGGGCCCCTCGATCGTCAGGGAAGCCGGCGGCAGGCTGGCGGCGCCGCCGATCCGCGGCTTGGCGAGTCCACCCCTGATCGAGTTCCGCGATGTCTGCTTCTCGTATGAGCCGGGGCGCCCGATCCTGTCCCACCTGTCGTTCCATGTGTCGCATGGGGAAACGATCGCCATCGTGGGAGGCAACGGTTCCGGAAAATCCACGCTTCTTTCCCTGCTTCCGCGCTTCCGCGATCCGGTGCACGGCTCGGTGCTGGTGTTGGGCCACGACCTCAGGGAGTTGAACCTGCGCAGCCTCAGGCACAACATCGGCCTCGTTTCGCAGGACACCGTACTGTTCGACGACACCATCCATGAGAATATCGCCTACGGCTGCCGCTCAGCGACCCGCGAGCAGGTTGAAACCGCTGCCCGCAAGGCGTTTGCCCACGATTTCATCTCGCGACTTTCCAAGGGGTATGACACCCCCGCGGGCGAATGCGGCGGAAAGCTTTCGGGCGGACAAAAGCAGCGGATCTGCCTGGCAAGGGCCATCCTTCGCGATCCGGCGATCCTGCTTCTTGACGAGTTCACCAGCCAGACCGACGCCGAAAGCGAGGCGCTCATCCACCGCGCCATGGCCGAGTTCGTGCGCGGTCGCACCACCTTCATGATCACACACCGCATGCACACTTTGGAGATGGCCGACAGGATCATGGTGCTCGACCATGGCCATGTCGTGGGGCTGGGTTCGGAGGCGGATTTGTTGCGGACATGCCCTGTCTTCCAACGCCTTAGCGAACCGGGCGGCGAACTTCATGCCGCTTGATCGCCATTCCTGCGTCCGGTTTGCCGCGGCCTTGGCCATTTTGGCCGGGGTTTATGTTCTAGTGTTCCACCGCCTCGCCGATCGCGGGCTCTGGAGCAGCCACGAAGCCAGGGCGGGTTCGAATGCCGCCTGGTACCTGCGCCACCCCGGGTGGGGGCCATCCATCCTGCCCGACGGCTCTCCCGAATTGCAGAAGCCTCCCCTTTCCTACTGGCTGATCGCGGGCACCGCATGGGTGCTGGGCGAGGAACATCCCGGCCCGCTGGCCATCCGCCTCCCCGCCGCCCTGGCGGCCATCGGCTGTGCCGGTTGCCTGGTGGGATTGGGAGTGTCGGTGGGCCATTTTCGCCGGGGCCTGCTAGCCGGGTTGCTGCTGCTCACCATGGTTCACTTCACCTGGCTGGCGCGGATCGCCCGCACCGACATGATTCTCGCCTTGGCGCTCACGGCGGGGTGCTGCTGTCAGTTGATGGTATCCCGTTCGGCGGGGCGGACGCGGCTTGTTTGGGCCGTGGGCCTGGCGTTTTTCTCGGCCATGGGGGTGATGACGAAGGGACCGCTCGCCATGGTTCTCCTTGGCGCGGTGGCGTTCGCCTTGGGCTGGGTGCGGCGGGGAGGCGGATCGCTGGGCACCCTCGGGTTGTTGGCTTGGTTGGGTTTGCCCGTGGCCGCGGGCGCATTTGTGTGCCTGCCTTGGTTCCTGCTGGCGGATGCCCGGACCGATGGCCGATTCATTCATGAGTTTTTTTGGCTGCACACCTGGGGAAGGGGAATGGGCGGTACCCGCCTGCGCGAGCACCCTTGGTGGCTGTATCTGGTGCAAGGGCCGGTCGAGTCGATGCCTTGGAGCCTGTTCCTGATTCCTGCCCTGGCGTGGGTGTGGAAAAAGCGCAAAGAAGCCGATTCCCATTCATCGCGCGATGCCATGGACGGACTGGCCTGGTTGGCGGCCATGCTGGCGGTGCTTTCAGCCTCCAGGTTCAAGCGAATGGATTATCTGCTGCCTGTTTTTCCCGCCCTGGCCTGGGTGGTGGCGTGCTGGTGGGAGGCCCGCCAGGGGAGCTTGAACCCCGGGCGCCGGCTGATGGAACAGCGTTGGTTGGTCGCCGGATTGGGGCTGGTGGTCGCGGGTTGGTGGGTTCACCTGGATTGGGTTCTTCCCCGGAATGATGAATGGCGCGACCTGAGGGCGATGGGTCGAAGTCTCAGCGCTCAAATTCCGGAAAACAATAACCCTCTCTTTTTTCAGCTAGAACAGCATGAGCTCGCCTACTGGCTGAACCGGCCGACGCGCACCGTGATCGATTGGCCTGAATTGGCGGGCGAGGTGGACTCTGATGGCCGGGCGTTCGTGGTCACCAACCGCCAAAGATTGTCCGAAGGTTGGTTCGTGGACCCCGGTTTTGAATGGACGATGGTCATGGAGCGGGATCCAGACCATAGATTGTCGTTGGCTGCCCGGGCGGACCTGGTCGTGGTTCAGTTGCGACGGAGGCGGCCGGAAACCCCCGTGGTGTTGTCGACATGCCCCAGTTCGTTCCCCTTGAACCGCTGAGTTCCAGCCCTGTCGCCGTGGTGCTGCTCCAGACCTTGGAATGCGCGGATGACTGGGAGGCGGACCGGGTTTTTTGGTCGGGCATGGTCGAATCGCTCCCACCCGGTTCCCGATTGGTGGAAGCGCGCCCTGCCGATGAGTCCGTTCCCTCTCCTGGTGAAGGGGTGTTGCTGGCGCGGGCCTTGGAAAACATCGACCAGCCGAGACTGCTGGTTGTTCCCGCCGGTAGGGCTTGGCGTCAGGCCAACCTGTTCACCCTGCTCGCTTCAAGACTGGATCATGCCTGTCTCTTATACACATCTGACGCTGCCGACGAAGGCTTAGG
>CAWUNZ010000258.1:0-5152 GCA_963923445.1 uncultured bacterium
GAGCATGGCGTGAACTATGCCGATGCCTACCTCCGCACCATGGGGAAGAAGGTTCTGCCGGAGCGACCGCTCAAGGCATGGCCTTATGAAAAGGGAAGCCCGATCAAGCTGTTCGTCCTTGCCGGGCATCGGAACATGGAGGGCGAGCGAGCCTTCACCCAGGAACTCAAGAGCTTGGGCGCGCACGCGGCGCTTGCCAACGATAACCCCGCGATCGCTTTCAAATACAGCCTCGGTGGGGGTTTCATGACATCCAAGGGTTGGGAACCCCTTGGCCCAACGGGTTTTTACGGCACTTTCGGCCCCGAATTGAGCTTTGGGCAGGCGTTGCGGGGCAAGAACCTCGGCAACATCGCGATCGCCAAGTTCACCCATAGCGGATCGCAGATCAATGACTGGACCCCGCAGGGCACCAGCGCGAAGGATCGGAACCTGTACTCCCCCTTCATTTCCTTCGTCAAGGAATCGATGCGCGAGCTACAGGCGAAAGGACATCAGGTCGAATTGGCCGGCGTCTTTTACCATGTGGGCGAGAACGACATGTCGTTCTTCCCCTATCGGCGTGACGCGGCCAAGTGGCTGCAAGCGACCATCGCGCAGAGCCGCAAGGACTTGGAAATGCCCGCGCTGAGGTGGTTCGTCAGCCAGCAACCTCCGACCGATGACAAGAGCGTGAATCAACTGGATGTCACGGGGGAATTGGCGGAACTCGCCCGCGGTGACACCGGGGTTTATCACATCAAGGCCTTCGACCTTCCCCAGCAGAGGGAGAAGCTGGTCATCACCACCGAGGGCATCGTGCGGTTGGGGGAGGTGCTCGCCCAGGGCTTTCCTCCGGCGGCCAAGTCGGTGGTGAGGCACGAGAAGGGCGAGATGGCGGGTTATCTGCTTGTGCCCAATGAACGCGTGCCGGAGGCATTCAACGCGGGATTCTCAATGTATATCGCCGCGTGGCCGCTGTTGAAGCGTTATCCGGGCCAGCGGTTTCAGTCCGGGCTACCTGGAACCTGGATGTTCGCTCAGCCGGTTGGAGAGCCGCTGAAGAAGGCCTACTCGGACATCGAGGGGGGACTCGGCTGGTGGCGCGACACCGAGTACGCGACCGAGACTCCCAAGTTCATCATGGGTGGAGTCGCTCCGGACTTCATCGAGTGGGCCAATGGCCCCGGTGCCGGCAAGGGGCGGGATTGGTCGAAGCCGAATGGCAAGTACGCCATCGCGCAACTCAGCCCTTGGGTGATCTGGCCGCCGGATGGATTGAACTTGAAGCAGGGGACGCGCGGCGAATGGTTCGGCTATGGGTATTTGCCGTTGCCACTTGCCAAGGCCAAGGACAAGACCGCCGGCAAGGACATTCCGACCGGTGACCAATGCTGGACCCTGTTTTTGAACTCGGGCAACTTCAAGGGGCCTGTCACCTTCTTTTTGCCGTACTTCTGGTCGAAGGCTGCCGTGAATGAACCGCGCCTTGCCGGGCACTTGCTCGACATCCGCCCGTCCAATCCGAATCGCGCCTTGCAGATGGAGACCCAGCACATTCCGAGCGTGCAGGCGAAGGACTCCAAGGGCGTGACCTACGCCAGAATCACCCCGACCCAATTTCCGGGCAACGAGCGGGGAGAGTCGGCGCTGGTGCACCGAATCGCCTCATACAAGCGGCAGGCGCTATGGGACTCGGTGCAAGCATGGTTCGATGGCGGGCCCGTCGCCAATGGCGCGGTCAAATCCGAGGCGTCGGTCGTGCATGAGTTTCCCGGCCGCGGCGGCGCGACATGGAAGATCTATCCTGACGGCACCGAGCGGGAGGACAAGACATCGCTCGCCTGGACCTCGTTCGCCACGCCCTTCGCGCCGGATAAGAACACCTTCGGCTACAAGTGGAATTCGCAATGGGTGAAGCGCGATGCTGGCGCCAACGGCCGTGACCTGGTCGTGTTGCCCGAGTACTTCCGGCTCGACAAGGACGGCAAGCAGCGGCCGATCTGGACACCGGTGGCGGCTTCCGAAGTTCCCGCCGAGACCGGGCTTTCCGATGTCAGCTTCGAACGGAAACGAAACGGGCCGCCAAAGACTTACGAGACGCCCTCCGATGCCGGCGGTAGCTGGAAGAAGCCCGGCCCCAAGGCCGGCCCCTTCAAGGCTTATCCCGGCGATGGCAGCGTGGTGACTTACCACTGGTACCGCTTTGCCGACCAGCCGGCGCTGCTCAATGCCGACATGACCGATGCCGAACGCGAGGCCATGCAGAAGCGGGTCGAATTGCTGCACCGTCATTGGACCAAGGAACGCGATTACCTCGCCCCGCCAGCCAGTGGCCCGCTCGCGGACCTGGACCCGGCGATGCTCGTGACTCCGCCTGCCGGACTCGAGATCGGGTATGTCCCCATCGTGACCCGCCAGGAACCGAAGTGAATTTTCTCGCGAAGGTCCCGGCGTTCCCGCGCAACCTGCGGGAGCAGGTGTATTGCCCGGGAGCTTATGGGTTGCTGATCGTGACGTTGTGCTGCGGAACCCGCCTTTCAAGATCATTACGATGCTGGCCTGCTGGTCCTTGGCGTGCCGTGCGCGAATAGGGAGACGACGCCCATTCGCGCAGCGCGCTGAAACTTGGCCGAACTTCGCCTTGAATTGAGTTGGCGACGAATCCCGAAAAAGAATCGAGCGAATTTCGGTCTCGGAAGCCATGGTTTGATGATTCAGCCCTGCCATTTGGAATTGTCTGAACATCATGAAAAACAAAAAATTCATCGACACCATGAGCGCGGGCAAGAACATTCACCCAGGCATCCACTGGAACCGCTCTCGGTTGACCGGGCCTCGGAGGTGTGGCACTCTTGAATCAGTTTGTTTAAGCGCGCTTGCCTCGGAGGGTGCTCCTCCATGCGAATTCCAACGAATTGCCGCGGCCCGGTGGGGCTCAATCGCCGCAATATGCTCCAAATCGGGGCCATAGGCGCGCTGAACCTGTCGCTTCCGCAACTGCTTGCCGCGAACCGTGCTTCGAGATCCGCGGCCACTGCCGACTCGTGCATACTCGTGTTCCTCAATGGCGGACCCAGTCACCTCGACATGTGGGACATGAAGCCGAATCTCCCGCAGGAAATGCGCAGCGAGTTCAAGCCGATTTCCACCACGGTGACCGGTGTTCAAGTGTGCGAACACCTGCCCCGGTTGGCGCGCCAGATGAACCGCTGCACCCTTGTGCGCTCTGTTCATCACCACGAAGTGGCGCATGCCCCGGCGGTTTACACCGCTCTCACCGGCGTGCCGAGCGGCGTGAAGGCCGGCTTGTTGGGGGCGAAACCGACGGATCACCCCGCGGTCGGTTCGGCACTCGCGCGTTATCGTCCCCCCACCACCCATGTGCCGCCTTATGTGCTGTTGCCTTACCTCACGCTTGAGGGGGCGGGCGGCCCGCCTCAACCCGGCTACCTCGGAGGTTGGCTGGGCAAGTCGCACGATCCATTCTTGGTGCTGAAGGGGGGGCCAGAGCCAGACGCCTTCAACATGCCCTCGCTGGCCCACGGCCCGGACATGACCATTGATCGCGCGAATTTCCGCAACAAGTTGCTTACCGCCGTGAACCACATCAGTCCCACGGTGCGCACCGCCGACACCGCCGATTTGGAGCGCCTGCAGGGGCGCGCTTGCGACCTGCTCACCTCGAATGCCACTCGCCGCGCCTTCCGTATCGAGGACGAACCGACCCGCGTGCGCGACGCCTATGGCCGCAACATTTATGGCCAGAGCCTGCTGCTGTCGCGGCGGCTTGTGGAAGCAGGGACACGGCTGGCATGCGTATCGTGGGCACCCGACGCGAACGCGACCTGGGACACCCATGGCGGCAACTTTGCCAAGCTGAAGAATGTCCTGCTCCCGCAGTTTGATGTTGGTTTTTCGCAGTTGCTGGCCGACCTTTCCGACCGCGGCCTGCTCGAGCGCACGCTTGTGGTGGCGATGGGCGAGATCGGCCGCACGCCGAAGATCAATGCTGGCGCGGGCCGCGACCATTGGGAGTTCTGTTACACGGTGGTGTTTGCCGGTGGTGGCACGAAGGGCGGGTTCGTGTTTGGCTCGAGCGACAAGCACGGCGCCTATCCGAGCATGAATCCGGTGACCGCGGGTGATGTGATCGCGACCATCTACCGCGCGCTGGGCCTGAGTCCAGACCTCGAACTGCGCGACCGCCTCGACCGCCCGGTACCTTTGGTGCCCAACTCGACGCCGATCTCCGAAGTTTTCTCCTAGTGGAGATCGCCATTCCCTTGGTCGGGATGGGCAAAAAAAACGAGCTTATTGAATTTGTGTGAACAGATGTTCACAGGCAAAAAGACAAAAGCTTTCATTTTTGACTTGATGTGGTAGATTCTTCAGGGCCTACCAACCTTCCCATTCCATCAAAGGGGACATTCATGATTCGTATGCTTGGCCTCTCCCTCAGCCTGGTTCTGGCCTGTGGAGCGTTCGCCGAGGAACCCAAGAAGGTGACTCCGAAAAAAGATGCTCCCAAGCCCGCCGCCAAGATGCTTGAGCCTGGCAACCAGGCGCCCGCGTTCACGATCAAGGATGCCAATGGTGCGGAAATCAACCTGGCCGACCTTACGGCCAAGGGCCCGGTGCTTGTGCGCCTCACCTGCGGTTGCTCCGGCTGCGACAAGGAACTGGCCTACTTCCAGGCCCTGCACGAGTCATACAAGAACAACGGGCTGATCTCGCTGGCCGTGTTCAAGGAACCCGACGCCAAGGTCGCCGCCTATGTGAAGCAGAAGAAGATCGACATGCTCTACGCGGTGGACACGAAGGGCGACAGTTGGAAGACATTCCAAACGACGACCATGCCGACCAACTTCCTGATTGACAAGGGTGGGAAGATCATCGCCGTGGCTGCTGGCTGCGATCCGAGCGGCCTGATCGCCAAGAAACTCTCGACCAAGGTCGCCGAGACGGTTTCAGCCACCCCGGTGGATGTGAAGTCGAAGGTGGACTCCGCCAAGAACCAGAAGTAACCGGACCCGCCACTGACCGCGTGGTAATCCCAGCCACGCGGTCAGCTTTTGTAAACGCTCCGAAGATTCTCGACCGACTTCCCACCTTCCCGATTTCCTGAAAGACTCTCCCCGCCAACTCAGTGCTGTTTTGAAACTTGCCGCCG
>CAWUNZ010000259.1:0-5073 GCA_963923445.1 uncultured bacterium
CACCCTGCAAAGAGCTTCAAGGATTTCTCAGGGAACGGATTATCGTGGTCATCACGATCCGGAGCAGGTGGGGTTCGACGATGAAGGCTTGGGAAAGGCGCCAGCGACCACTCAGGCCAGAGCGCCGGGAATCAGCTTCCAACTCTGGGCCACGCCCGTGAGGCGTTCCTGCCTGCCGTTGAACTCGAACTGAAGCTCATCAGGATGAAGCCCCAGCGCCGTCAGGATGGTGGCGTGCAGGTTCCGGACAGGCTGAACCTCGCCAACGGCGCGGAGGCCAATCTCGTCGGTGGCGCCGATCACGCCGGGCCTGACCCCTCCACCGGCCATCCAGATGGTGAAGCCGTAGGGATTGTGGTTGCGGCCCTTGTTTCCCTGCATCATCGGCGTGCGACCAAACTCGCCGGCCCACACCACGAGGGTGTCATCCAGCATGCCACGGGCGGAGAGGTCGGCCAGGAGCGCAGCGGTCGGCTGGTCGGTCTGCGCGGCGTTGCGGCGGTGGTAATCATCGCTGCTGTCGTGGCCGTCCCAGCCGAGCTTGTCGACGGCATTGTAAACCTGAACAAAGCGGACGCCCTTCTCAAGCAGGCGGCGGCCCAGGAGCAGCATGCGGCCGTACAGGGCCTTGTCCTTGTTGGCGTCGTGAAGGCCATAGGCGGCCTGGGTGGCCATTGATTCCCTGGCGACCTCACCAACATCGATGGCCTCGGCCTGCATGCGATAGGCAAGCTCGTAGGAGGCGATCCGGCCCTCCAGTTCGGGTGACCCGGGGCGCGCCGAGGCATGGCGGGCATTGAGCTTTTGGATCAGGTCGATCGTGTCGCGCTGGGATGCCGCCATGGCGGGGGGAGGCTCAAGGTTGAGCACGGGAGGCCCCTCATGCCGGAACTGGGTGCCCTGGTGGGCGGCGGGAAGAAAGGCGTTGCTCCAGTTGGCGGAACCGCCAAGCCCGCCGACCTTGAAAAGCAGGACAAAGCCGGGCAGGTTGCGGTTGGGGGTGCCCAGCCCGTAGGTGACCCATGAGCCCAGGCTGGGCTTGCCGCCGAGGATGGCGCCGGTGTTCATGAGGTAGGTCGCCGGGGCGTGGTTGGAACTCTCGCTCACCATGGAGCGAACCTGGCAGAGCTTGTCCACATGACGGGCGGTGTGGGGAAACAGGTCAGAGACCCAGGCGCCCGACTCGCCGTGCCGGGACCATTTCCAAGGGCCCGCCATCAACTGGTCCTTGCAATGATTGAACACGCCACCGACGCGGTCCGGGTTGGCGCGAAGCGAGGGCGGAACCGGCTTGCCGTCCAGCTTGAGGAGATCCGGCTTGTGGTCGAACAGCTCGAAGGTGGAAGGGCCACCGTACTGGAAGAGAAAGATGACCCGCTTGGCGCGGGCAGGCAGTCGGGGAGTCGTCGCCGCGAGCGAATCGCCGGCGGCGCCGGTTTCGCCCGCCATCAGGGCGCCCAGAGCCACCGAGGCGAACCCCGCGCCCGTGGACTTGAGGGCTTGGCGGCGGGATGGATGGATCATCGCGAAGCTCCGGGAGTTGGCAAGGTCAGTCGATGTGGATGAACTCGTTGGCATTGACCAAGGCGCGGCAGGCCTGGGCCAGGGCGGCATGGTCCCCGCCCCGCCCGGAAATCCACGCGAGCATCAGGGCCCGTTCCTCCGGTTCGGGAAGCCGGGCCAGCGCCAGCCGGAACAGGGTGTCCACCCGGCCTTCGATGGAGGCCGCGGAGGCCTGGGCGCGGGCGGCAAGGGCGGCGGCATAGCGCGACGCCTCCGGGCTGTTCAGCAGCGTGAGGGCCTGCGGCGCCACGATGGTGGTGTCGCGGCGGGCGCATGAGACGGTCGAGTCGGGAAGATCGAACGCCTGCAGGAACGGAATCGGCAGGCAGCGCTTGCGGATGAGGTAAACGCTCCTCACATCCAGCCTGTCGGCGGGATCGGAGTACCAGCCCTGCATGCGACCACCGTCACCGCCCTTCTCGGCCTCGAGAATGGCGGGCTGGGCCTTGAGCAACTCGTCGGGAACCGGAGGCCAGACCGGCTTGCCATCCCCATGCGGCTTGAGCAACCCCGAGGCGGCAAGAAGGAAGTCGCGGATCGACTCGGCGTCAAGTCGGCGCGGATTCTGCCGCCACAGCAGGCGATTCAGGGGATCGGCGTTAGGAGTTTCGGTTGAACCGGCGGCGGAGCGGCGCTTGTAGGCCTCGGAGGTGACGATGAGCCTGTGCATCGCCTTGACCGACCACCCGCGCGCGACGAGTTCGCCGGCGAGCCAGTCGAGAAGCTCGGGGTGGGTGGGCTTGGCGCCCGCCAGGCCGAAATCGTTGGGGGTGGCGACAATTCCGACACCGAAGTGCTGCTGCCAAAGCCTGTTCACCAGCACGCGCGCCGTCCACGGATTCGATGGGGAGGTGATCCAGGCGGCGAGCGCGGCGCGCCTTCCGGTGGTTCCGGGCCGCGGGCGCGTGATCGGCGCGGGCCCCGGCAGCAGCGCGGACACGAAGCCCGGGGCGACCTCCTCGCGGGGAGCGTCGTGCGCTCCCTGGTCGAGCCGATGCGTGGCGGGAGCCGACTCACCCGCGTCGACGGCGCCCATCGCGACCGCGGGCTTGATCTTTTCGGCAAGCAGCTTGTCGATGCGCGCCTGGATCTCTCCCCTTTCCTTTTTTGAATCCTTGGGCAAGGCCTCGAGCGACTTCCTGAGATCCGCGGCGCGGGAATCGATGGTGGCGTTGTGGGCGCGAACCCGGCTGGCGGACGGCTCGGGCTCCACCACCAGGTCGTCGCGGGCCACGATGCCGGCAAAGAACGCCCTCAGCCGGTAGTGATCCGCCTGCGAAAGCGGATCGTATTTGTGGTCATGGCACTGGCAGCACGACATGGTGAGCCCGAGGAACGCCGCGGCGGTGGTGTTCGTCAGGTCGGCCATCTGCTCGGCGCGCAGCCTTTTCTCCTCCTGGAAAATCGACGCGGTGCTGTCGAACTGGCCGAGGCGCAGGTAGCCGGTGGCGATCAGCGCGTCGGCTTCCGCCTGACCCGGCGGCGGGATGGTCGTCATCTCGTCGCCGGCCAACTGCTCGCGGACGAATCGGTCGAACGGCTTGTCGGCCTGGAACGACCGGATGACATAGTCGCGGTACTTCCACGCCAGGGGCCTGAACTCGTCGCGCTCATACCCGTTGGTGTCGGCGTAGCGAACCACATCCAGCCACAGCCGGGCCTGCCTTTCGCCGTAGGCCGGGGAGGCCAGCAGCCTGTCCACCAGCCTCTCATAGGCGTCGGGACGATTGTCGGCCATGAAGGCGTCAAGCTCGGCCGGTTCCGGCGGCAGGCCGGTGAGGTCGGCGTGCAGACGGCGGAGAAGGGTCCGGCGGTCGGCCGGGGGAAGGGGCCGGATTCCCTTGGCCGCCAACCGCGCCCCGACAAAGGCGTCGATCGGGTGCGCTGCCCCCGAGGGCGGGACCACCCTTGCCGGCGGACGGAGTGACCAGAGATCGAGCCTCTCGCCGCCGAAGAGAACACGGATCGGATTTTGAGGATCGCCGAAGGCGTCTCCGGCGGGACGACCGGACGCGACCCCGGCCGAGGGGCGGTAGGCGTCGAGGCTGGCCACCGATGGGCCGAGCACGATCGCGTCGAATCGGGCCTCTTCCCCGCCGTCGCAGGTCGGGGCGATGCCGGTGATGGTGGTGTCGCCGAGGGCCTTCCAGAGGTCGATGGTCACCACGGTCCAGTCAGCGGGGGCGACTGAAGCCACCTCGACCGAGGCCCAGCCGGTTCCGTTGGGGCCGGCATGGAAGCGACCCTTGGACGACTTGGGATCGGGCCACCGGCCCGACTGGGCCAACTCCACCATGATGCCGCCGCCGCCCTTCTTCCTCCAGGCCAGGCGCATGTGCCGATGCTGCCCCGGGCCGGGGTTCTCGCGCACCTCGTGCCGCCAACCGGCGATGGCCGCCGATTCGCGCTGAAGCGGCGTCACGGCCAAGGAGATGGCGCCCGAGTAGGGATTGTCGCGGACAACGCGCGCGGCACCCTTGCCGCTCGTGAGTTGGTCCGGAAAGCCGGCATCCTCGTCGAACAGGGCCAATGCCGGTGACGCCGGCCAGGGAGCGCCCGAGCGCGCCCAGCGGGTCAAAACGGAAATCTCCCGATCGGAAAGTTTGTTCTTTGGAGGCATCAGCCGCTTGGGATCAGCCGAGGTGATCGACTTCACAAGGGCCCCGGATTCCACCGGATTCCCCGAATCACCACCCTTGGTGATGGCCAGCGCCGAATCCAGCCTCAGTCCGCCGGACTGCTTTTCCGCCCCGTGGCATGACCAGCATCTTGCCTGCAGGACGACAAGGGCCTCCTTGGCAACGCCGGCCGAATCCTGGCCGGGCAGCGCCAGCAGCAAGGCGGCTAAAGCGATCCCCATGGTTTCGACTCCATGGCCAAGGCGGGGAGGGTTTCGGGCAGCTTTCTTTCGGACTTTAATTTCTCATAAATCTTTCCACCATGCAAAAGCGGTCGTCAAGGCATCGGCGCCGGGCGCTCCCCGGGTTCGAACAATACCTTCGCACCGGCTGGAACGGCGAAAAAATCGGCGGCGATGCGGGCTCTTTGCCCGCGAATGCGGGCGGCGGGCGCCGAAACGAAAAAGACAACCTTGGCTTCAGCGCCGTTTTCCTTGACCTCATACCTCAGCATCCCCTCGGGCGGACCCGAGGTCGTCCAACTCACCAACGCCACCGCTTCCCTGCCAAAGTCAACCGCCTTGATGATCCTGCCGGCGGACGGGCCGAGCAGGGCCCCAACCGCCTCGGCGTCGTTGAGCCTTGTCACCTTCCCCTGCCCGCCCAGTCGCGCGACAAGTTCCGGATCTCCCTGGGGGAACGGCAACGCGCGCACCTTGGGCTTGGCGTCCTGCCCGAGGACGACACCAAATCCGGTCGTCACGGCCAAAGTAAAAATCAGTGCTGCTGGTAAAAGCGTTTTCATGGTCCCGCCTCCTTGATCGCCGCCCGGACCTAGCGCCGGCGGAAGGTTTCAACCCTATTCGCACCGTCCGGACCGGTTCGCGTGAAG
>CAWUNZ010000260.1:0-5040 GCA_963923445.1 uncultured bacterium
TTCCTGATGTACTTGAAGCGTGAATCGCGCGCGGCGCGGATGGGATAGGGATCCTTGTATCCCGAGATGCCGACATTCGTGTGCTGGGCGAAGACCACATCCCGTAATCGGTCGGTTTTGCCCTCGAGCACCCCCAGGAAGCTTTTGCCATCAAACCCCCTGTTTCCAGAGGAGTCGGGACAGCCCGTGTCCACCTTGGCGGGGTCGATACCCGCTGCCTCCAGAAGCGTCGGGGTCACATCGGTGTACTGCATCAGCGCCGCCGATGACGACCCCGCCTTGACCTTGCCCGGCCAGCGCGCGATCGCCGCGGCGCGAATGCCGTTGTCGTAAAGCGTCCATTTGCCACCCATCGGGAAGCTGTTTCCCTGCTCGCTGACAAAGAGCACGAGCGTGTTGTCCGCCTGCCCGGTCGATTCAAGGACCTTCAGCATTTCACCGACCTGCCAATCGAGCTTCGATATTTCGGCATAGTAATTGGCGAAATTCTGGCGGGTGTCGGCATTGTCGTGCAGGTACCATGGCAGCGTGATCTTGGCCGGGTCGAACATACCGGGAGCGCCCCTGTCCCACGGGGAGTGGGGATCGTTGGACGCGAACACGAGCATCCAAGGCTTGGCGGGATCCTTCATGATCCAGTTGCGTGACTTGGAAAAATCGTCGTCGTTGGCCTCGGCGAGGATCTCAAAGGGAAACGAGGCCTTGGGACCGACATGGTTCTTGCCGTGAAGGGCTGTCCGGTACCCGGCGGCATTCAGGTGGGTGAACACGCTCCTGGTGCCTTCGTACACCCGGGTGTGGTTCGGGTAGGCGCCCGACCTGACGCCGTGAAGGCCGGTGTACAGGGCATGCCTGGTGGGCGAGCATGTCGGCGCGGGCGTGAACATCCCGGTCAACTGCATACCTTGCGAGCGCAGGCGGTCGAGGTTGGGGGTTTTCACCTCCTTGTTTCCGGTGAATCCCAGGTCGCGCCAGCAGAGGTCGTCCCCCACCAGAATCAGGAAATTGGGTTTCCGCTGTTCCGCCGCTCCGGACGGACTTGGCATTCCGCAGATCATCGCCGCAATCGCGAGGCAAAGGATCGGCCCAAAGCGGGGTTCCCTAGGCATTTTTTCTGGCTCCCAAGCATCCGGCTGGAAAAATCCATTCACCCCATGATTACCGACGAAACATTATTTGAACACATGACATCCGCAGGCCGATGAGAAAGCTGTTTGCACCGAGGAGGGGTGATACCGGGTCCCCGGGCAGCAAAGGCCTCTTTGCGGTTCCTTTTTGCTTGCCCTGGGTGCGGGGAACGATTTAGATGGATTAACCTGCGCTAGAGAATTCGCCATGCCGCGCCTTCACGCCTGGCTTTTCATCTTGTCGGTTGTTGTTGGTTTTCCCTCGAAGGGAAGATCTGCCCCTCCAGAATCCGTCAATCCCGACAATGTGGCTTTGTTCGAGCGTAAAGTCAGACCTCTTTTGCTTGAGCATTGCCAATCGTGTCACTCCACCGCCTCGAACAAGAAAAAAGGCGGCCTGCTGCTCGACACCCGCGAGGCGATCCTCAAGGGAGGTGACAGTGGTCCCGCGGCGGTTCCCGGGGATCCGGATAAAAGCCTTCTCATCCGTGCCGTGACGCATGCGGACGGTGAATTGCGTATGCCCCCCAAGGGGAAACTGACCCCCAGGGAAATCGATTCGCTGCGAGAGTGGATCGCCAAAGGCATGGCATTTCCCTCCTCCCCATCCCAGAACAAGGGCGCCGAGCGCGTGATCGACATCGCCCAAGGGAAAAAGTTCTGGTCGTTTCAACCACTGGGTGAACGGCCGATTCCCGCCGTGAGGAATGGTTCATGGCCTCGCCAGCGGGCTGACTTTTTTCTTTTGGCGTCGATGGAAGCCAAGGGGCTGTCACCCGCATCCCCGGCTTCGAAATCGAACCTGATCCGCCGAGCCAAGTTCGACCTTCTGGGACTTCCCCCAACGCCCGCAGAGGTGGAGCGATTTGTCGCGGACTCCAGGCCGGATGCCTTCGCGAGCCTTGTTGACGAATACCTGAACTCTCCCCGATACGGTGAGCGCTGGGGCCGGCACTGGCTCGACCTTGTCCGATACTGCGACATCGGCGAGGCCTGGGTGGAGACGAAGGGGCAGCCTCACCGGTATCGGGACTGGGTCATCCGGGCGATGAACGAGGATATTCCCTATCCGCGGTTTGTCCGCCTCCAGATTGCCGCCGACCAGATGGCCGATGCCCGCGTGGATGACCGGGCGGCCCTTGGATTCATCGGTTTGGGGCCCACCTATTGGAAGGAATTGCAGCTTCCGGTGGAGATCATCAGGACGATCGTATCCGACGAGCAGGAGGAGCGCTTGAACGCCCTCTCAAGCACTTTCCTTGGTCTCAACCTGGCCTGCGCCCGATGCCACGACCACAAGAACGATCCGATCACCACGGAGGACTACTACGGCATCGCCGGGGTCTTTGCCAGCACCCGGCAGGCCGATCAGGCCCTGGCTTCAGGAGTCGATGGCCTCGCGGTGGCCGAAGCGCGCCAGCAGGTGGCAGGCCTCGAGGCCGAGCTCAAGAAAGCCATGGCCGCAAAAAACGAAAAGACGGCTGCAAAAATCGTTGAAATCGAGGCGCGGATCGCGTCGCTGAAAAAAACCCCGGGTTACGAGGCGCCGCTTGTTCCCGGTGCCTTGGATTCAACCCTTCAGGTGGTGCCGGCCAAAGGCAGTCACGGCAGCAGGGTGGTCTATGATTCCAAGCCTTTGGACATGCCGGTCGAAATACGGGGCAATCCGAACAAGCCGGGCAAGGTGGTGCCCCGGAGGTTTGTGTCCGTGTTGTCTCCCGCGGAACCCCGTCGCCTTGACCGTGGCAGCGGACGACTCGACTTGGCCGACGCGATGGTTGAGGATTGCGCTCCCCTGATGGCCCGCGTTTTTGTCAACAGGGTTTGGAAATGGCACTTTGGCGCCGGATTGGTGGAAACCCCCAGCGACTTCGGCGCCATGGGCGAGCGCCCCAGCCATCCGGACCTGCTTGAGGACCTGGCCGCCCGGTTCGTGGCGAACGGGTGGTCGCTCAAGTGGCTGACCCGGGAAATCATGCTATCCGCCGCCTATATGCAAGCCAGTGGCGCGCCCCCGGCGGGGGATGAATCCCTGAGACTTCTGTCGCGTTTTCCCAGGCGGCGACTCGACATCGAGGCGTGGCGCGACGCCCTTTTGTCGGTGTCCGGGGTTCTCGATACCACCCCCGGAGGCCCATCGGCCGAACTCACGCTCGATACCAACAACCGCAGGACGGTGTACGGCACCGTTCGCCGGCGGGAACTCACCGACCTCCTTCGGCTTCACGATTTTCCCGACCCCGTCATTCACAGTTCCTCCCGCATTCCCACGATCACCCCTCTTCAGCAATTGTTTCTCCTGAACAGCCCGCTCGTGAACCGCCAATCGTCGATTCTGGCCGAGAGGATCAAGCGGGAGGGAGGCATGGACACTGCTGCCCGCATCGATCACGCCTACCGGCTGCTTTTTGGTCGGTTGCCCATGGATGACGAACGAAAGGCCGGTATCGATTTTCTGCGCGGGGACCGTCCCAACGCCTGGCGGGACTATGCCCATGTCCTGCTTGCCAGCAACGAATTCCAATTCATCGACTGAAAGGTGCCTCATGGTGATCCCGCAACACCTTTCCCGCCGAGGCATGGTGCAATCGTTGGGCGGTGGACTTGGGGTGCTTGGCTTGGCCGATGCCCTTCAGGCCGCCACGGTGGCGGACAAGTCGCCACAGTTCGCGCCCAAGGCCAAACGGGTGATTCACCTGTTCATGAACGGCGGTCCGTTCCAGTGCGACCTGTTTGATCCCAAGCCGGCGCTCAACCAATACGCGGGCCAAAAACCTCCGGGCGCCAACCTTCGCACCGAGCGCCCGACGGGCGCCCTGATGGCAGTTCCCTTCAAGTTCTCCCGCCATGGCAAAAGCGGCTTGGAATTGAGCGAACTGCTGCCTCACACCGCCAGGCGCGCCGATGACATCTGCGTCATCCGTTCGATGCACACCGACAATCCCAATCATGGCCCGGCGCTGTTCATGATGAACAACGGCACGCTGACCCCGAACCGACCCACCCTGGGTGCTTGGCTGACCTACGGATTGGGTTCGGAAAACCAGAATCTTCCCGGCTTTGTCGTCTGCTGTCCTGGTCGGCCCGTGCGCTTCGCCGAACTGTGGACCAACGGTTTTTTGCCGGGTGAATTTCAGGGCATGTATGTGAATCATTCCAACCTCGATCCGAGAAAGATGATTCCTTTTTTGGATAATGCGACCGTTTCTGCGGATGACCAGCGCCGCCAACTGGCCCTGATGCGCCAACTTGACGGCCGCCACCGCGACCTTCGGCCAGGCGACGCCAACCTCGAGGCGCGGATCCGGTCGATGGAAACCGCTTACCGGATGCAGATCGAGGCGGCTGACGCCTTCGACATTTCACGCGAACCAGCCAAGGTCAGGGAATCCTACGGCAAGGGGCACTTTGCCAACGGCTGCCTGCTGGCCCGGCGATTGGCGGAACGAGGCGTGCGAATCACCCAGATTTACTATGGCAACGGGCAACCTTGGGACACGCATTCGAACCACACCGCCTCCACCCGGAACCTGTGCAAGGACATCGACCAGCCGGTTGCGGCATTACTTTCTGATTTGAAGGAACGCGGCATGCTGGAAGACACCCTGGTGCTCTGGGGTGGGGAATTCGGCCGCACGCCCACAACCGAGAACGCTGACGGCCGCGACCACAACCCTTGGGGGTTCACCGTCTGGATGGCAGGAGGCGGCGTGCGCGGCGGGATGGCTTTCGGGGCCACGGATGAATTCGGGTTCAAGGCGGTGGAAAACAAGGTCCATGTGCATGACCTGCATGCAACCATTCTGCACCTGATGGGATTCGACCACGAGAAGCTCACCTACCGCCACGGCGGGCGCGACATGCGCCTCACGGATGTCTCGGGCACCGTGATTCGGGAGATTCTGGTCTGACT
>CAWUNZ010000261.1:0-5033 GCA_963923445.1 uncultured bacterium
TTCCTCGGGATGGCGGGCTTCAGATAAATTAGGAAAAAACATGGCCAGTTCAAGCGTTGAGGTCGCTCATGGAACGCAATAGGGCCAAGGTCTCGGGACATGCATTGCCAATCCGTTCCGGCGGAACCCGGCTCGGACTTCTGTCGCCAGAATGCCTTGGATTTCCATTGGAAACAAATCCCCGCGCTCGATCATCTTTTCTGGGATGAACCCTGCCAGACCTTCCGTTGAGGAAACGGTTCCGCCGTTGGTCGAGTCAACCGGAGTCATCCCGACCATCGGCATGATCTTGGAAGATGATCCGGGTAATGATCCTCTTGCCATGAGTTCCGGCCTTGTGTTGACGCCCGAATCGCCAGATGGGCGGCATGGTCAATGCGCACGGCTAACATTGCGATTCGGTGAACTTTGCATGGCCCAATCCAGCCTAAATATCGGTATGTCCATCCTCTTTAGGCTTATTTATTCAGGGGTTCACGCCCGAAAGGCCGAGAATCATTTGGGCGACCCGTTCAACCTCATTCAATGGGTTCGGCGCGGGTGCCGGGGCGTCTCGAATTTTTCCCGTCAGGTTTTCCAACAAAGAGAGATCGTTGATCACCATGCCGAGCCCGATTTTTTCCATGTAAAAGGCGTTGATCGCTTGCTCAAATTGTCGTTTTTGGGGAATGCATAGAGTCTTTTTGCCGAAAAACCGCGCCTCGCCCAGCAGTTGGTTGCCAGCCGGACACACTAGGATGGAACAGGCGGCCAATGCCTCTGCGAAACCGCTGCCGTGGGGGCGGAACTCGAAGCCAGGCCAGTTCTGGGCGTGCTCCATTCCGCCAAAAACGACGGTCCGTAAACCTAGCGCCTTGGCAGCGAGGAGAAGGGGTTGCCCCACAACCTCCTTGTAGTAAACGAGGGTGAACCCACCGTCGGTTGGCCGCAGGCGCGTGATCGATCCGCGGATCAGTGGTCCGCTCACAGCCAGAAGGGGTTTTCTAGGATGGCAGAATTCCGGATGAAAGCAGGAAACCACCCGTGGCACCGATCGTGGCACCATCTGGTCCATCAGGGGGCTGACGATTGCCTGATAGATCCGCAAGGCAAAGGGAAGATCCTTCAGATGGCAATGGCTGATCTTCGACTGGTTGTCGATCGCCAGCACCGGAACTTTTTTTCGCAGCGCGATCCTAGGAATCAGCGGCTCAAAATCCGTGACCGCCATATCGGGTCGTAAGGAATCCCAAATAGAGGTCGCCTGGGCAAGGTGTCTCTTCCCGCCAGCAATAAAATTGAAACACTCGGTGACCGAGGCGGGCCAATGGATCGATGACCCGGTTTTGACGAAACGCATGCCACCGACTTTATGCAGGTGCGGGTGGCCGAGATCCGTGAAAAAATCAAACGCGTCGCCGCTTGTCAGGATGTGGACGACAGCATCCCTTTCCAATCGCTCAATCAGGGCGGAGGCCCTGGTGGCATGGCCAAGACCTTCCCCGCAAATCCCGTAAACCACCACGGGTTTTGAAAGCGGTGTTTTTTTGACCGTGGATCTTCCATTGATACCCATGGTTTTCAAGGGACCAACCGCGGCCAGTGAAGGTGGTTCAATAATTTATTTCCACCGGTATATTTCATATCACTTTTACCATATGTGCTTTTTCTTCAAAACTTCCTCGCGCAAACGATTTTTTTCCCAGCAGCGTTTATTCAGGAAACCTCGTGCCCTTTTTCCGACCCCGGCGGGGTTTTTGACCCCACGATTTACCACTGCACAAATATAATTCAGCAATTGGAAATCGCGACCCTCGGGCCAAGACCGGGTCATGGCGAGACCATTATTAAGGCAAGCCACACCCTGCTTTCATTTTGGGTCAAGCGCGCTTCCACAGGAGTCCGTTCCCATGCTCTTGGCGGTCGAATTCGAGCCGATGTTTTCATCCGCCGCGGAAAAAATCGCGGTCGGCATCGTTCTGTTCCTTTGCACCACCGTCTTGTCGCTCTTGCTGGGCAGGCTGTGGGGGTATTATCAGGCGCGCCGGCAACTGGAGGTCCTCCACTTCTTCGACACGCTCAATGTCGGATTCAACATGCTTGATGGTGGAACCCTGAGGATCCGCACCGTTTTCGAGACCACCCTCGACCATATTTACCGCAACAGGATCCTGGTGGAGACCCTCAAGAAGCTGGCGCGGAAAACCACCGCCGACAACCCGATGATCGAACTTCCGAAGGACGACGCCTGGTACTACCTCAACTTCCTCCTCAACAACCTCCTCGAAAAGTTCAGCGTGGGCACGGCGCGGGAGGCCTGTGGCTTGCCTGTCACCCGGACGCGCTTCAGCCTGTTCCTCACCTGCGAAAAGGTGGGCGCCGACCGCCTGCACAAGATCCGCGCCATGCTGGTGCGTCAGGAACTATTGGAGGCCTTTCCCTATACCGATTCGCTGCCCGTCTTGGAGAAGGACTACCACCAGGACCGCATCGTGACGCTCCGGTGCGCCGCGCGGGCCTTTCGGGAAAAGCCTTACTTGTTTTTGCATTTTGATATTTCCCTGTGAGAACCCTGAAGGGTTTTTCAGCACCATCGGCAACGGAGAACGCCATGGACCAGCCGAGCCTTCCCGAACCGGTGCGACGCTGGTTGCCGGAAGCCTTGGCCTTGTGGCGGGCCAAGGGCATCATCACTCCCGATCAGGCCGGGATCATTTTGTCCATTTATGGGTCCGGGGCCGATCTTTCCCGACAAAACCATTTCCGTGTCCTGTATGTCCTTTCGGCGATGGCGGCGTTCCTGTTTGGCGCCTCCATCCTGCTGGTCATCGGATACAACTGGCAAGCCATCGGCCGTGAAGGCAAGCTTGCCATCATGCTCTGCGGCACGGCCTTGGTGCATGGGGCGGGTTTCTGGCTCCGCCGCGGCCTTGGTCTGCCTTTCGTCGCCCAAATTGTTCATTTCCTGGGGTGCCTGGTTTATGGCGCCGGCATCTGGCTGGTGGCCCAGGCTTACCACATCGACGCCCATTATCCCGATGGCATGCTCTGGTGGGCGCTGGGTGTGATGCCTTTTGTGCTATTCGAAGGGAACTTTCTGTTTCATTTTCTTTACGCCGGCCTTCTGGGCATCTGGTGCCTCATGGAGGTGCTTTTTTCGTTGGGCCAACCCGAAATGGGATTCCTGGGCTTCACCGGATGGCCCCGGGGCGCCTACGCGCTGCCGCTGTTGGCCGTGCCCGGGTTTTTCTGGGCGTACCGGGCCCGGTCTCCCCTTCTACTTGGAATTCAGGTGCCCCTGATCGCCTGGTGGTGCCTTCTTCAAGCTGTCGCCTGGCGTACCAACCAATGGGCCATTTTCTGGGTCGGCGGCATCGGTTCCAACCTGCTTCTGGTGGCCCAGGCCCACCGGCGCGGCGACGCGATGGCCATCCCCTACCGATTCTGGGGCGCGCTCTTGGTCACCGGAGCGCTTCTGGTCATTGGTTCCGACGCTTTCTGGAGGTCGATGGAGTTCGGGCCGCGGTGGGGTGGATCCGGCGGCGCATGGGATCAATGGACTCTCAATACAGTTTTTTGTGCCATCACGCTGGCGGCGGCGGCCGGCACTCTCCTGGCGACCTGGTTGCGCCGGCGCGATTCGTTCGACGCCACCCGCCTGGCCCTTCCGGCCCTGATGGCCATCGGCATCGTGGCGTTCGGGTACCTGGCCTTGGTGGGCGTGAACGCCGCGGTGCCGGCGATGATCTTCGGGAACACGGCCATTCTGGGCCTGTGCGTCCTGTTGATCCGGGTGGGAATCCTGGAGGAAAGGCTGGCGCCCTTCGCCTGGGGGATTTTTGGATTTCTTGTCTGGACACTCGCGCGCTACATCGACTTGTTCAGTGCCTCAGGCGGCATGCTCGGTGCCGCTGGACTGTTCGCCCTGGCGGGCGCGGCGCTTCTGGTGGTGGGCCGATTCTGGATGAACATGCCTCCCAAAGGCAGGCGCCAGGAAAAGGCATTCCAACCCGGCGTCATCAAGTGGCCGGGTTGGATCGATTCCTGCCTTGGCTGGGCGACAGGCCACTGGCAAGCCGTGTTGTTGGCCTCCGTGGCCCTGCAGTTGGGGGTGGTGGGCGGCATGGTGGCCATGGAGGAACTCTCCATGACCGGGGCAGGCATCGTGAGGCTGAAGGTGGTTCCGGTCGATCCTCGCGACTTCTTCCGGGGTGAATATGTGATGCTTGGCTACGAGACCGCCCAGGTGATCCGCCGCGACCTGCCGGGCGAACGCTCAGGCGATGTCTTTGTGACCTTGGCACCCAGTGGCGATGGTCCTTACATGGTTCCCGCCATGGCCAGCCAAACCAGGCCGGAATCGGGTCCGTTTCTCAAGGGAAGGTTTCGCAACACCATGGGCAACCGGGTGTTGTTCGGGATCGAGGCTTTTTTTGTTCAGGAAGGGGAAGGGAAAAGGTGGGAAACGGCCATTCGCGAGAAAAAGGTTTTCGCCGAAGTGCTGGTGTCACCTTCCGGCAAGGCCCGGCTCAAGGGGTTGGTGGAGGATCAGCCCTGAGTTCTTGCCCTGCGTCGTTGCCCGATCTCAATTTGCTTGTGGTTGGTTCCTGCGGCCTGGGTCCGTTGAGGAACAAGCCGACCGCGGTGTGCCTCACCAGCAGTTGGTAGCTTGCGATCAAAATGGCCATGGTGCCGGCCAACAGCACAACACATTTCACCGGCGCAGGCGCCGCCCAATCCGCAAGGAGCCATTGGCCCGCGATCACCATGGGCAGGTGGACCAGGTACATCCAATAGGAGGCATCCGAGACATAGCGGGCCAACCGGCTTTCCCGTGACGCGAAACGCTCGAAAACCCCGATCATTCCCAAGACCATCAGCCATGTGTAAGCCACTTGGGCCACGGCGTTCACAGGCGCCTGGCCTTGTGTCGCCAAGGCCAGGGGAAAAGCCGCGAAAACAGCCACGGGAATCCAGATTTTCCAGCCCGCCCCGAGCCGACCGCCGGAACCCGGCGCGCCATACAACCAAGTTCCAAAGAAAAAAAAGATCGC
>CAWUNZ010000262.1:0-5023 GCA_963923445.1 uncultured bacterium
CCGGCCCTTGCGATGGCATGAAGGATTTCCGGATGAAGAAGGGTGTGCTTGAGCATGACTTGCGTGTTCCGGGGTTCAGTTGATTGATTCGAGGTCGATCATGGCCTTGATCACGCCGGTTTCAGGCCTGGTGAGGTCATCGAAACGGGCGGGCACCTCCTCGAAGCCGATCCGGTGGCTGATCCATGGGCGTGTGTCGATTTTGCCTGCGCGAATCAGGTCGATGATGCGCCTAAAATCTCCCGGTTGGGCGTTCCTGGAACCCATGATTGTCATTTCGCGGCGGTGGAAAAGCGGGTCCGGCACCGCGATCGGGTCGGGCACGATTCCCACATAAACCATGCGCCCAGTGAAGCCGACAAACTCGAGGCTGCGCTCCATGGCGCGCGGGTGCCCGGTCGCGTCGATCACCACGGTGGGAAGGTTTCCGGCGCCTGCGGCCTTGATCGCGCCGATATCCTCCGGGCCACCGGTGGCATTGATGGTCTCAGGGATACCCATCCGGTCCCTGCAGAAAGCAAGCCTGTTGGCGTTCACATCGAGTGCAGCAAACTTGCAACCGGTGAGTCGGACGAATTCGAGGACCGACAACCCGATCGGGCCGGTGCCAACCACCAGGGCGAATTCGTCTGGCTGGATGGATGCCCGGTCCACGGCATGGCATCCGATGGCCAAGGTTTCCACCAATGCCAGTTGCTCGAACGACAAGCCCATTGCCGGGTGAAGTTTGCGCGCCGGGACATTGAATCGTGGTCGGAGGCCACCATCGACATGGACCCCCAAAACGGTCAGGTTTTCGCAGCAATTCCCCCTGTGGCGCCGGCAGGAAAAACATTCTCCGCAGTTGATGTAAGGCTCCACCGAGCAGGTGTCACCCTGTTTGACATTCTCGACGCCGGCGCCGACTGCCAAGACCTCCACCCCCAATTCGTGCCCGGGGATTCGCGGGTATGAAAAAAACGGCATCTTGCCGAGGTAACCGCTGATGTCGGTCCCACAGATCCCTGCCTTGCGAACACGAACCAAGGCTTCACCCGGCCCTGGTTGGCCGGCTTCGGGGGTGTCGGTGAGGCGCCAGTCGCGGGGCCTTGCGAGTTGCAGCGTACGCATGTTTTTCCCATCACATGAAATCTAAGGAACCGACATGATATAAATTCTGCCCCCGGGGCCCGACGCGGCCAGTTTCCGTCCCGTGGGGTCGAAGGCGAGCGTGTTAAAGAAAGGCTTGTCGTGAGGGAGTTGCTCCGTGAAGTTGGCGTCGAATAAAAGCGCGCCTGTATCGGCGTTCCATGCGCGCACATGCCCGTCCACGCAGGCTGCCGCCACCCTGTCCGCCTTTGGCGAAATGGCCAATTGCCTGGGAGAATGACCCATAGGCAGGGCGATCTGCCCGGTTGCTTCCCTTCGCGAGATATTCCAAACCTTGATCGACTGGGTGTCGGCGGTTGCCAGCCTGCCTGTTTCCGCCTCCGGCAAGGCGATGTCAATGACGGGGGCCCCATGTGCCGGCAGGTCATCTTTCCAGACTCGTTCCCGCTTGCGCGTATCCCATAGTCGGGCTTGGCCGGTCCGGCCTCCTATGGCGACCTGATGGCCTTTGGGACCAATCGAAAGGGCCGTGACCTGACTGCCGGGCTCGAAGCAGGTCCAAGTTTCACGGGGAATGGTGCCGTCGAGGTCGTGGAACTCCACTTGGCCATCCCCAACCCAGACCATGGCCCTGCGGCTGCCCTCGATGCCTTGAAGGGCGTTGGCCATTCCCTGGCCGTTGAGTGTGAATTGACGGAGGGGGGACGGGTTTTCCCTTTTCCAAAGGCGCATCTGCCTGTCGCCACCCGCGGCTAGCCAATTGTCATTCCCGATCCAGCAAACCTGCTGGATGGCCGCGGCGCCCGAGTCAAACCTCGCCATGTGCCTGCCGGTGGAAGCGTCCCACATGCGCAGGGTCGCGTCCTGACCGCCACTTAGAAGCCATTTGCCATCCGGGGAAAACGCGATTGTGCGGACTTCACGGACATGGCCCATTGGTTGCGATTCAACAGGTGTGCTTTCCAATTTCCAGAGACGGGTTTCCCCTCCCGCGCCGACGCTCGCCAAACCGTCTCCCGCGGGAGCAAACGCCAAGCCGGTAACCCAATCGGAATGACCGAAAAGGGCCCTTTCCTCAGAGCGGGTTGCCGGATCCCAAAGCCGGATCACCCGGTCGGCTCCAGCCGATGCGACAAGTTTTCCATCCGGCCTGAAAACAACCGATTGGACGGGGTTCCAAACTGCGCCTCCCGTTGCGAGGGAATGGCCCAAAAATGCCGCCGGTGTTGCTTGCGGGCGCGCTGTTTCCCAAATCAGCGCCCTGCCATCCGCGCACCCACCGGCCAACAATTCCCCGGAGGGGGAGTATGCCAGAGCCAGAACCGCGGCACCTGCGCCGCGGGCCGCTGATTGAAGGCGACCCGTGCCTCCCTCCCGCAGGGTGACTGATCCATCCGCCGAGGCGACCGCCAACTGTCCGCCGTCGTGGCGGAATGCCAGCGCGCACGGTACCCGGCCGCTTTCCTTCCATGTCGCCAGGGGGCGGTCTTCCCCAGGCCGCCATAGGAACACATTCCTGCCCGAATCGGCGCTCGCCATCAACCCTCCATCGCGGGTCATGGCTAATGCGACAATCGTTGATTGGTGACCGGAAAGCGATGGGCCGGCTCTCAATCCCGGCCCGCGCAAAAGGTGGATTTGGCGGTCAATTCCTCCCACGGCCACCCATGATCCGTCGGCGGATGCCGCCATGGCCCCGAGCGGACCTTTTTCCACGGGGAAAGGTTTGGTTTGCGAGTCCTGCCAATCCGCGGATCGGACGACGCCATCGGCACCTGCCGACAGGATTGTTCCGGAGTTTGTGGTCACCACGCCCATCAACGCGGCCGGGCCCGACCCGGGTAGGACCTTGCTTCCTTGGACCTCCTCGCCCAGTTCCCATGTGCGAAGAACGCCTTGGCTGGTGGCCACCGCCAGGCGGGAACCGTCCGGCGCCAAGGCTATGGCCCGCCCCGTTTCATCCATGGGCAGGGAGCGAACCACCTTGCCTGCTGGCAATTCCCAAAGCCTGGCGACGCGATCGGAGGACAAGGTTGCCAGAAACCTTCCACTGGCGGCGTGCGCGATCCCCAGAACGGAATCGGCCTGACAATCGAGCATGGACCTTTCGGCGCCCGAGGAGGCATCGATCAACTTGACCCCACCCGGACGAGAACCGGCCAAGGCGATGGTTCGACCGTCCAGGTAGCGCACCGCGTAATGGTTGCCCTGAAAATGCGGGAATGTCATTCGTAGAGCACCAGTGGCGGCATCGAAAACCCGCAGTTTCTGGTCCCCGGAGGCGGTGGCCACCGTGGCCCCGTCGGGGGAAAAGTCGAGGCCGTTGACCGGCAGGGTGTGGCCGGCGCCCTCGGCAATCAAATTGCGATTTGAAATATCGAAAATTCGCATTTTGCGGTCGAGGCTGCCGGTGGCGAGTCGCTTGCCATCCCGGGAGACGGCAAGGGAGGTCACCCCCTCGGTGTGGCCGAGGAAGGAACCGACCGATTTCGCGCTGGACCATGACCAGACCTTTGCTTCCCTATCCATGCCGCCGGAGAAAAGAATCGATTCGTCGGAACCAAACGCCAAGGCGAGCACCTCCCCCGGGTGCGCGAGAAAGGAAGCCACCTCACGGCCCCCGGGAAGGGCCCATACCTTCACGCATCCGTCGCGGGCGCCGCTGGCCATCAGGTTTCCAGATGGCGAGATGGCTAAAGCCTTGGCCTCGTCCGGGTGAGAGGGGCGCCCGTCGCCCAGGATCAGTGTCACTTGACGGGGCAAGCCCGGGGGAACGCCCGGCAGGGCAGCCAAGGCTCGTGATGCCAGCAAACGGGCATCCGATTTCTTCCCGGCCCGCTGCGCGTCACGAGCCAATCGGGCGAGATTATCGGCTCTTTCGAGCAACTCCGGGCCCCATCGTGCCGGTGAAGACGCCAGTTGGGCCCTGACCATGTCAAACAAGGCCAAGGTATCGGGAGAACCATTTCCGGGATCTTGGGCAACAGCCGTTGCCATCAGGATGGAAATGAGCAGTGACATGGCAACTTCCCGGAAGATCGAGCCCAAAAACCCTCAAACAGTTTACCCAAGAGGTGCCCGTAAGCCATGCCGGGGTGGATCATGATTCAACGGGTAGTTGCCCATTGTCCCATTCGTCGTCGTCAGAAAGTGTTTCAGGCGACCCGACGGCAGCCTGCAGGCGTTTGACCAACATGGTGGCATAGCTGCCACGCGGAAGCGCGAAAGACATCGAAAGGGCAAGGGCGCCATGGTGGAAATCGTCTTTTATTTGGCGCCAACGCAATTCATCGGGCAGTAGCCAGGCCGCACGCTCACCCCTTGAAAAAAACAGGTCTCGAAGCTTGGGAACTTTCATCGTGGCCAAGCTCAGGCCCTCCTCGGCGAGCACGGAATCAAACAGTGCGCGCCACGGATCGTCATCCGGAATCTTGAGTCTGGCTGACGGCAGGGGAATGACCAATTCCCGTATGTCCCGCATCGGAAAACCTGGGGCTGGAGAGGCCCAACTCTTGAGACGGCAAGGGAGTTCCACAATCGATTGATGACCAGCCTGACGGATCCGCGCGTCGAGCGCACGGTTCCAAACCCAGCTTTGGAATGCGGCAAGGTAAAGACCACCCAGTTCCGGCCGAAGCCTTGCGACCGCTCCGCGGAAATCAACCGGATGGTCGATCAGGTAGCAGACAAGGCTCCGGGCATGGCCGCGAGGCAGGCGTTCCTTGAGCCCTGTCCAGTCACCCCAACCATCGCGAAGTATCTGCTTCTCACGCTTGGCTTCGGGATTATCGTGGGTGTATCGGCCGGCCAAGGCCTCGCGAAGAGCCTCCTCGAAGTTCCCTTGGCATAAGAGCCTGCCGATGAAGGGCTGGCCGGGGCCGCTGACGGAGCCGAATCTTTGGTCGTCGAAATAGTTGGGCACACCGGCCGCGGC
>CAWUNZ010000263.1:0-5014 GCA_963923445.1 uncultured bacterium
AGCGGCCTTCCAAAACCGTTCAGCCATGTCTCATGCCATGGGAGGATGGAGCAACACCAACGCCGGTGGCAACGGATGCGATTGCCGGGGATGGTCAGCCGTTCATCATTTCCCTGATCTGTTTGGTGGCGATGCCGATGGGGCGATCGACCGGGACGCCCATGCAGGCGAGCAGCGTGGTGAGCAGGTCGCCCTGATTGGCCTTGGTGGTGATGAAGCGGCCGGTTTTCAGCGAGCCACCACCGCCGCCGGCGATGATGAACGGGAGGTTTTCGCGGGTGTGATTGTTGCCATCCTCGAGCCCTGAACCCCACATCATGATGCAGTTGTCGAGCAGGGTGCCCTCACCTTCCCGGAGCTTGGCCATCTTGTTCACCATGTAGGCGAACTGCGCGATGTTGAAGGCGGTGATCGCCGCGACCTTGGCCTTGGTTTCGGGCTTGTTCTGGTGGTGGGTGAAGGAGTGGTGCTCGCCGCTGAGGCGGAGTTCAGGGTAGGTCACGCCGTTGGGAGTGGAGCCGATATAGGTGCTGACGCGCGTGGTGTCGGTCTGGAATGCCAACAGGTTAAGGTCGCACATGACCTTCATGTATTCGCTGCGCTTGTCGCCGTCGGGGATTTTGACCTCGATGGGGGCGGAGTCGGAGGCGTTGCGGCTGCCGGTTTTCAACCCCGCCTTTTCCAAGGCGGCGTCCTTCTGCCTTTGCTCGATCGCCGCGATGCGGCGCTCGACGGCGCGCACGCTGTCGAGGTACTCGTCGAGCTTGTGCTGGTCGTCCTGGGACAGTTTCTTGCGCAGGTCGCGGGCGCCCCCGATGACCAGGTCGAGCATGCCGCGGTCGAGCGGGTTGTGCCTCGGCGTGGCGCCGGGCTTGTCGCTCTTGCCGAACAGGCGATTGAGCACATTGCGCGGGTTGATCTCCGCGGGCATCGCCTGCGTGGGGGAGCGATAGCTGCAATGAGAATAGTACCCCTCGTTGAGGCCCTCCTGGTTTTCCTTGTGGGTCTGCGGCATGGTCGCCAACTCGAGGGAGGGCAGCGAGGTCAGCCCTCCGACATAATTCGCGGCGATCTGGTCCGCGGAGATGGCGATGTCGATCCGGTTGCGGTGATCGGCATTGGGGAGCGTGGCGGTCAGCCAGGTGGAAAGTTCCAAGGCGTGCGGCGCGCCATTGAACGGCTTGATCGGCACACCCGAGACACCCTTCACCATCAGGCACTGGGAGAGCACCGGCTTGAGTGCCTCGATGGCCGGGGGCGGCGATGTCAGGAAAGTCTCCGGACTGCTCGGCCAGAACTGGTCCATGATCACGCCGTGGGGCATGTACATGAATCCCAGGCGCACCGGCGGCCTGGCGGGCCTGGTTGCGGCTTCCGTACCCCGGACGAGGGAATCCAAAAACGGCAGGGCCAGCGTGGCGCCCATTCCCTTGATGCAGGCGCGGCGGGTTGGAGCGGATGGGAGGGTCATGAACGGCTCCTTATTTGATTCGGCGGTGGGTGAACGGGTAGCTGGTGGCGATTTCCATGATCAGCGGTTGGAGACGGTCGTTGTCCTTGCGGATATTCCCAAGAATCTGATCGACAACCGTGAGATCATAACCTTCCAATTGCCGGCAGAGGGCGTACGCCAGCATTTTTTCGGTCAGGTTGCGGGCGAGATCGTCCTTGCGTTCGGCAAGGATCGCCTTCAACTCCCGGGGAGAATGGAATTTTTTACCGCCCGGCAACTGCCCGCCGGCATCGATCGGACCGCCGGATTCGTCCTTGTCGCGCCACCGGCCGATGGCGTCGAAATTCTCCAGCCCGAAACCGATCGGATCCATGAGCTTGTGGCAGTTCGCGCAGACGGCGTTCGACCGGTGCAGTTCCGTTCTCTGCCGAAGCGTGAGGCTGGCCACCTTATTCTTGTCCTGCTTGTCAAGCGCGGGAACATTCGGCGGGGCGGGGGGAATGTGCTCGCCCATCACCTGCTCCAGGACCCAGGCGCCCCGTTTCACCGCGCTGGTCCTGTCGGGGAACGAGGTGATCGCCAGCGTGGCGGGCATGCCGAGAATTCCACCACGGTTGGAATCCTTGACCTGCACCCGACGCATCTGGGGCCCTGAAACCTTCTCCTGAAGGCCGTAGATGGAGGCAAGGCTTTCATTGACAAAGACAAAATCCCCAGTGATGAAATCGACAACGGGACGGTTTTCGCGGACGAGCGTCTCGAAAAACAGCCGGGCCTCCTCGTGCATCGTTTCGCGCAACGCCGGGGTCATCTCGGGGAACTTCACCGGGTCGAACCGTTTCTCCTTCAGGCCGCCGATCCCCAGCCATTGCTGGCCGAAGCCGTCGAACAGGGCCCGTGAGCGGTTGTCCGACAGCATGCGCCTGACCTGCGCCCGAATGGCGGCCGGTTCGTTCAGCCGGCCGGCATCAGCCAGGCCCGAAAGCTCGGCATCCGGCATGGTGGACCAGAGGAAATACGATAATCGGGAAGCGATTTGATGGTCATCGAGCGGGACAATCGCCAGGTCGGCGGGTGGTTCCTTCGCCGGGGTGATGAACAGGAACTGCGGTGAGACGAGAACCGCCTTGAGCATCAATCGCAACGATCCCGGATAGTCGAGCTTGTTGTCGCGGGCCAGGTCGAACACCCGCATCAAAACCTGAATTTCCTCATCGGTCGCGGGCCTCCTGAAGGCGGAGCGGGCGAGCGAGCGGGCGACCTTGTTCGCCGCCTCGCGATAATCGCGCTCGTTGGCGGGAGTGGCGCCCAACAGTTGCCGATGCTTCTCGGAAACCTGGCCGCCCGTCGGTCCGAGGGCGCGGTTGACGGCCTCGTTCGCGATCGCCAGGTATTGCTCCGACTGCAGCGGAGAGATGGTGTTGAGGTATCCCTCGCCGGGAACCTCGTCGGGAAGGCCTTGCGCCACCGAGGGGTCGATGCCCAGCAGGTCGCGGAGCGTGTTGGCGTACTCAACCTTGTTCAACCGGCGGATCACAAAGGGACCGGGATCCTTCGGATTGAGGTACCTCACCTTGGGAACCCATTCGATGAACTTTTTTCGCTCCTGTTCCGTGGGTTGGTTCTTGGCATCCTCCGGCGGCATGGCATGCTCCTTCACATTGGCCATCGCCGCTTGCCACAGCTTGCGAAACTCCCCCGCCCCGGGCCGATTGAAGGTACTCCCGAATTCCACATCGCCCTTGTTGCGCCGCGCGTCGCGGTGGCATTCGGTGCAGTATTTTTTCAGAAAAGGCGTCACCTCGTCGCGGAAGGTCTTGAGGATCGCGGCCCGTTGTTGCTTGGTGACGGCCTCTTCCTCGGCCGCGGTGGAGGGCCAAACCAGCAGAAAGCCAACCATGGAGGCGATAAGGTGCAAAAGGAATAGGGCACGGCCCGGCGGGGTCGCCATCCCATTTAAATCCAGCGAATATTTGGGCATTCGATGTTCCTCGTTGCCTGGCTCAGTCATGCGGACTTTTTTTCTTGCCGATCATTGGCGGTCTCTCCCGGACTGTGTTCAGGAAACGGGCCTTTTGACCAGGATATAAAACTGAGTCGGCACCCTTTTTTGTTCTTTCCCACCGATTACTCCCGTGATTTTGCCGAACCCAGCTTGGCCGGGTCGATCACCACATGGCGGACCTTCTGCCTCTTCCAGGTGTAGGTGATGTGGACCATGCCATCGGCGGACTGGATGACGGCCGGATAGCTGTATTCCCCCGGGTCGCTTTCAAGAGCCAGTTCGGGGTTCCAGTTCTTGCCATCGGCTGATGAGGCGAGGTTGAGGGGGCTGCGGCCAAGCTTCGTGTGATTGTAGACCAGCAGGTGGTTGCCGTTTGCGAGCGTGACGGCATCGGTTCCGGAGTTGGGATTGGGAAGGCCGGAAAGGGTTAATGAGGACCACGAAAGTCCGTTGTCGGCCGACTCCGTGGTGAAGATGGCCCCGGAACGGGTGCGGCCGAGCGCCAGCAACCGCTTGTTGCCCAAGGAGAGAATGCTGGGCTGGATGGCGGCGGGGCCATCCTTGGCCACCGGAACGGCCACCTTGGACCAGGTTTTTCCGCCGTCGGTGCTGCGCTCGATGTGGGCCTGCCACGACGGGCCTTCCTTGAGGCCCTCCAGGCTGCTGCCGCTGATGATCGAACCGTCGGCCAGTTGCACGGGCTTGTTCTTGACGGGGCCGACCAGGCCGTCGGGCAGGCGAACCGGTTCGCCCCAGGTCTTGCCACCATCGGTGCTGTCTTTTCGTAAGCCCCACCAGGTGCTGGGGGATGGACCGACCTTGTAAAAGAGCATCAGCGGGCCGCCCTTGGGTTGGAACAGGACCGGATTCCAGCAGGGTAGGCGTTTGCCGTCGGGCTGAACGCCCGTGGCGACCTCCACCGGGGCGGTCCAGGCACCACCCGCGTGGCGGGAAACCCAAATGCCCACATCGGGGTTCTTTTCCGCCGTGCCGCCAAACCAGGCCGCCACCAGGCCGTCGCGGGTGTCGGTGATGGTCGTGGCATGGCAACTGGGGAACGGGGCTTTCTCGTAAATGAATTCCGACTTCACCACCGCGGGGTGTGCCGCCAACGAGCCGAGACAGGCGAACAATGCAAGCATGTGCGGGCTCCAATCATCGCGCGGAATTTCGGCGCGGGTTCTCCAGATGATAAAACCGGCCGTCCTCGGCGCCACCCAGGAAATCGGGGATGCCGTCGCCCCGGAAATCCACCACCGTGGGGCTGACATCGTGCCCCTCGATGTTGCGGCTGGCCAACGGGCCCTTGCGTTCGAACCGCCACAGCCCGTCCTTGTGGCCCAAGCCCTTGTAAAGATCCGCATTGGATCCGTTGAGGAGTAGATCCACCACGCCGTCGCCGTCCCAGTCGGCCAGGCAGAGCTTGCGGCGACCGCTGCCCCCGGCGGGGCGCTCGGCCAATCGCAAAGGCTTGCCGGAGGCGTCGGTGAACACCCTCGCGGGTGGTTTGAGTGTCAGAAGGCCGTCCTTGCGGAAGCGCTCGAAAAACGCCAGGA
>CAWUNZ010000264.1:0-5013 GCA_963923445.1 uncultured bacterium
ATTCAGACGGCCGAGTTTCGGGAACTTCACAGCCACTATCCGCTGAAGTTCCAAGTCGAACGCCTTCCAGACACAGGCGAAGCCACCCTCGCCAAACAGCACATCCAGCCGATAACGGCCGCCAAGGACCCGAGAATTTAGGACATTGTTGCCTATCGAAATCTTTGGGTCCTTGGCATGGCTCAACTCATGGTCCAGCCAGGCCATGGCCTTGAGCGCCTTGATGCGGCGGGCGAGTTCATCGGCTAAGCGCGGGTGGTCGATGCAGAGGTCCGCAGCGGGAATATCCCGGCCCTGTTGCCATTGTTCATCCCATTCCAACAAAATGTCGGCAATGATAGCTTCATCACCATCCATGAAGGATCGATTCCCCATGCAACCTCACCTTGGCCGATTGCCAAAGCCTTTTGAGCGTGCGAAGTGAGAGGCCTAACACAGGGGCGGCTTCTTCCTGGGTTAATCCCTCGTAATACACAAGGTTGAAAACCTCGAGTTCCTCGGGAGGAAGCCTTTCCACCGCGGCATGGAAATCGGTCCATTGGGACAGGTCTTCGGGTTTGGCGGCCATGGAGTGGAGAGCGCCGCCCGGGTTGTCGGAGGGTTGATGGTCGCTGTGGTGGTTGGCGGCAACGCCGAGGGGGCCGAAATACTTCCTTGTCAGGTCGTGAAGTTCGCGGCGGATCTGCAACGCGGCCAGGTTGAGGAAGTGGCGCGCCGATTCCACCTTCACCCCGCTCAGGGCCCGTTGCATTCGGATCATGCTGTTCTGGAACACATCCTCGGTCTGTTCCCAGCGGCGCAGGCTTGGAAAATCGCGGAACATGGACCGGGTCAGCACCATCAGGCGGTCGTGGGCGTGTTCGAGGAGCATCCGATGGGATGAGGCGTCCCCTTTTCGGGCCAGATCCACCAATTGTTGCAGGCGAATATCAAAGGACACCCACAACACCCCCCCCCATTAAATATAAATATATCTGCTAGTTTAGTAAATTATCATAAAAATGTTAAAAAATAGTTATAAATTATCCGTGTCATTCAACCCCAGACTTGCAAAAAGGTTTTCAGGAATCTTTGGCCCGTTTGGGCATCGCCTTACGCAAGGGTGTCAGGAAAAAAGCCAGGTGATGGGAGCCTGTTGGCACCGTCCGGCGTTTTGTCCTGGGGCGGGGCGAAGTCGGATGAATTCCAAATGGTACTTCATCAGGAAATCCCTGATGGGTGGTCCGATCAACACCGCGGAATTGAGGAGGCTGTATGACGAGGGCTTTTTCACCTCCCCTTCCGTCCTGTGGAAGGAGGGAATGAGCCAATGGGAAAATGTGTCGAACATGAAGGATGTTCTCGATCCTCCCAAGGCCTTGGAAAACACCAATCAAGCGCCATCAGCAAGGTGGCCCGTTGGCTTGATTCCCGCTTGTGTCCTTGCCCTTTGGAAGACCGTTCGGGGATGGATACAAAAACAAGATGGTGATAAGAATCACATTGTTTAATTCCTGATCCAATTCATCGTCAATAGCCCGATAAGGGTTCTCAAAGGCGGGATTTTTCCGCCGAATGGTCATGGTTCTCAATCGCCTTGTGCCAGTTGGTCGGCCAAGGCGTGCCGGCCAAGCCGACGGTGAACGGCCGCAAGGATTTTGCGCCTTGGCTGATAGTGTTCGTATTTATCTTCAGTCATTTTCCGGTGCCGTGTCGCCCTGAGAAGCCTGAGCGCCAACGATGGCTTGCTTTCCCCGATCAGGTCGAGGATGGCCAAGGCATCGGAGTCATAGTCGATCGGCTTGAACCAGCGAAGCAATCCTTGCGCGTCCCTTGGAAAATACTTGTCAATGATTGCCTGTGCCGTGCCCCGTAGTCCCATGGCGATGGCTTTCCCGGCGAAACAGGTCCAGGTTTCAAGGGGCACATTCCGGCACGCTTCGAGCATGCGCGCGAGTTGTTCCACCAGTTCGGGTCTTTCTTGGACCTCGCTGATGTTAAAGGTTCGCGTGAGCACCTCATGGTCGATGCCCAAGGGATGGATGGCGCCTTGCAGCAACTCGGGAAAATCGGCTGCCGGAACAGCGGGAACCTGGGCGCGAAAAGCCGATCCCTCGAGCGTGAAATCGAACCGGTGCGACAGGTCCTCAGGCCCGTCGTTGTACCAACGGGATGCCACGAGCGTTGAAACCTTTCCTTTCAAGGCGGTTGTCGTGCCCATCCTTTCGGCCAGGTCGCGCGCGAAGGCGTCGGCCATCCTGTCGAATTCCGCCTTGGCATCATGACAGTAGGCATGGAAGGTCAGGATTGTCCCCTCATCGGTCAGGGCCAGCAGGCAGCGTCCCGCGACGGTCCCGCCCGGTTCGCGGGCATAGAGCACCCGCTTGTTGATGTCCACGGCGTTGGTGATGGTTGAGAAGAAGTTTCCGCCATGAAGCGACAGGCATGACTTGAAATGCTCGCCCATCAGAAGGATGTCGAGCGGATCCATGCTGATGCCAACGGAGTATGTCTTGCCGTTGGCGGTTGGCATGTCGCGTGGTGCGGCTGGATTCATCCATGGTTCCAGCGAGATTCCCTTCCCCGTCATCTTCTCCACAAAGTAGGCGTTCACCGGATGATCCGTCATGAGTTCCCATGGCCCTTGCCTGAGTCCCTGCTTCCAGACCGCGATGCCAAGTTCGCGCTGGGCGCGATCGCGAAGGGAAAGGATCGCCATCAGGATGTCGATGGCGGTATCGCCGAAACGAGTGAATCGCTCGCGTCCCCGGATGTGAACGGATTCGAGCACGGCGCCTGACAGGTCGGTTTCGAGCGCGAGGGGAGCCATGCGGCCAATGCAGGCCTTGAGCTTTTCCTCAAGGTTTTCCAGCCTCTTGGCGGATGGTGTTTTAGGGCTTTTGGCCAGGACGGCCTCAAGGTTGGCAAGCCGCTTGGACATGCCGGGCGCCTCCTGGCTGGTGCCGATGCGGGCTGATAGTTTGGCCACCTCGTCGGCGATGAGGTCACGGTCGGGAAAGTCCTTGTCGAGGATGTTTCCGACAACGGTTCGAGCGTTCGCGGACAACGCGCCGATCCGCTCGAGCAGCGGCAGGAACTTGCCTGGATAGCGTTTAGGCCAGTCAAATTCTGGAAACACCTGCCGCTGGATAACGGACTGGGGTCCCATGAGGGCAAGAAACGCCGACGATTTGAGCGCCAGCGAACGCAACCGGGCAATGTCGGGCTTACCGTTGATGAGGGGACTGATGTCACTGATCCGGTCCGAAGACCTGAGGCAATCGACAAGCTTGTTGAGTTGGGAGTCGAATTCATCAGGATTTTCGATGTTCCGATTTGCCTCGTAATAGCCCGCGATGGCCGCCAGCATGGCGATGGGATCGGCTCCGAGGGGTTCGAACCTGAAAGCCATCTGGAAAAGCACTATCGGCTGGCTTTCGCGAAACCAGGCGTGGCGCATGAGGGAAACGCCGGCATCAACCAAGGCATCCATATCAGGGATATGAAATGAAAGATAACCGATGTTGATGCAGGCCTCGCTGGATGACAAGACTTCGGGCGCGCGCGCGGCGACCAACCGCACCGCCTCGAACCAGCGCCACCGCTCTTCCGCCCCGATGCGTTTCCCGGGGGATACCAACCTGGTTTCCGCCATCTTTTCGAGCCAGTTGTCCAGGTGCCATCTGTCGAGATGAATCGCCGTGATAAAACCGGTAATTTCGGCCACGGCGGTGCCTTCCAAAAACCTGAAGGCGGCCTCATAGAGTTTTCCATTCCGGAGGGCGATGATTTTCGCCATGAAGTTCCATGCTTGGTGCCGTGGATGGGTGCCATTCAATTCCACGGGCAGTGAACGAAGAAAATCCGATAATTTCTGCCAATCATCGAAATAATCTTGGTCGCACATCTCTCCAAGCCGATTCGCCGCATCGCAAAAACTGATGTCCGGAAGCGATTCTGATAATTCATGAGCGGATTGAAGGCACTTCTCCAACTCCTCGGCCTCCGGAGGCCAAAGGCACTTGCGGACCTTGTCGCGTAGCCATTTGAGCGCCTCACCCAGGTTGGTCCAAAGCGCCTTGCTGGTTTCATGCATCTTGCCGATGGCTTCCCGGTTGAAAAGCGCGCTCGTAAGCAAGGTGAATCCGTCGAAGTCCTTTTTCCGATTTGGCGAATTCCAAAGCAGGCCCTCAAGATATGTCGCCACCATCGTGTGGCAGTTCGGCTCCCAGCCGGGCCAGCGACGCCTGCCTTTCCAGCATATTTTGGCATTTTCAAGATGGTAATTTACCGCACGGCATTCGGACTTGGCGTCGAGAAGGGGCGTGCCCCAGGACTTGGCGTGGGAGAGGATGTCCAGCCAGTAGGCGGCGGATTCCGGACCCATTTTTTCCACAAGAACAGCCAGAAGGATGGCGTGTTTGATTCCTTTGTCCGTTCCCGCGTGACGGACCATGCGGCCCATGGCCTTCAGGTTGTCCACCAGCCAGGGCGCCAGCACCGACATCCGTGTGGCGGTGAGGTTGTTTCGCCAGGCCAGCAACTCGGCGATCCAGAAATCGGCCGGTTGTTCCTTGGCCATCTTTCTCATGAGCGCCTGTTCGCGCCTGGGCCATGCCGAGACGATTTCCGCAAGCGCGGCGGACGCTGTTATTTTGCCAGCCCATGCGCGCTTGAGCGCCTCGAGCATCGCCTTGGTGCGTTCCGGCCAATCCGCCGCGCCCCCCGAAATGGATGGAATCTGCTCCGGGTGCTCGTTGACCAGCTTGGAAAGCGTCGTCTCGGCCTGCCTGAGGAGGACCGGGCCAATGGGAGTTTCCTTGATGACATACTCGTTATTCTGGTCGATTATGAGCCTCATCCAGCGCAGGGAACCGTCTTCGGCTTCTGCGGGCCAACCCTTGAGCCAGCCGAGGTGGGCCTTGAGGAAAAGCCTGGCGCGCTCTTTTTTACCTTTGATGGTTCTGCGGTGTTTTTTGTCCGGCTGCATGGGACGGCCCCGTTTGCGCTTGGCCGCAGTATTATGGCCTACCG